>NZ_JBFUFU010000014.1:0-196372 GCF_056403275.1 Mycobacterium sp. P2_H7 | reverse complement strand
CTCCGGTGGTGCACCGGTTTGATCGCATACGGTTGAGCCACAACATGTCCCGGGCGCGTTGGACGACGCGCAGAGGATCCTTGACGGTGCCGACCGCAGCGGTGGGCCTGCGCCCGAAGACGAAGCACAGTTCGTTGGCGAAGACGTTGGCCCCCCCCGCGACCGGATCAGCTTCTGGTGCCCGAATTGTCAGGCACCGTAGCTCACTTCGAGCCGGGCAGCGCCAGCCGGCAGATCTTCTTGATGACCGAGAAGAACTGCTTGGGCAGCGGTCCGCTGTTGTACGGCAAGCCGTAGCGCTGAACGATCTCCTTCACCTCACCGGAGATCTCGGCGTAACGATGCGCCGGGATGTCCGGGAACAGGTGATGCTCGATCTGGAAGGACAGATTGCCACTGAAGACGTGGAACCACTTTCCGCCGGTCAGATTCGCCGAACCCAGCAGCTGGCGGTAATACCACTGGCCGCGGGACTCGGCCTTGGTCTCCTCGACGGTGAACTCGTGGGTACCCTCCGGGAAATGTCCGCAGAAGATGATGGCGTAAGACCACACATTGCGCATCAGGTTGGCGGTCATGTTGCCCGCGAACACGAATGGCGCGAACGGACCGGCCAGCAGCGGGAAGGCCACGTAGTCCTTGATGGTCTGCTTCTTGACCTTCGCCCACATCTCGACGAACGTCTCTTTCTTGTCCCGCAGCTTGATCTCACCGGAGCGGATGCGCTCGGTCTCCATCTCGTGCAGGGCAACACCGTACTGGAAGAACACCATCAGCAGGAACGCGTAGACCGGGTTACCCAGGTAGTACGGGGTCCACTTCTGGTCCTCGCTCATCCGCAGCACGCCGTAGCCGATGTCACGATCCAGATCGACGATGTTGGTGTAGGTGTGGTGCATGTAGTTGTGCGAGTGCCGCCACTGATTGGACGGGCAGGCCGAATCCCATTCGAAGTTCTGACCGCGCAACGCGGGGTCGCCCATCCAGTCGTACTGACCGTGCATGACGTTGTGGCCGATCTCCATGTTGTCCAGGATCTTCGACAACCCCAGCATCACGGTGCCGACCGGCCAGGCCGGCGGCAGGAACAGCAGAGCTCGGCCGCCGACCTCGAGTCCGCGCTGCCACTTGATGATCTGGCGGATGTAGGTGGCGTCACGCTCGCCCAGATCGGCGAGGTGGCGTTCCCGGATGGCGTCGAGCTCGGCACCGAACGCCTCGAACTGTTCGGCGGTCAGACCGTACTTGTTGGTGGAAGTAGTGGAGCTACGGGGCAATTCGAGCGTGGTCATTGCTTGTCCTCTCGCTTCGCGGGGTTTCTACAGGTCGATCTCGACGTCACCGACGGGTGCACTGACGCAGATTCGGATGTCTTCGCAGTCTTCGGTGGACACCGTGCCGTCGAGCAGATTGCGAACGGCACCACGGGTTTTGGGACGGGTGCAGCTGAAGCAGATGCCCATCCGGCATCCGCTCTCCGGCTTCAGTCCGGCAGCTTCGGCCTGCTCCAGCAGCGTCTGGCCGCTGTCGCTCACCTCTACACCACTGCCCGTGAAGGTCACCGTGCCACCGGTGGCTTCGGTGGGCATGGCGAACACCGGCGGAACAAAGCTCTCCGACCGGGCGTCCGGGCGCACCTCGCGCACGGCGTCGACGAGGGCGGGCGGACCGCACACGAAAATGGCGTCCGGATCAGCGATGGCGGCGGACAGGTGATGCGGCGCGAAGTATCCGTCCAGATCCGCGCCGGTGTCGCTGCGGGTGTAGCCGTGCAGCACCCGCACGCCGGGCATGGTGTCCAGTTCGTCGCGATAGCACGCCTCGTCGGCCGACCGCGCGTAGTGGATGAAGGCGGCCTCGCCGGTGAATCCCTCTGCTTTGAGGGTGCGCAACATCGACAGCACCGGGGTGATGCCGCTGCCGCCGGAGACGAACAGGATGCGCCGGGGCCGATCGGCGGGCAGGACGAAGTCGCCGCCGACGGAGTCCAGGCCCACGGTCATGCCGGGTGTGGCGTTCTTGTACAGGTAGGTCGACACCAGACCACCGTCATGCAGACCGACGGTCAGTTCGAGGAGGCGGCTGCCCTCGGCGCTCGCCGGGGAGTACGGGCGGGTGCGCCGGCGGCCGTTGATCTCCACCGACAGGTTGATGTGCTGCCCCGCGGAGAATCCGGCGAAGGCGGCGTTCGGTTCCAGCGTCAGGGTGACGCTGCGGGAAGTCTGACGACGGACGGCCACCACTTTGGCGCGGGCCGCGCCCTTGATCCACGCCGGATCAACGATCTCGGTGTAGCGGTCGACGCCGTGAGGTCCGGTGAGCAGATCCAGCAGCGGCGACCGGAGCACCCGGTCCCTCAGCTTGCGCGTCAACGTTTCGGTGAACATATGTACACTGTGAGCGTGTCTCGCCCGGTCAGTCAAGGAAAATCCCCAGCTTGTGATGGTCATTACACGGTGAACATTCGTACTCCGAACTCACAAACGTTTGATGACTCGACGGTCGGGTACCCGGACCAAAAAGCGGCGGTAGGCTCATTGGCTGTGGAAAGCGACGCGCACAAGTCCCGATCTGGGCGTTCTGGTCGCTCGAGTAGCAGGTCACGTTCCTCGCGGGACACCTTGTCTCGCGACGAACGCAAAGAGGTCACCCGCCGTGCGATCGTCGCCGCAGCACTGCACCTGCTCGAAGAGGGCAGCTTCACCGGCCTGAGCCTGCGGGAGGTCACCCGTGAGGCGGGCATCGTGCCCGCCGCCTTCTACCGGCACTTCGACTCCATGGAAGCGCTCGGTCTGGTGCTGATCGACGAATCCTTCCGATCACTACGCGACATGCTGCGCGGCGCCCGGGCCGGAAAGCTCGACCCCAACCACGTCATCGACTCCTCGGCCGAGATCCTCATCGCCGGCATCAGCGAGCGCCGCGAACACTGGCGCTTCATCACCCGGGAGCGCGCCAGCGGCGTCGCCGTCCTGCGCTACGCCATTCGCACCGAAATCCGGTTGATCACGTCCGAACTCGCCATCGACCTGGCCCGCTTCCCCGGTATGAAGGACTGGAGCAGCGAGGACCTCAACATCCTGGCCAACCTGTTCGTCAACGCCATGATCTCGATCGCCGAGACCACCGAGGACGCCGCGGACCCGTCGGCGCAGGCGGAGATCAAAAGGATTGCCGTCAAACAGATGCGGATGATCGCCGTCGGAGTCAGGGGCTGGCGCAGCGCCGTCTGATTAGGGTGGTCTGATGACGAACCTGGACCTGGCCCGCCCCTGTCCCGACATCGCCGTCATCACGCTCAACCGGCCCGACAAGCTCAACGCCCTGTCCTCGGATCTGGTCGAGGAGTTACACGCCACCCTGGACGACATCGCCGCCGACAACGATTGTCGCGTTGTCGTACTCACCGGAGCGGGCCGCGGGTTCTGCGCCGGTCTGGATCTCACCGACCCCAACCCACCCGCGGCGGGCGGCGGCACCGAGTTTCCGCGTTCGGGCATGCGCTGGCAGGAGCGGATCGCAGCGCTGACCGTCAAACTGCACCGACTGCGCCAGCCCGTCATCGCGGCGGTCAACGGCCCGGCCTATGGCGGCGGGTTCGCACTGGCGATGGCCTCCGATATCCGCATCGCCGCCGAATCGGCACGGTTCTGCACCCAGTTCATCAAGCTGGGCATCGGCGGCTGCGATATCGGGGTCAGCTACACGCTGCCCCGCATCATCGGGGCGGGCCCGGCGTTCGACCTCATCCTGACCGCCCGGACCGTCGACGCCGCCGAGGCGCTGCGGCTCGGCATGGTGACCCGGGTGTCACCCGACGGTCAGGTACTCGACGACGCCCTGGCGATCGCCGAAACCCTCTGTGGATACGGCAAATTCGGCCTCGAATCGACCAAACAAGTGCTCTGGGCGAACCTTGACGCGGGATGCCTGGAGACGGCGCTGCACGTGGAGAACCGCAGCCAGATCCTGGCCTCGCAGAGCGGGGAGATCCGGCAGTTCGCTACCGCCTTCGCGCAGCGCAAAAAGGACTAACGCGGTGTTCCACCGCCGTCGACGATGACGACCTGGCCGGTGATGTAGCTGCCGGCCCTCGAACACAACAGCAGCGCGGTGCCGACCATCTCATCCGGGGTCGCGAGGCGGTGCATCAGCGTGTTGGCCGTCATGGCGGCGATCGCCTCCTGCGGGTTGTTGCGCATCATGTCGGTGTCCACCGGCCCCGGCGCGATCGCGTTGACCCGGATCCCCAGCGGCGCGAACTCGGCCGCCATCGACCGGGTCACCGACATCAGCGCCGCCTTACTGGAGGCGTAGATCGACAACGCGGGCGCGAAGTTGAACGCACCCACCGACACCATGTTCAGCACCGCGGGCGCCGTGCTCTGCTTCAGGTACGGCAGCGCATGCTGAACCAGGAACACCGGACCCTGCAGGTTCACCGAATACGACTTGTTCCACGCCTCGACCGTCATCGACCCGATCGGCTGTGCCAGCGCGTTGGCAGCGTTGTTGACCACCACGTCGATCCCACCGAACTCCGCCACCGTGCGGTCCACGAGCGTCGCCAGATCGTCGACGTTTCCGGAGTGGGTGGGCACGCCGATCGCCTGGGCACCCAGAGTCCGGAGATGCTCGGCGGCCGACGCGCAGGCGTCGGGCTTACGGCTGGCGACCACCACCCGTGCTCCGCCGAGAGCAAACCCTTCGGCCAGCGCGAGTCCGATTCCCCGGGTGCCGCCGGTGACGATGACGGTGCGGTCGGACATGTCGAACAACTGGTCAAACCCGGCGCGGTCCATGCCGGTCAGTAGATCAGACCCCGACCGCCGGTCGGGCAGTCAGTTCACTTGCAGCATCAATTTGCGGCAGTGCCGGTAGTGTTTGCGGGCGTTGCGGGTGCACCAGCATGGTGACCACGAGAAGCGCCCCACACGACGGAGGTAGATATGCAGGTCGCGGGACGCAATCTCGGCTTGATCGCGAAGTCAGCGCTGGACCGTAGGCACTATGTCGCGGCCGCCAACATGGTCAAGCTCTACGAGCACCCGGCCGAGATGTTCAAGCGCTACCTGCTCGGCAAGGGCACCTACCCGTGCACGGTGCGAGTCCGCACCCCGCAGTCCTGGCTCGACCTTCGCTTGCACACCGGACATGACCTGCTGACCGTCAACGAGATCTTCTGCCGCAACGACTACCTCGCCGACGCCGCGGACACCGTCATTGTCGACTTCGGCTCCAATATCGGCATTTCCGCAGCATATTTCCTGACCCGCAATTCCGCGGCGTACACCTACCTGTTCGAACCGCTGCCGTCCAACGTGGCGAAGCTCAAGGAGAACCTCAGCCCGTTCGAAGGGCGCTATGAGGTGCGCGAGGCCGCGGTCGGCACCAGCGACGGCGAGGTCGAGTTCGCGTGGGAGGAGTCGGGCCGATACGGCGGCGTCGGCGCCCCCTTCGGCAACACCCTCACCGTGCCCCTGGTGAACTCCCTCACGGTGCTCGAGGATGTGATCGCCAAGCACGGCAAGATCGACATCCTCAAGATCGACATCGAGGGGCTGGAAGCGGCCGTCATCGACAACATCCCGGTCGAGTTGGCACGCAAGATCAAGAAGCTCTACGTCGAATACACCTTCGACACGAACCCGCTTGCCGAGACGCACGACTACTACGACTACGGCGCCATCGCCCAGTTCACCCGCAAAGCGGTCTGAGCACCCGTCCACTGTCGAACTCCCGGTGCTCGCCGCTGAGCGGATCGTCGAACGCCAACCGCTGCGCCAGCAGCTGCAGCGGATGGGAGAAGTCACCGGGTGCCACGTCGATGATGTCCGGATAGAGCGGGTCGTTGGCTATCGGAATGCCGATGGAGGCCAGGTGCACCCGCAGCTGATGGGTGCGTCCGGTCCTCGGCGTCAGCCGGTACAGCCCGTCACCCAGCGCTTCGACGTACGTCTCGGCATTCGGTTCGCCGGGTTCCTCGAAAGCCTGTAACACACTGCGCTGCTTGATGATCCGACTCGTCACCACAGCCGGTAGCGCGACGGCGGGCGTTCCGGCGGCGCGCGCCAGATAGGTCTTTCGCGCCCGTCCGCCGGCGAACATGGTCTGATAAGCGCCCCGCACCTCACGGCGCGCGGTGAACAACAGCACGCCCGCCGTGAGCCGATCCAGCCGGTGCGCGGGGCTCAGCTCCGGCAGATCCAATTCCCTTCGCAGCCGCACCACCGCCGTCTGCACCACGTGCGACCCCCGCGGCATGGTCGCCAGGAAGTGCGGCTTGTCGACCACCACGATGTCGTCATCGCGGTGCAGGATCGGCATCTCGAACGGGACGGGCACCTCGTCGGGGAGGTCGCGATACAGCCAGACGTCGGTGAAGGGCGGTAGTACCGTCGCCGCCGTCACCACGCTGCCATCGGTGCAGAATACCTCGCCCGCAAGCACTTTGGCAGCCGCATCCGCACCGAATCGGTCGGCGAGCTCGACCAGGACGGCGCCACCGCGCAGCCGCACCCGCGTCGCGCCGACGCCGTCGCGATCGGGCAGCGGGCCGATCACTTGATGGGCACCGGTTCCAGGATCTCGGCGCGCGCCTCCGGCGCCGCGGCACGCAACGCATCGGCGCTCTCGTCGTCGGGCTGCGTCTGCGACTGCACCTCGGCCTCCACCCGGGCCAGGTAGGTCGACACTTCGCGGTCGACATCCTCCGCACTCCAACCGAGCACGGGCGCAACGACTTCCGCGACCTCGCGAGCGCAGTCCACGCCACGGTGCGGGTATTCGATGGAGATCCGCATCCGCCTGGCCAGGATGTCCTCCAGATGCAGTGCCCCTTCTGCCGCCGCCGCATACACGGCCTCGACCTTCAGATATACCGGCGCATCGGTGATCGGTTCCAGCAGTTCGGCATTGCCGTCAGCCATGGCCAGCACCTCACCGATGAGCGAGCCGTACCGGTCGAGCAGGTGGCGCACCCGGTAGGGATGCAGCCCGTAGTGCGCACCGACGTGTTCGGTCTGATTGACCAACGCGAAGTAGCCGTCGGCACCCATCAGCGGCACCTTCTCGGTGATCGAGCGCGCCACCCGGGTCGGAACGAACTCCGCCGCGGCGTCGATCGCGTCTTCGCCCATCACCCGGTAGGTCGTGTACTTGCCGCCGGCGATGGACACCAATCCCGGGGACGGCACCGCCACGGCGTGCTCGCGGGACAGCTTGGAGGTGGACTCGCTCTCCCCCGCCAGCAGCGGCCGCAGGCCCGCGTAGACGCCGTCGATGTCGTCGTGGGTCAGCGGGGTGGCCAGCACCGTGTTGACGTGGGTGAGGATGTAATCGATGTCGGCCTTCGTCGCGGCCGGGTGGGCCAAGTCGAGATTCCAGTCGGTGTCGGTGGTGCCGATGATCCAGTGCGTGCCCCACGGAATGACGAACAGCACCGACTTCTCGGTGCGCAGGATGATCGCCACCTCGCTGACGACGCGATCCCGCGGCACCACGATGTGCACGCCCTTGGAGGCCCGCACCCGGAACCGGCCGCGCTCCTTCGACAAGGCCTGGATCTCGTCGGTCCACACGCCGGTGGCGTTGACGACCACATGCCCGCGCACCTCGGTCACGGCACCGTTCTCGGAATCGCGCACCTTCACCCCGGTGACGCGGTCACCTTCGCGCAGCAACGCCACCACCTGCGTGGAGGTCCGGACCGCCGCGCCGTAATGCGCGGCCGTCCGCGCCACCGTCATGGTGTGGCGGGCGTCGTCAACGACGGTGTCGTAATAGCGGATACCGCCGATGAGGGAACTGCGCTTGAGGCCCGGCGCCAGCCTCAGCGCCCCGGCCTTGAGCAGATGCTTCTGTGCCGGAACGGATTTCGCGCCACCCAGCTGGTCGTAGAGGAAGATGCCCGCGGCCACGTACGGGCGTTCCCACCACCGCTTGGTCAGCGGGAACAGGAACGGCAGCGGCTTGACCAGATGCGGCGCCAGTGTGGTCAGCGACAGCTCGCGCTCATGCAGCGCCTCACGGACCAGACCGAATTCCAACTGCTCCAGGTAGCGCAGGCCGCCGTGGAACATCTTGCTGCTGCGACTGGAAGTGCCCGAGGCGAAGTCCCTGGCTTCTACGAGCGCGACCTTGAGTCCCCGGGTCGCGGCGTCCAGGGCGGCACCCGCACCGACCACCCCGCCGCCGATGACCACGACGTCGAACTGCTCACTGCCGAGGCGCTCCCACGCCGTCGCGCGGCGCTGGGGTCCGAGCTGAGCTTGCCCATTGCCTGAGATCGGGTCAGTCACGGCGGGAAGCTCCTCGTGGTTACTCGTCGGTAGGCGTTGCCGGTTCCGAGCCTACGTCGCGAAATCGATGCCGTGTGGGTTCAGCGCTGCGAACTCGCCTTTAGTCCAGGTCATCGTGCGCCATCAGGCGTCGGGCCGCTTCCACGATGGACCCCGACAACGACGGGTACACCGACAACGTCTGGGCCAGGTCCCCCACCGAGATCCGGTTCTGCACCGCAAGCGCGATGGGCAGGATCAATTCCGAGGCGATCGGCGCGACGACGACCCCGCCGATCACCACACCCGTCGCAGGCCGGCAGAAGATCTTGATGAAACCGCGGCGCAGCAACGACATCTTGGCCCTGGCGTTCGTCGTCAGCGGCAGCATCAAGGTGCGGGCGGGCACGGTGCCGTCGTCGATCTGGGTCTGCGGGACGCCCACTGCGGCGATCTCGGGCCGGGTGAACGTGGCCGACGCGACGGTGCGCAGCCGGATCGGAGTCACCCCTTCGCCCAGCGCGTGGTACATCGCGATGCGCCCCTGCATGGCGGCGACCGAGGCCAGCGGCAGCAGGCCGGTGCAGTCCCCCGCCGCGTAGATGCCGGGGGCCGTCGTGCGCGACACCCGGTCCACCGTCAGGTAGTTACCCCGGCCCAGCTCGATCCCGGCCCTTTCGAGGCCCAGGCCACCGGTGTTGGGCACCGACCCGACGGTCATCAGCGCGTGGCTGCCCTCGACGACGCGGCCGTCGGCGAGTGTGACCGCGATGCCCGTGCCGGAGCGGACCACCGACTCGGCCCTGCCGTTCTTCACCAGCGACACCCCGCGCTCGGAGAACGCCTCCTCGAGCACGGCCGCCGCATCGGAATCCTCGTGCGGCAGGATCTGGTCCCGGCTGGCCACCACGGTGACCTTCACCCCGAGCTCGGTGTACGCGCTGCAGAATTCGGCGCCGGTGACCCCGGAGCCGACGATCACCAGATGCTCGGGCAGCTCCGACAGGTCGTAGAGCTGGCGCCAGTTCAGGATGCGTTCGCCGTCCGGGACAGCGTTGGGCAACACCCGCGGGGTGGCGCCCGTGGCGATCAGCACCACGTCGGCCTTGAGCACCCCGACCTTGCCGTCCGGGGTGGACACCTTGATTCGGTGATGGGCCATGCCCGGCACGCTGTCGACCAGTTCGCCGCGGCCCCTGACCACGTTGACACCCGCGTTGAGCAAGGTGGAGCCGATGTCGGCGGACTGCGACCGGGCCAGCGTCTTGACCCGATTGTGGATCTGGCTGAGGTCGATCTTGGCGTCCTCGATGGCGATGTCGAAACCGAGGCCGTTGGCGCGACGCAACTCGGTACGGACGCCGGTGGAGGCGATGAAGGTCTTGGACGGCACGCAGTCGAAGAGCACGCATGCTCCACCGATACCGTCGCTGTCGACGACGGTGACCTGTACGGCATCCGGGCCGCGGGATGCGGCGACCAGAGCGGCCTCGTAGCCGGCGGGACCGCCGCCGATGATCACGATGCGGGTGGGCACGGAGATAAACGTAGTGGGTCGGTGCTCGTGCGCCCACCGGACCGATCTCCCGGGTCGCTTCGCCCCGCGCCGCATGACCGCCTAAAGTTGGCCCGTGCCGCTCTACGCCGCTTACGGATCGAACATGCATCCGGAGCAGATGCTTCAGCGCGCCCCGCATTCGCCGGTGGCCGGCACCGGTTGGCTGCACGGATGGCGTCTGACGTTCGGCGGCGAGGACTTCGGCTGGGAAGGCGCCCTGGCGACCCTGGTCGAAGATCCCGACGAGAAGGTCTTCGTGGTGCTCTACGACATGACCAAAGAGGACGAAGGCAACCTGGACCGCTGGGAGGGCTCTGAGCTCGGCTTCCACAAGAAGATCCGCTGCCGGGTACACCGGCTGTCCTCGGACACCACCACCGAACCCGTGCTGGCGTGGCTCTATGTGGTGGACGCCTGGGAAGGCGGCTTACCCTCGGCGCGCTACCTCGGGGTGATGGCCGACGCCGCGGAGATCGCCGGCGCCCCCTCGGCCTATGTGCACGACCTGCGCACCCGTCCGGCCGCCAACGTCGGCCCCGGCACCTGACGACAGTGACGGCGATCACGCCGCCGTAGTGTCACGCCGACGGGGTGGGCGGTGTCAACGAGTCATGGAACGATCTGCCACCGGCGCCTTCGAGGGACTACGTCCGCTGCTGTTCACGATCGCCTATGAAATCCTGGGCACGGCCGGCGACGCGGAAGACGTGGTGCAGGACAGCTATATCCGCTGGCGTGGCGCATCCGACACTGACGTCATTCATCCACGGGCGTACCTGGTCCAAACCGTGACCAGGCAGGCTCTGAACCACCTCAGGACTGTGCAGCGCCGGCGCGAGGACTACATCGGCGTCTGGCTGCCAGAGCCGGTACGTACCGAGCCGGACGCAGGCCACGATGCCGTGCTGGCCGAGTCTGTTTCGATGGCGATGCTACTTGTGCTCGAATCACTCGGCGCCACTGAGCGGGCCGTCTTCGTGCTCGCCGAGGTGTTCGGCTATGGCTACGCCGAGATCGCCGAGATCGTCGGCAAGTCTGACACTGCAGTTCGGCAGATCGCGTATCGAGCACGCGAGCACGTGCGCGCCCGGCGCAAGCGATTCGATCCTGACGCCGACACAACCGGTCGTGTGGTCGAGCGATTCCTGTGGGCCACTCATACCGGCGATGTCGACGCTCTGATGGCAGTGCTGGCCCCGGAGGTCGTCCACGTCTCTGACGGCGGCGGCCGGGTTTCTGCAGCTCTACACCCGGTGTCCGGCGCGGGCCGCGTCGCGCATTTCTTGATTGGTGTCGGGCGGAAAGGATTGCGCGACATGGAGATCGAGATCGTCCATTGCAACGCGCTGCCCGCGGTGATGTTTCGCTCGAAAGGCCGGCTCGACTCGCTTCTGATCCTGGAGGTCGATCACGACCGCGTTGCAGCGCTCTATGCCGTCCGCAATCCGGACAAGCTGAGCGCCGCGTCGACGCCGCGGGCCTTGACTAGAGAGAAGGACATCGAGTGGAAACTGTGACCGTCAATCGCGTGATTGCGTCGTCTCCGCAGGCGCTGTTTGACTGGATAAGCAACGCGCACAACTACACTCGTGTCCCGATTGTCTTTCACGAGCATGTCGCCATACCGGGCGTTGACCAACGTTACGGCCTGGGTGCGGTACGGGTATTGGTGGCGGCTTTCGGCTGGTTCGCCGAACGGATCACCGCCTATGACCCGCCCCACCGTTTTGACTATCACGTGTACCGTTGCTTTCCGCCAGCCCGTCACGAGCACGGGAGCGTCTCGTTCACGGCCACACCCGCCGGTACCCAGGTGGTCTGGACCTCAACTTTCGAGCTGCGCATCCCACTTGTCGGCCCCGCCCTCACTCGCTGGATCGGGTGCCCCATCTTCCGCTACCTGTTCAACCGCGCACTGGACCTTGCCGCGGCCGACCTAGCCTGAACGCAGTTCCGGTGACTCAGCGGACGTTCTGCGCTGAGTGCTGCACCAGGTTCACCATCATCCGCACCCCGACCTCGAGGGCACGCTCGTCGAGGTCGAACGTCGGCTGGTGCAGATCCAGCTGCGGCCCTTCGCCGGACCAGACCCCGAGACGGGCCATCGCACCGGGCACCTCTTCGAGATACCAGGAGAAGTCCTCGCCGCCACCGGACTGGTGGGTGTCGGCCAGCGCGTCCGGGCCCAGCGCCTCGATGGCGTGGATGAGGATGCGGGTGGAGACCTCCTCATTGACCACCGGCGGCACACCGCGCCGATAGTTGACCGCATGTTCCACCTGCAGCGGCGCCAAGATGGACGAAACCACTTCCTGGACAAGGGATTCCAGCGTCAGCCACGTCTCGCGGCTGGCGGTTCGGATGGTGCCGGCCAGCGTCCCGGTCTGCGGTATGGCATTGGCTGCCACCCCGGCGTTGACCGCACCCCACACCATCACGGTGCTCAACCGCGGATCGATCCGGCGCGACAGCACGCCCGGCACCCCGGTGATCAGGCTGCCCATCGCGTACACCAGATCCCCGGTGAGGTGCGGTCGCGAGGTGTGTCCACCCGGCGAGTGCAGGGTGATCTCGATCGAGTCGGCGGCCGACGTGATCGGCCCGGGCCGCGTCGCGATCTTGCCGACCTCCAGGCGCGGGTCGCAGTGCAGCGCGAAGATCCGCGAAACCCCGGACACCGCACCGGCTGCCACGGCATCGATCGCGCCGCCGGGCATCAGTTCCTCTGCGGGCTGGAAGACCAGCCGCACCCCGACCGGCAACTCCGGCGCCGAAGCCATCGCCAGCGCCGCTCCGAGCAGCACGGCGGTGTGCGCGTCGTGCCCGCAGGCGTGCGCCACGCCGGGCACGGCCGACGTGAACGGCAGCCCGGTGCGCTCAGCCATCGGCAGCGCATCCATATCGGCGCGTAACGCCACCCGGGGGCCGTCGTCGGGGCCGAAGTCACACGTCAGCCCGGTGCCGCCGGGCAGCACCTTCGGATTGAGCCCGGCGTCGGCCAGCCGGTTGGCGACGAACTCGGTGGTGGCGAACTCCTGGCGTCCGAGTTCGGGGTGGGTGTGGATGTGCCGGCGCCAGGACACCAGGTCTTCGCGGTGGGCGGCCAGCCATGCTTCGGTGTGCTCGCGCAGGCTCATCGGTTCTCCCGTCGGGCCTGCGCCGCCAGCACCCGGTCCCGCTCGCCGGAATCCTGAGCCAGCGCAACCACCGTGCGGGCCAACATGATTGCGCCTTCGACGACTGCCTTGTCGGCCGACGGGCTCGCCGCGGCCACCGTGAACTCGGGCTGGTGGATGGAGGCGCCGCCGGCGTCCACGCCCACCACGGGATGGATACCCGGCATCACCTGTGTCACGTTGCCCATGTCGGTGCTGCCCAATGGCAGCGCCACCTCGAGCTCCCTGGTCACGGGTGTGCGTCCCACCCGCAGCATCTCGGCGCGGAACACCTCCGACAGGAACGCATCGGGCGCCAACGCGTCGTAGGGCGGGGCCGTCTCGGCGACGTTGTGCTCGCAGCCGGTGGCCACCGCTCCGGCGGCGAAGCACCCGGCCATCCGCTCCTCCAATTCGTGCAGCGACTCCATCGTGGTGGCGCGCATGGTGTAGCGCAGTTCGGTGTGCGCGGGAATGATGTTGCTGGCCTGGCCGCCCTCGGTGACCAGGCCGTGCACCATCTGGCCGGGCGCCAGCTGCTGACGCAACAGGCCGATGGCCACCTGCGCCACGGTCAGCGCGTCCGCGGCGTTGATCCCCAGGTAGGGCGCCACCGCGGCGTGCGATTCCCGCCCGGTATATCCGACGGCCACCTCTGACAGCGCCAGTGAGCGGGCCGCCGCGATGTCCACCGGACCCGGATGCAGCATCACCGTGGCCGCGATGTCGTCAAACGTTCCGGCGTTGAGCAGCAAGGCTTTTCCGCCACCAGTTTCTTCGGCCGGGGTGCCCACCAGGACGACGGTCAAGCCGAGTTCGTCGGCGACATCGGCCAGCGCAAGTGCGGTGCCGACCGCGGAAGCGGCGATGATGTTGTGCCCGCAGGCATGCCCGATTCCGGGCAGCGCGTCGTACTCGGCGCAGATACCGATGACCAGCGGGCCGCTGCCGTACTCGGCGCGGAAGGCGGTCTTCAAGCCGCCAGGTGCGGCCGTCACCGCAAATCCGCGCTCGGCCGCCAGGGCTTGCGTCTTGGCGCAGCTGCGATGTTCCTCGAACGCCAGCTCGGGCTCGGCGTGGATCGCATGGGACAGTTCGATGAGATCACCGCGACGCCGGTGGACGGCGTCCTCGACACTCGACAACGCGGCGACCGTGGGCATCCTGGCAGTATCTCACCCGTGACTGATCCGCAGCTGTCGGCCGAGGCCGCCGCCCAGGCGATCCGCGAGCGCACCGGCGTCGACGCCCACGATGTCGCGGTGGTGCTGGGCTCCGGCTGGGCACCGGCGGTCGAGCAACTCGGGACACCGACCGCCACCGTTGCGATGGCCGAATTGCCCGGTTTCACGCCGCCGACCGCGGCCGGACACGGTGGCCGGGTCCTTTCGGTTCCCATCGGGGCGCACCACGTCTTGGTACTGGTGGGACGCATCCACGCCTATGAGGGTCACGACCTGCAGCATGTCGTGCACCCGGTGCGTACGGCGTGCGCGGCAGGGGTGCGCACCGTCGTGCTCACGAACGCCGCCGGCGGGTTGCGGGCGGACTACCGCGTCGGCGAACCGGTGCTGATCAGCGATCACCTGAATCTGACCGCGCGCTCACCGCTGGTGGGGGCGCAGTTCGTCGACCTGGTGGACGCCTACGCGCCGCGATTGCGCGCCATCGCCCGCGAGATCGATGCGACGTTGGCCGACGGGGTCTACGCCGGCCTGCCCGGCCCGCACTACGAGACCCCTGCCGAGATCCGGATGCTGCGCACGCTGGGTGCGGACCTGGTCGGGATGTCCACGGTGCACGAGACGATCGCGGCGCGCGCGGCCGGCGCCGAGGTGCTCGGCCTCTCGCTGGTGACAAACCTGGCGGCGGGGATGACGGGTCAGCCGCTGTCGCACGCGGAGGTGCTGGAGGCCGGCCGCCAGTCGGCCGCACGGATGGGTGCACTGCTGGCCGCGGTGATCGCGCGTCTCTAGCCAGTGAGATAGCGCTGCAGCGTCGGGCCGATCCAGTCGACGATCTGCGGTCTCGACATGGCGGCCAGGGGCGGAAACACCAGCACATAGCGACACAGGGCCATGCCGAGTACCTGCGAGGCGGCCAGCCCGGCCCGCACCGGAGTATCGGGTGCATCGCCCGTCGCCTTGGCCACCACCGGTCCCAATTGGGCGGCGAAGATCGTCCGCATCCGTTCTGCGACAGCCTCATTCGTGACGCCGACGCGCAGCAGGATGAGCAACGCCCCGTCGCGCTCCCAGCGCTCCACGAAGTGTGTGGCCAGCGCGGCGCCCAACTGTTCCGTCGGGACCTCGGTGAGGTCGGGTAGCTCGAGATCGAACTCGGCCGCCGCGCCGAACAGCGCCTCCTTGTTTCCGAAGTAGCGCATCACCATCGAGGGATCGATGCCCACGTCGGCGGCGATCCCCCGGATGGTCGCCTTCTCGTACCCGTCGGTGGCGAACCGCTCGCGGGCTGCGGCCAGGATCAACGCCTTCGTTTCGCTCGCCGGTCTCCTCATGCCAACAACTGTAGGCCAACAACCGTTGACATCACCGGAGGTCGGGTTTAGCGTGTTGTCAACAAGCGTTGGCAAACAGTCGTTGACCAAGGAGAGATCATGCACACCACCGATGTCCTCATCGTCGGCGCCGGCCCGGTCGGGCTGACCGCGGCGCTCGTGCTCACCCAACGCGGCCACGTCGTGACCGTCGTCGACCAGCAGGCCGAGGGCGCCAACACGTCGCGCGCCGCCGTCGTGCACCCGCACACCCTGGAACTTCTCCAGCCCTACGGCGTCACCGAAGCACTCGTGCGACGCGGGGTGCACACCGCGACGTTCGCGATCCGGGACCGCGACGACCTCCTCGTCGCAGTGCCGTTCGACCAGCTGGCGACCCGTTATCCGTACACGCTGATGATCTCGCAGGCCGATACCGAGGCGTTCTTGCTGGACCGCCTCGAACAGCTCGGCGGGAAGGTCATCCGGCCGGCCACCGTCACGGGGGTTTCGCAGCACGAGGCCGGCGTCGAGGTCGCTTTCGCGGACGGACAACGCGTGACAGCGCGGTATGTCGTCGGCGCCGACGGTATGCACAGCACGGTGCGCGAGCAGACCGGCATCGCGTTCACCGGGAGCACCTACGCCGAATCCTTCGCCCTCGCCGACGTGCGGCTGTCGGGCGGCGTCCCCAGCGACGAAGTGATCCTGTACTTCTCCCCCGCGGGCCTGGCGGTGGTGGCGCCGCTGCCCGACGGCCTGTACCGCATCGTCGCGACCGTCGACGATGCTCCACAGCATCCGGATGCCGGGTTCGTGCAGGCACTTCTGGATGGGCGTGGCCCGGTGGCGCATCCGGTCGTGGTCGACGACGTCGTGTGGGGTTCTCGCTTCCGCGTGCACCATCGCATCGCGGATGCCTTCCGCGACCGCCGCGTCCTGCTGGCCGGCGACGCGGCGCATGTGCATTCGCCCGCGGGCGGGCAGGGCATGAATCTGGGCATCGAGGACGCCGTCCTGCTCGGCGAGCTGTTGTCCCGGGTGCTCGCCGGCGAGCCCGATCACCTGCTCGAGGCATATGCAGCCGAGCGTCGGCGTACCGCCGAAGGTGTTGTCGCCCTGGCCGGTCGGCTCACCGCGCTGGCGACCACGTCGCCCGGGCGCCGGCCGTTCCGGAACCTGGCCATGCGGATGGCGGGGAAGCTACCGCCGGTGCGCCACGCCCTGGCGATGCGGTTGTCGGGATTGGACCGGCGATGAGTCCGGTCGACCGTCATCGACCGACGGTGGCGACCTCGACCGTCGGTGTGACCGTTCGTCGCCGAGCGGTCAGTTTGGCCAGGGTCCGCGCCAGAAGCGGTGCGGCGAACAGCATCAGCAGAATCCGTACCACCTGCGCGGCGATGATGAAGGTGACGTTGGAGCCGGTCTCGACCGCGGTGGCCAGGACGGCGTAGACCCCGCCGGGGCTGGTGGCGAGGTATCCCTCCAGCGGGGTGAGGCCGGCGAAGTGGGCCAGCACGACGCCGAGCCCGGCCGTCGCGACGCCGAGCGCCACGATCAAGGCCAGCGCCCACGGCAGGATCCGCGCGACCGCGCGCAACGAGTCCCGGGTGAACGCCAGCCCGGCCTGCCAGCCGATCACCAGATAGCCGACCTGAACGAGTACGGCGGGCACGGTGAGTCCGAAGGACAGGCCGGTCAGTTGCAGCACGACGGTCAGGGCCAGCGGCCCGAGCAGTCCGGCGCCCGGTAAGCGCACCAGCTTGCCCACGGTGGCGCCGACCAGCACCAGGGCAACGAGTATTACCAGACTGAGATACCAAGGAGCGGAATTAGATTCACCGACCGGGCCGGCACCGGTATGCGACTTGTCGGCGTGATAGACCAGCGTGACCACCACCGGCATCGACGCAGTCACCAGCGCGACCCGCAAATACTGAACCACCGACACCACCCGGTCATCGCCGCCGAGTTCGCGGGCGATGGCGACCAGTCCCGATGCGCCGCCGGCGACCAGGGCCAGGGATCCGGTCAGCGGGGTGAGGTCGCGATGCAGACCCAGCAGGGCACCGGCTAGCACCGACAGCAGCAGGGTGGCGACCGCGACGCCGAGTACCGGCAGCCAGTGCGGACCGAGGGCGCCCACGGCGTTCTCGGACACCATGGTGCCGATGTAGACGCCGAGCACACCTTGCGCGGCGACCCCGGCGCGACGCGGGACGCCTGCCGGGGCGAGGGAACACAGCGCCAACACGATGCCGACGATCAGTGCGGCGAACAAGGCTGCCGACGGCACGCCGGCCAGGGTGAGTGGAACCGTGACGGCCACACTGACCGTCAGCAACAACATCCACCTGGCAAATTTTCTCATGTCTATATCAAGTATGAACTTGTATTTCTCGACTTTCAACCCTAGTGACACAGATCAAATACCAAGGTTAGACTTGTCAAATGAGCAACAATGACAGCTCTGCCGCCACCGAGCTGCGGGAATCGATGATGGCGGTCGCCCGCCAGATGCGCAGGCACCGGCCCGACCACGGCCTCACCCTGAGTCAGCTCGAACTACTCGGCGAGGTCAGCCGCGCCGGTTCCACCACTCCCGCGGAGCTCGGGACCCGTTTGCACGTCCGGGTCCAGTCATTGACCGACGGCATCAACGACCTGGTGAACCGCGGGCTGGCATCGCGACGCCCCGACGATCACGACCGCAGGCGTCAGCTCATCGAACTCACCGCCGACGGCCTGGCCCTGCTCGACGCCGACCGCGCCGAACGCGACGCGTGGCTGCACGCGACCATGCGCGACGCCCTCACCGACCTGGAGTGCGACCTGCTGATGCTCGTGGCTCCCGTCCTGCGCAAGCTCGCCGACGCCGACGCTCCGGCGGCAGGCACAATCAGCGTATGACCGGTGAGCGCGCACCCGAGAACACGCTGACCTTCGGCACCGCCGGCCTGCGTGGTCCGATGCGCGATGGACCGGACGCCATGAACGTGGGTACCGTGACCCGCGCGACGTGGGCGCTGGCCCAGGTTCTCAAAGACCGTTGCCTGGGTGGGTCGACGGTGGTCGTTGGGCGCGACGCCAGGCACCACTCCGACGAGTTCGCCATGGCCGCCGCCGAAGTGCTTACCGCCCAAGGTTTCACCGTCGTACGGCTACCCCAGCCCGCCCCGACGCCGGTGGTGGCATTCGCCGTTCGGCAACTGGGCGCCGCTGCCGGTGTGCAGATCACCGCATCGCACAATCCGTCGACCGACAACGGCTACAAGGTGTACTTCGACGGCGGGCTGCAGATCATCTCACCGACCGATCGGGAGATCGAGGCGGCCATCGCGCGGGCTCCGCGTGCCGACGAGATCGGCCGCAGGCCTGTCGAGGCGTCCGGCGTCGAACTGTTCACCGCGTACCTGGAACGGGCCGCCCTGGTGCGCCGCGGATCCGGGGCGACGCGGGTGGCACTGACCCCCATGCACGGGGTGGGTGGCGAATTCGCCTTGGATGCCTTGGCTTTGGCCGGCTTCGACGACGTACACACCGTCGAGGAGCAGTTCGCACCCGACCCCGACTTCCCCACTGTCGCGTTTCCCAACCCGGAAGAGCCGGGGGCCACGGACCTTCTGCTGACCCTGGCCGACCAGGTCGGGGCCGACGTGGCCATCGCGCTGGATCCGGACGCGGACCGATGCGCGGTCGGGGTACCCACACGTCACGGTTGGCGAATGCTTTCGGGCGACGAAACCGGTTGGCTGCTGGGCGATTATCTTCTGTCCGGGCCGGCCGATCCGGACAGCGCACTGGTGGCCAGCACCGTCGTGTCCTCGCGGATGCTGGCGGCCATCGCGGCATCCCGCGGCGCCCACCACGCCGAGACGCTGACCGGTTTCAAATGGCTGGCGCGGGCAACCTCACCCGGCGCCACGCTGGTCTATGCCTATGAAGAGGCGATCGGGCATTGTGTCGACCCGGAAGCGGTGCGGGACAAGGACGGCATCAGTGCCGCTGTCCTCGTGTGCGATCTGGTGGCAGCCCTGCGTGCACAGGGTCGCACCCTGCTCGACGCGCTCGACGATCTTGCCGGCCGGCACGGCGTCCACGCGACGGCCGCGGTGACGCGTCGCGTCGACGACGCGGACGCAGCGATGGCGGCGCTGCGCGCGAATCCGCCTGCCGCCCTTGCCGATATTGCGGTGACGGTCGACGACCTGCTGGACCGCCGGGGCCAACAGCGCACGGATGCCCTGGTGTTCACCGGCGACGGTGTCCGGGTGGTGGTACGCCCGTCGGGAACCGAGCAAAAGCTCAAGTCCTATCTCGAAGTGCACTGCGTTCCTACCGACGACCTGGACGCGGCCAGAAGCCGGGCCCGAGTCCTGCTCACCGAATTGGTCAACGCTGCGCAGCAGTGGTGACCACAACCGGCGAGCGTCCCGGCACGGTGTTCTTCTTCGGCGGGTTCAGCACATCCGGCGACATCTGCGGAGAACCGCCGAGGGGCGGGGCTCCCGGGGTGACAGGGGGCGCCGTCGGAGGCTGCTCGAGGAAGGACTGGTCCTTGTTCCACTTGCCGTTGACCCACACGTCGCAGTGCGTCACCCCGCTGAGGCCCTCATAGCAGCACTTCTCGACGGTGTTGCCGCCTGCGTCCGTCCCGCTCGAGTAGTCGCCACCGGCCTCCGGATCACTGCACTCGGTCTGTGCTTCCGATTTCGGCTGGGCGTACGCGGCGGGCGCGAGCAGGCCCATTCCGGCGGCCGCGATGGCAGCCGCTCCGAAGACGGTCGCGGTGAGCTTGGTCCAGCTGACAGGTGAGGTGGTCATGGAGTCTCCCGTGGTCGGTCGCGGCCCGATTGCCGCGTTCACCGACTAGGAGCAGCCAGCCGTCGCGATTTCGTCATTTTTTTCTGGACGAGTTTTTTCCCAGCGATGTCAGCGCGGCCCGAACTGCCGGTCACCGGCGTCACCCAGGCCGGGAACGATGTAGGCGATCTCGTTGAGCCCGTCGTCGACGGACGCGGTCACCAATCGGATGTCCGGCGTGGCCCGCTCCAGCGCGGCGATGCCTTCGGGCGCACACACCACGCAGATCGCGGTGATGTCGGTGGCGCCGCGGTCCTGCAGCAGGGCCAACGTGTGCACCATCGAACCGCCGGTGGCCAGCATCGGGTCGAGGACGAACACCGGCCGGGTGCTCAAGTCCTCGGGCAGCGACGCCAGGTAGGGCGTCGGCAGATGCGTCCCCTCGTCACGCGCCACACCCACAAACCCGACCTGCGCCTCAGGGATGAGGGCGTGCGCCTGATCGACCATGCCCAGTCCGGCGCGCAGCACCGGCACCAGCAGCGGCGGATTGGCCAGCCGGCACCCCGCGGTTTCGGCCAGCGGCGTGCGCACCGTGATCTGTTCGGCGGCGGCGTCCCTGGTCGCCTCGTAGACGAGCATCAGGGTGAGATCCCGAAGCGCCGACCGGAACCCGGCATTGTCGGTGCGCTCGTCACGCAGCGCGGTCAACCGGGTGGCGGCCAGTGGGTGGTCAACGACGCGCAGGTCCATGCGGCGAAGATTAGTGGAACCGAACCCGCCCCGCGTGCGTCATAACCCACATGCATGCCGACACCGCCGCCATCGAACACGCGGGCAGGGTTCTGGCCGGGTCTGCCGCCGACCTGAGCGATCTTGCCGCCGCGTTGCCTGCCGTCACCGACTCGGCGCCCGCACTGTTCGGTCCCATCGCCGATGCATTGATCGCTGCGCTACGCGCGTCGGTGGCCGACACCACCCGCGCCGTCGGCCAACTCGGTGAGCATCTCTCGACGGGCGGCGCCACCGCGGTACACGCGGCCGAGGGCTACACGGACTCCGAACGCCGTGTCGGTCAGACGCTCTCGACACTCGGTGTCTGACGGTGCCCAGCGCACTCGTCACAGCGTTGGCAGCGCCGCTGCACGAGCTCGCGGCGCGCGTCGGGCCGGGATGGTCCTCGACCATCCACCCGTCCTCGATGCTCGCCGACGTCCGGGATCAGTTGATGTCGTTGGCCGGCGCCACTGCGCGGGTGTGGGACGCAGACAGCTGGTCCGGCGACGGCGGGTCCGCTGCGGCGCAGTCCACCGAGCAGACCGCCACCAGTTTGCGGATGCTGGCCGAGCACGTCGGCGCGCTCTCCGATGAAGTGGGCGCGGCCGCCGACGCCGTAGCGCAGGCCCGTACCCGACTGCAGGACATCATCGCCGAGTTCGAGGCTCGGGCCTCGGACCTGGAACAAGACCTGGACAAGCCGGGCGCCGCCCAGCAGCTCGCGGGCGAAGCGAGGCACGCCCTGGAGGAAGCCACCGGCGTGGTCGACGCGCTGCGCACAGACCTCGACACCCACACCGCGACGATCACCGATGCACCGCGACCGGCGATTCCGGCAGCGCCGGCCGGTTTCTCCGGGACGATGCCGGGCGGTGGCGGTGCGTCGCCCGCTACAGCAGGCTTCTCCCCCGCGGGCACCGGTCTGGGCACGGCGCTCGCGGGCGCCGCCCTGAGCTCGGCCCGGCCGGCGATGCGGCGCCCGGGCACATCGGCCGGCGATGCGGCCGAATTCGGTGCCGGTGCTGCCGTCCGCCTTCCCGACGGCAGCACCTCGACCGCACCGAATGCGGTTGCGGCGAGCGCCGTTCGGCACGCACTGACCCAGTTGGGCGTGCCGTATCACTGGGGCGGCACCGCGCCCGGTGTCGGCCTGGACTGCAGCGGACTGACGCAATGGGCTTATCACCAAGCGGGCCTTGACATTCCACGGCTGGCCCAGGAACAGGACATCGGCACGCCCGTCGACGCCGGCTCACTGCGGCCCGGCGACCTTGCCGTATGGGACGGCCACGTGGCGATGATCGTGTCGGAGACTCAGATGATCGAGGCGGGCGATCCCGTCCAACTCTCGGCCATTCGCACCACCAACGCCGGTCAGGGCTTCCAGGGATTCTGGCGGCCCACCGCATGAGCACCGTGTGCTGCGCGTAGCCGTGGTGTACCTGCCGGTCATCTGCAGGCGCCCCGAGCCCGGCCGGCCGGGATTGCACCAAGAGATCCTGCGGCGCGTCGAGGACGTGCGGGCAGTCGGCGTTTTCATGTGAGCAGCGGGTGCCCCCGTGCCCCTCAGCCGGCATCGTTACGCTGTGCGCCATGGCGGCTGACATCGTGCCGGTCCGGCTCGGACTGACAAATGGCGACCTGTACACCCTGTGGGCTCCCCGCTGGCGTGATGCAGGCGACGAGTGGGAGGCGATCCTCGGCAAGGACGAGGATCTCTTCGCGTTCGACTCGGTGGCCGATCTGGCCGGGTTCGTGCGCACCAACTCCGACAACGACCTCACCGACCACCCGGCGTGGGAGAAGCTCACCGCGGCCAACGCGCACCGGTTGAACCCCGATGACGATCACCTCTACGACCTCATCGAGGTACCCAGCCTGGTCGCCGAGAAGCCCACCGAGGAATCCGTCGAGTCCGTGCACCGGGCGTTGGCGTTCGTCTCGGCCATCGGGTCGGTGTGCGACCTGCCCACCATCACCAAGATGTTCAACGGCAACCCGGTGCTCGGCACCATCGGTGGCGGCCTCGACGCCTTCGCCGGTCGCGCGGGCCGTAAGCGCTGGACCGAGATCGAGGCGGCGATCGGACGTTCCTGGAACGCGGTCATCGACGCGATCGACGAACTCGTCACCACCCCGGACGTGGACGAAGCCGCCTCGGCCAAGGCGCAGAAGGAACTCGACGAGCCCGCGCCCGATCTGGATGAAGACGCTCTCACCGTCGATACCGACGAGGACGACGACGTCGTCATCGAGGGAGAGGTCGACACCGAGGAGGAGAGCGACGCCCTGGACGCCGAGGCCGAACGCCAGGTGCTCGGCAGCGACGAGGACTTCTGGACCCAGGTCGGCATCGACCCAGTCCGCATCATGACCAGCAGCGGCACGCTCTACACGCTGCGCTGCTACATCGGCGACGCCCCGAGGTTCCTCGGCCGCAACGGCCGGATCAGTGTCTTCACCTCGGAGCGGGCGCTGGCCCGGTATCTGGCCGACGAGCACGAGAGCGACCTGTCCAGCTACAGCGCCTACGAGATCATCCGGACCGCCGCCACCGACGGTTCGCTGCGGGTGGATGTCACCGATGAGAACATCTACGTGCTGTCCGGGCTGGCCGACGACATCGCGGACGGCCCCGACGCGGTGGACCGCGACCAGTTGGATCTGGCCGTCGAATTCCTCAGGGATGTCGGCGATTACGCCGAGGACACCATCGTCACCAAGCGGCTCGACACCAAGGAGCCGCTCGGCGCGCTGGTGTCTTACCTCATCGAGCCGGGCAGCGTGGCCAAGCCGGCGGGCCCGTACGCCAAGGCCGTCGCGCAGTGGGAAGAGCTGGAGAGCTTCGTCGAGTCGCGGCTGCGCCAGGAGTAAATCGCGATGACTTTCGCGGAGCCGTCCGGTCTGTACCGGCATGACTTCCGCTGAGGGTATCTCTCGCTCACTCGACATCTCCGGCGCCCGCCTGCACTGCGAGGTTCGCGGCAGCGGACCGCTGCTGCTGGTGCTGGGCTCGCCGATGGGTGCGGCCGAATTCCTGCCGCTCGCGCATGCGATGGCCGGTGCGCACACCGTCGTCACCTACGATCCCCGCGGTCTGGGTCAGAGCTCGATCGACGACCCGGACCAGGACGCCACACCCGAGCAGCGCGCCGATGATGTGGCCGCCATCCTCGACGCGCTGGGCGCCGATTCCGCCGACGTCTTCGGCTCCAGCGGCGGCGCGGTGACGGGGCTGGCGCTCGTCGCCCGACACCCGGGACGGGTAGGCACCCTGGTCGCACACGAACCGCCGCTGCTGGAACTGCTGCCCGACGCCGAACGGCAACGCGCAGCGACCGACGAGATCATCGCCACCTTCCACCGCGACGGTGCCGAAGCGGCCTGGACGGCGTTCATGGCGAATGCGGGCTTCGACCTGAGCGACCCGAACGCCGGTCCGCCGCCGGGACCGGAACCGACACCCGAGGAGCACGCCAAGCAACTCGCCGACTCCGCCCGCTTCTTCGATCACGAACTGCGCGAGACGACGCGCTATGTACCGGACGCGGCGGCGCTGACCGCGGGAGGCACGCGGATCGTCGTCGGGCTCGGCGCCGAGTCGGGCCACCTGCTCACCGACGCCACCACCCGCGCCCTGGCCCGCCTGCTGAATCAGGACGTGACGATCTTCCCGGGTGATCACGGCGGATTCATGGGCGTGCCCGGGGAGTTCGCCACCACACTTCAGGCAGCGCTGACGGCGTGAGCACTCCGCAAGGATGTCCGCCGAACAGCGGATAACTGGGCAACTCCCCTCTGGCTGGTGAAGCACAGCCTATTGTCAGGCGAGTCAATTTCTTTGCTGGCAGTAGGGGAGCGACCGATGGGCTACGGACGATATGTCGGTCGGGTGGGCGCACTGGCCGTCGCCTTGGGAATCGGGGCTGCCGTCGCCGTGTCTCCGGGCGTCGCGCTGGCTGATCCCGACACAGAGTCGACGGCCGCCGGGAGCCCGACAGCTGACGGTCCGAGCGATTCTGCTCATCCGGCCAGTCCGACAACGCCGGATGCACCCGCGACAAACCCTCCTTCGCAGAGAGTAGACACCGAGGTCACGCCGGGCTCGGCGGCATCGCATCCCGGCAGGGCACTGGGTGCGCGCGAGACGAGCGCCCCCGCGGCACCCAGGAAGCGCCGCACCACGAAACCGGCGAAGAAGATCGCCGCCGACAAGTCCACGACACCGCCGCAGGCGAGTACCGCGGCGACCCCGCATGACCGCACGCCGACCGATCCCGATCCCGCACAACCAGCAAAGAATCGTGCAGTAGCAGTATTCAGCGGTACGCCGAGCGATGCACCTCCCGCAGTCGCAAAGGTGTCCGCCGCAGCAGACGCCGCGGTAGGCATCGCGATGGGTGCGGCTCCGGACAATCTGGCGTCCTTGCTGGGGGGTGCACCGGTCAGTCCGGTAGCCGCCCCGCTGGCGTGGGCGGTGGCCGCCGTCGCGCGGCGGCAACTCGGTGCGGAGTCGACGGCGCGCCCGGACGCCGTGGCCACGGTGTCAACCGGCCAGTCGCTGACCACAGCCGTCGCCGCCGCGGCAGCGCCCAATCTGCCGCCGGTGATCGGCGCCCCGACGTTCGGCACGCCCAATCCGACCACCGGCGCGGTCGTCGGCCAGGTCGTGGCGGCCGACCCGGAGAACAAAGCACTGTCCTACACGCTGATCACCGCACCCGAACAGGGAACGCTCGTGTTGGACAAGAAGTCCGGCGCGTTCACCTACACACCCATCGGCGCCCAACGGGTCCTGGCCGGTTCCTCTGCCGGACCCGACACCGTGACGATGACGGTCACCGTCTCCGACGGGGTGAAGGCCAACAACAAGGTTGCCACCGTCGCAATTCCGATCGCGGCGGTCCCCGTGACCACCCTGAAAGCGGTGGACACCGGTGACTACCCGCACGGGCTGGCTGTCACCAATGACCGTGCCTACGTGGCGAATTACATCTCCGGCACAGTCACCGTGATCAACACCCTGGACGGGACCGTCGTCGGCAATCCCATCACGGTGGGCTCCGCACCGATCGCCGTGGTCGTCAGCATCGACGGCAAACGTGTCTACGTCGCGAACTCCGGGGTCAACGGCGCGCTCGGCTCCCTGTCGGTGATCGACACCGCCACGCTGACAGTGGTCGGAAACCCGATCTCGTTGGGACACAACCCCAGCGACGTGGCGATCAGCCGCGACGGCAAGTCAGTGTTCGTCGCCAACTATGCCGACGGCACCATCTCTAAGATCGCCACGGCCACCCTGAAGGTGAGCTCCGTCAAGGTGGCAGCCAATCCGTACGCGATCACCGTCAGCGCCGACGGCAAGAAGGTCTACGTAGTCAACCAGAACACCGCCACGGGGGACGGCAGCGTGACGGTGTATTCGTCGAGCATCACCGGCGCCAAGGTGATCGAGACCGGCGTGCAACACGCCACCGCGGTGGCCGTCGGCCCGGATAACTCCCGCGTCGCAATCCTGCACGCGGACGGCACCGTTCGTGTGCTGGAGACCTCGAAGTACACGCAGGTCGCCAACTTCGACGCCGGATCGGTGTCCTATGACGCGCTCTACAACGCCGACGGCACCGTTTTGGCCGTGGCCCGCACCGACGGCACGCTCGCGCTCTTCGACGCGACGGCCGGATACGGGCCGGCCGCCACGGTGACCTACGCGCAGGGCCGCCCGTTCGTGCCGCAGTTGGCGCTATCCCCTGACGGCATGCAGATGTACGTCACCGATGAACCCGACGGCATCGGTGGGGCCACCGGGCATCTGGCGATCGTGTCCCTGGTGCCGGTCAACGCCGTTCCCGTCAAGGGTGCGCCCACGGTCAACGCCACCACCGGTGCCGGTGTCGTCACCGGCTCGATCGGCGTCTCCGACCCGGATAACGACAAGCTCACCTACGTGCCAGCGAAACCCGGCAAGGGGTCCGTTTCGATCAACTCGGACGGCATCTTCACCTACACCCCGACGGTGGCCGCCCGGCACGCCGCAGCAAAGATCGGCGCCTCCGGCAGCGACAAGACCGACACGTTCACCGTCTCGGTCTCCGATGGCCGCCGAGGCTTCGTCAGTCAGGTCGTCACGGTCGACATCCTCGGCGTCAATCAGCAGCCAACGGCGAAATACGGTTCTCCCAAACCGAATTCATCGACGGGTGTGGTCAAGGGTGCAGTCACCGCGACCGATAAGGACAAGGACGCGCTGGCGTATTCGGTCGTCGGGACCAGCGCCAAGGGTGGCACCGTCACCATCGACGCCAAGGGCAAGTACACCTACACCCCCACCCTGGCCGCACGTCACGCCGCGGCCAAAACGGGCGCCCCCGCAACCGACAAGACCGACACCTTCACAGTCACCGTCAGCGACGACCACGGTGCACCCGTGCCGATCACGGTCAACGTGAAGGTCAGTCCCCTCAAAATCGCCGCAACGGTGGCGCACGTCAACCTCAACAACGGCCTGGTCATCGGCGCTGTCACGACTGCTGATCCTGGCGTATTCACTTACACCCCAACCGCTTCCAAAAAGGGAACGTTGACCATCGGGCCAGACGGGAGCTTCACCTACACGCCGAACGCGGCCGCACGCACCGCCGCGTCGGCTCCCAACGCGAAGGCGACGACCAAGTCCGACAGCTTCACCATCACCCTCAAAGACGTCGCGGGCAAGAAGACCACCGTCAAACTCGCCGTCCCTGTCGCCCCGCTCGGGCATGTCAACGTCGCCCCCGGCGATGGGGGTTTCTCGGTGACCCAGGTGAATACCACCACCGGGGCCGTGAGCGGTACGGTCACGGTGATTGACCCCGAACGCGACGTCATCACCTACACCGGGCCGGCGACCACCACCAAGGGTACGGTGAGCGTCACCGCCCAGGGCGCCTTCACCTATACCCCAGGCGAAGCCGCCCGCCACGCCGCGGCCGCTACCGGCGCAACCGATGCGGACACCCACGACACCTTCACCGTCAACGCCGACGACGGATACGGCGGCACGGTTGCGGTGTCGGTGTCCGTACCGGTGACCCCGTCGGCCAACAACGCGCCGACGAATGCCGGATACACTGCAGGCCAACCTGGTTCGAATGGTGTAGTTACCGGGAGCGTGACGGCTTCCGATCCCGATAACGACATCTTGACCTACTCTGGCAGCGGGGCGACCCTCAAGGGCTCGGTTACGGTCAACGCCAACGGCACCTTCACCTACACCCCCAGCACCACCGCCCGCCACAACGCCTCGGCCGCCAACGCCACCACCGACAAACAGGACACCTTCACCGTCACCATCAACGACGGACACGGCGGTGTGATCACCAAAGATGTCAGCGTCACTGTATCGGCAGCAAACGAGAAGCCCACCAATGCGGCCTACGCTGCAGGACAACCCAATTCATCCGGCGTGATCACGGGAACTGTCACCGCCGCCGATGCCGATAACGACATCCTGACCTACAGCGGAACCGGGATGACCCCCAAGGGGTCGGTCACCGTCAACTCCAACGGCACCTTCACCTACACGCCCACCACCGCCGCCCGCCACAACGTCTCGGCCACCAACGCCACCGCCGCCGACAAGCAAGACACCTTCACCGTCACCATCAACGACGGACACGGCGGTGTGATCACCAAGGATGTCCAAGTCAACATCCTGGCGTCGCCCAATGCGGCACCCACAAACGCCACCTTTACGGTGGGACAACCAAACTCGAGCAGCGGCGCCATCTCTGGAACCGTGACGGCGCAAGATGCGGAGGGTGACGCCCTCACGTACAGCGGCAGTGCCACCACTTCGAAAGGATCAGTGACCGTCAACGCCGACGGCACGTTCAGCTACGCACCGTCCGTGACGGCACGACACATCGCATCGGCCACCACCGCCACCAGCGCGGACAAGCAAGATGCATTCACCGTCACCATCAACGACGGACACGGTGGCGTCATCACCAAACAGGTCTCGGTCACCGTGTCGGCTTCGCCCAATGCCTCTCCCAGCAATGCCACTTTCACTGCGGGACAGCCAAACTCATCCAATGGCATCGTACAGGGCACAGTCAGCGCGACCGATCCCGAGAGCGACGCTCTCACCTACAGCGGAACCACCACCACGTCCATGGGCAGTGTCACGGTCAACCCCAACGGCACGTTCAGCTACAAACCCACCGCCACGGCGATGCACAACGCCTCGGCCACCAACGCCGCCACCACCGGCGCCGACAAAGACACCTTCACCGTTACCATCAACGACGGCCACGGCGGCATCATCACCAAAGACGTAACGGTCACGGTGCTCCCAAAGAACACCGATCCGACAGCGAGCCCGCTGACCACGAACTTCTCCAACGGAGTTCTCAATGGGGTGGTCAATGCTTTCGACGCCGACGGCGACGCAGTCACCTTCGGATACACAGTGGGGCCGACGAAGGGATCGTTGAACTTCGTCAGCGGCGGAAACACGTTCACCTATACCGCTATGCCGGCAGCTCGGGACGCCTCGGCCGCCACCGCTGGGGCCGACTACGACACGTTTACGCTGCGATTCAGCGATGGCCACGGCGGTCAGGTCACCAAGGTGGTCACGGTTGAGGTGATGCCGACGGGCGTGATCGCCGATCTCCCACAGACCGGATCCACGCGGAGCACGGTACTCAGCCCGAACGGACGGCGAGCGATCGTCGCGAACACCAACGGGTACGGCACACAGCTCACTGTGGTGAACACCGACGACGGCTCAGTGGTCGGTGCTCAGATGACGATCCCAGGCAGCACCATATTGAACGTCGCGTACAGCGAAGACGGCTCCCGCGCTGCGCTTGTCACCTTCGACGGCACCAATCAAACCAACTACTACCGGGTCACGGTCGTCAACACCGTGACTGGCACCGTCACCACGGGAGGGTCAGCTTCGATGGCGTCCAGCCCGACGGTGACATTCACCGACGGCAACCGCGTTGTCGCGACCGGCCACCTCAACGCGTACGAAAGTTCCACCAGCGAAACCCAATACGCGCTCATTACCGATAGCGTCACCACATCGACATTCAATATATTCGGCTACCGTTACGGAACCGACGTCACGTTCAGCGCTTCGGGCGCCCGCGCCGTCGTCGCAGGAAGCCGTACCGATGGGCCTGACGGAAGTTACCGCACGCAGGTGAAAGTCATTGATATGTCGACGGGCGCGGTGCTCAGCAGCGGAATCGTGAATGATTCCGCCGGGCAAACGGCGATGTTCAACGCGAGCGCAACCCGCGTCATCATCGGCAGCGTGAAGTATTCGACCAGCACGACACCGTACATGTCGACCATCACCGTACTCAACGCCGACTCCGGCGCCACCCTGGGGACACAGACCATCACCGGCTTCCTCCGGGGAATCGCCCTCAGCCCAGACGGCAGCCGCGCGGCCATGTCGGCAGACAGCTCCGTCAGCAGCCCCGACCCCAACGCTGTCACTCGCGTCGTGATCCTCAACACCACTACGGGCAATATGGTCACCAGCGCACCGTTGACCCTGTCGGGGACCAATCTGGGTGTCCCCCAGTTCAATCAGGACGGCAGCCGATTAGTGGTGGCTACCGATCCATCGGGGTCGTGGACCACCCAGATCACAGTTTTCAACGCAGCGACAGGTGCGGTCGTGGGTGGACAGACGATCGCCGGCCGCGCATTCGGTACCGGCGTGGTGGTGAGCCCGGACCGCACCCGTGCTTATCAGATCGTCTACACCGGCACCTATGTGTCCGGTCAGTTCGTCGGAAGCACCTGGGTGTCGGTGATCAACACCACCACGGGGGCGTTGCTCGGCAGCAGTGCGCATTTCGTCGGCGTTCCCGAGTTCTACAGGGACGCAGAGTTCAGTCCCGATGGCTCACGCATCCTGGTACGCACCGAGTCCACCAACATCGATGCGTCGAACACCTTTACCCTCGTGGATAGGGTCGCCGTGCTGGATAGCAATGGCAATCTGCTGAACAACAACTACCTCTTCGATCTGACGAATACCTCGGGATGGATCAACGCCGTGGACTTCTCCCCCGACGGCAGCCGCGCCATCATCAGCGCGACTCGCTCCAATATCGGGTCGAGCACCAATTACACAACCAAGGTTGCCGTCATCAATCTGACCACCGGCGCACTCCTGGGCACACCGTTCAGTGTGGGAGGTGGACCCCAACGTGCAAGTGCCAGCTTCGGTCCGGATGGCCTCGGGGGCATTGTGACGATGGGGACAGTCACCGTATCGGGCACCACGATCACGCGAGTGGCGGTCATCAATACCGTGACCGGCAGCGTCACGGTTCAAGCGGTGCTCGGAAACATCCTCGATGCACACATGAGCTCCAATGGCAATGCGGCCGTGGTGACTTCGTCCACCTACAATTCGGCGACTCAGGTGACCACGACGCAGATCACCATCGTCAACACCGCCACCGGAGCGACCACCGTCAAGACGCTGGAAGGTATCGGTCCGGCATCGGTGAACTTCGCCGGGAACACGCTGCGCGCTGCGGTGCCGACAGCCAGCGGAATGCGGGTATACAACCTGTAGCCGCACGGCGGTGTGTGGAAACTTCGGTAATCCGCCCAACGCCAACCTAATTCACAGTCCGTCAGCCAATCAGCACCGCGTACCGCGGTTTGATCACCCCGTCGATGAGCGCCAGCCGCTCATCGAACGGCAGGAACGACGACTTCATGGCGTTGATGGTGAACCGCTCCAGGTCGCTCCAGCCGTAGCCGAATGCCTCGACCAGCCGCAGCATCTCCTGGCTCATGGTGGTGTCGCTCATCAACCGGTTGTCGGTGTTCACGGTGACCCGGAACCGCAGGCGGGCCAACAGGTCGAACGGATGCTCGGCGATGCTGTTCACCGCGCCGGTCTGCACGTTGGAGCTGGGGCACAGTTCCAGCGGAATTCGCTTGTCCCGCAGGATCGCTGCCTGACTGCCCAGCTGTGCCTTCCCGTCGGCGCCCACCGTGATGTCGTCGACGATGCGCACCCCGTGGCCCAGCCGGTCCGCGCCGCAGAAGGCGAGTGCCTCGTGAATCGACGGCAGGCCGAACGCCTCGCCGGCGTGAATGGTGAAGCGCGCGTTGTTGCCTCGCATGTACTCGAAGGCGTCCAGGTGCCGGCTGGGCGGATACCCGGCCTCGGCCCCGGCGATGTCGAAGCCGACCACCCCCCGATCGCGGAAACGGATCGCCAGCTCGGCGATCTCGCGGGACCGGGCCGCGTGCCGCATGGCGGTGACCAAGCATCGCACCACGATGGTGCGGCCTGCGCTGGCGGCGGCCTTCTCGCCGTCGGCGAATCCGTCGAGCACCGCCTCGACCACGGCGTCCAGCGACAGCCCACGGTCGATGTGCAGCTCCGGCGCGAAGCGCACCTCGGCGTAGACGACGTTGTCCTCGGCGAGGTCCTCGACGGCCTCGTAGGCCACCCGGTGCAGCGCCTCCGGCGTCTGCATGACACCGACGGTATGGGCGAACGGCTCCAGGTAGCGCACCAGCGACCCGCTGTGCGCGGCGGTACGGAAGAACGTCGCGAGTTCGTCGACGTCAGAGGCCGGCAGGTCGTCGTACCCGAATTGGCCGGCCAGTTCCAGGACCGTGGCGGGGCGTAGCCCGCCGTCGAGATGGTCGTGCAACAGCGCCTTGGGTGCCTGCTTGATCAGTTCGAGGGTCAGCGGCGTGCTCATCTGTCCATCTTGCTCGCGTCGGCGGCATCCGGCAGGTCAGTTCACCAGCGCGTCGCCGGACCGCCACTAATCGATGCGGTCGATGATCAGCGGCCCGAGGTCGGGCGCCGTGTCGCCGACGATCCAGCCCCCGTCGAGTTCGCCCAGCGCCGTGGGCAGCCGCTCCGGGGTGTCGGTGTACAGCGTGAACAGCGTCTCGCCGGCGGCGACGGGTTCGCCGGGGCGGCGGTGGATACGCACCCCGGCGCCCAACTGCACCGGGTGCCCCGGTGCGGTCCGGCCCGCCCCCAGCCGCCAGGCGGCCATCGCCACGGCCATGGCGTCGATGTCACCCATCACACCGCCCGTCGACGCGGTGACGGTCTCGGTGTGCGCCCCGATGGGCAGCGGGACGCTCAGGTCACCGCCTTGGGCCGCGATCAGGCGGCGGAACCGGTCCATCGCCGTCCCGTCGCGCAGCGTCTGCGCCGGGTCCACCCCGTCGACTCCCGCAGCGTCGAGCATCGCGACAGCCAGTGCGAGCGTCAGCTCGACCACGTCGGCCGGACCGCCGCCGGCCAGGACCTCCAGCGACTCGGCGACCTCCACCGCGTTGCCGACGGTGTAACCGAGCGGACGGTTCATGTCGGTGAGCAGTGCACGGGTCGGCACCCCGTAGGAATTGCCGAGTGCCACCATCGTCGCGGCGAGCTCGCGGGATTCGGCTTCGGTCTTGAGGAAGGCACCACGACCGGCCTTGACGTCGAGCACCAGCGAACGCGCCCCTTCGGCCAGCTTCTTGCTCATCACCGAACTGGCAATCAGCGGCAGGGATTCCGTGGTGGCCGTGACGTCGCGCAACGCATAGATCTTGCGATCGGCCGGGGCGAGGTCGCCGGCTGCGAAGATCGCCGCACCGACGTCGGAAAGCTGCTGCCGGATGCGCTCTTTGGACAGTTCCGGGGTGAATCCCGCGATCGCCTCGAGTTTGTCGAGGGTGCCTCCGGTGTGGCCGAGTCCGCGGCCGGCCGCCTGCGGAACCGCTGCGCCACAAGCCAGTACCACCGGTACCAGTGGGATGGTGATCTTGTCCCCGACCCCGCCCGTCGAATGTTTGTCCACCAGAGGCAGACCCAGATCCGCGAAATCGAAGCGGTCCCCCGAGTCCACCATGGCTGCGGTCCAGCGGGTGATCTCGCCGGGTGTCATGCCCCGCAAGAAGATCGCCATCAGCAGTGCCGACATCTGTTCGTCGGCGACGCGGCCGTGGGTGTAGCCGTCGATCACCCAGTCGATGGCCTCGTCGGTGAGGATCCCGCCGTCGCGCTTGGCCCGGATCACCGAGGGTGCATCAAAGCTCATGCTCGCCACCCACTCGCTCCGGTCCTCGCTCGTGCCTCGCTGCGATCCTCACTCCCGCGCGGCTTCGGGCTCATGATCGCTCCAAATCCGCAGGTCCGAAGGCATCCGGAAGCAGTTCGGCGAGTCGGCGCGGGCCGGCTGGATGGTCGATCAGCAACTCGGGTCCACCGTGCTCGAGGAGCACCTGGCGGCACCGTCCACACGGCATCAGCGCCGCTCCGTCGGCGGCCACGCAACTGAGCGCGACCAGCCGTCCGCCACCGGAAGAAAACAGGACGCAGACCACAGCGCACTCCGCACAGAGACCCAGGCCATATGAGACATTCTCCACATTGCAACCGCGGATGATTCTGCCGTCGTCGACCAGCGCGGCAGCCCCGACCGGGAATCCCGAATACGGTGCGTACGCGCTCTTTGAAGCTTCGATTGCATTGTCCTGCAACAGCTTCCAATCAATTTCCACGCTCATGACACACTCCGCTGAACATGATCTGAATGCATTCCGAAGACCCGGCTTTCAGGGGCGGATTCCGATGTAGGTAACCCTAACTTTGTGGTAGAACGGCCACTTCGGGCTCCACGCTAGTTCTAAGTGGGCTCCATTTGGGTTTAGAGTCGCCCCGAGGTTTGGGGACGAATTACAGCCTTGTCCCCAGGCGTCCACCGATGGCGTTGGAGATGTCCGAAATGAGACCGCGAATATGACCCAGACGGCTGCGGATTCCGATACACCGGCACCGCGTTCCAAACCGGCACGTCGCCGCACCCTGTACCGCGGCGACCCAGGCATGTGGTCCTGGGTACTGCACCGGATCACGGGTGCCACCATTTTCTTCTTCTTGTTCGTCCACGTGCTCGACACCGCGCTGGTGCGGGTCAGCCCGGAGGCCTACAACGAAGTCATCGAGACCTACAAGACACCGATCGTCGGTCTCATGGAGGTCGGACTGGTCGCGGCGGTGCTCTACCACGCGCTCAACGGCATCCGCGTCATCCTCATCGACTTCTGGCAGCACGGTCCGCGCTACCAGCGACTGATGCTGTGGGTCATTGCCGGAATCTGGTTGGCCGTGATGATTCCCTCGCTGGGCGTCCTCGGCATGCACATGGCGGAGCGTTTCCTATGAGCCCGAGCACCGAGAACCCGTTCGACCACGTGAGCGAGCGCGGCGGACCGGCCCCGGTCATGCAGCGCAACTACGACCGGCCCGCCGGTCTGGACAATCCGCGCTCCCCGCGCCGTCCGGGCGGTATGCCCAACTTCGAGAAGTACGCCTGGCTGTTCATGCGCTTCTCGGGGATCGTGCTGGTCTTCCTGGCACTGGGCCACCTGTTCGTCATGCTGATGTGGCAGAACGGCGTGTACCGGATCGACTTCAACTACGTGGCACAGCGCTGGGCCTCGCCGTTCTGGCAGACCTGGGACCTGCTGCTGCTGTGGCTGGCCCAGCTGCACGGCGGCAACGGGATGCGCACCATCATCTCCGACTACGCACGCAAAGATTCCACCAAATTCTGGCTGAACACCCTGCTGGCGCTGTCGATTCTCTTCACGCTGGTGCTGGGTACCTACGTGCTGCTGACGTTCGACGCGAACATCGCCTGATCTTCTACATCGTGGAGCACTGAGAACATGATTGTTGAACACCGCTACGACGTCGTGATCGTCGGTGCCGGCGGCGCCGGTATGCGTGCCGCCGTCGAGGCCGGCCCCCGCGCCCGCACCGCCGTGCTGACCAAGCTGTACCCGACCCGCAGCCACACCGGCGCGGCCCAGGGCGGCATGTGCGCAGCCCTGGCCAACGTCGAGGACGACAACTGGGAGTGGCACACCTTCGACACCGTCAAGGGCGGCGACTACCTCGCCGACCAGGACGCCGTCGAAATCATGTGCAAAGAGGCCATCGACGCGGTCTATGACCTTGAGAAGATGGGGATGCCGTTCAACCGCACCCCCGAAGGCCGGATCGACCAGCGCCGGTTCGGCGGGCACACCCGCGACCACGGCAAGGCACCGGTGCGCCGCGCCTGCTACGCCGCCGACCGCACCGGCCACATGATCCTGCAGACGCTGTACCAAAACTGCGTCAAGCACGACGTCGAGTTCTTCAACGAGTTCTACGCACTCGACATCACCCTCACCGAGACCCCCGGCGGTCCCGTCGCCACCGGCGTCGTCGCCTACGAGCTGGCCACCGGTGACATCCACATCTTCCACGCCAAGGCGATCGTCTTCGCCACCGGCGGGTCGGGCCGGATGTACAAGACGACCTCCAATGCGCACACGTTGACGGGCGATGGACTCGGCATCATCTTCCGCAAGGGACTTCCCCTGGAGGACATGGAGTTTCACCAGTTCCACCCGACCGGTCTGGCGGGGCTGGGCATCCTGATCTCCGAAGCCGTGCGTGGCGAGGGCGGACGACTGCTCAACGGCGAGGGCGAGCGCTTCATGGAGCGCTACGCACCTACGATCGTCGACTTGGCCCCCCGTGACATCGTCGCCCGGTCGATGGTGCTCGAGGTGCTCGAAGGCCGCGGCGCCGGGCCGAACAAGGACTACGTCTACATCGACGTCCGCCACCTCGGTGCCGACGTCCTGGAGGCCAAGCTCCCCGACATCACCGAGTTCGCCCGCACCTACCTGGGCGTGGATCCGGTCACCGAACTGGTGCCGGTGTACCCGACCTGCCACTACGTCATGGGCGGTATCCCGACCAACGTCAACGGCCAGGTGCTGCGCAACAACACCACCGTCGTCCCGGGTCTGTACGCCGCCGGCGAATGCGCATGCGTGTCGGTTCACGGCTCCAACCGGCTGGGCACCAACTCGCTGCTGGACATCAACGTGTTCGGTCGCCGCGCCGGCATCGCCGCCGCGGAGTACGCCAACAACCACGGCCACGTCGACATGCCGGAGAACCCCGCCGACATGGTGGTCGGCTGGGTCGGGGACATCCTGTCCGAGCACGGCAACGAGCGGGTCGCCGACATCCGGGTCGCCCTGCAGCAGTCGATGGACAACAACGCCGCCGTGTTCCGCACCGAGGAGACACTGAAGCAGGCGCTGACCGACATCCATGCACTCAAGGAGCGCTACGCGCGAATCACGGTGCAGGACAAGGGCAAGCGCTACAACAGCGACCTGCTGGAGGCCATCGAGCTCGGCTTCCTGCTCGAGCTGGCCGAGGTCACCGTGGTGGGCGCGCTCAACCGCAAGGAATCGCGCGGCGGCCACGCTCGCGAGGACTACCCCAACCGTGACGACACCAACTACATGCGGCACACCATGGCCTACAAAGAAGGCACCGACCTGCTGTCCGACATCCGGCTGGACTACAAGCCGGTGGTGCAGACCCGTTACGAGCCGATGGAACGGAAGTACTGATGACCGCCGTCATTGAACCCGAGACCACGGGTCCCGACCTGCCGCCCGTGCCCGAAGGCGCTGTGATGGTGACGCTGAAGATCGCCCGGTTCAACCCGGATGATCCCGACGGCACCGGTTTCCAGAGCTTCCGAGTCCCCTGCCTGCCGTCCGATCGACTGCTCAACCTGCTGCACTACGTCAAGTGGTACCTGGACGGCACGCTGACCTTCCGCCGATCCTGCGCCCACGGCGTGTGCGGCTCGGACGCCATGCGCATCAACGGGGTCAACCGGTTGGCGTGCAAGGTGTTGATGCGGGATCTGCTACCCAAGAAGGCATCCAAGCCACTGACCATCACGATCGAGCCGATCCGTGGCCTGCCGGTCGAGAAGGATCTCGTCGTCGACATGGAGCCGTTCTTCGACGCGTTCCGTGCGGTGAAGCCGTTCCTGGTGACCACCGGCAATCAGCCGACGCGGGAACGCATCCAGAGCCAGACCGACCGTGCCCGCTACGACGACACCACCAAGTGCATCCTGTGCGCCTGCTGCACCACCAGTTGCCCGGTGTTCTGGAACGAAGGCTCGTACTTCGGGCCGGCGGCGATCGTCAACGCGCATCGGTTCATCTTCGACAGCCGCGACGAGGCCGCCGCCGAGCGTCTCGACATCCTCAACGACGTCGACGGGGTGTGGCGCTGCCGTACCACCTTCAACTGCACCGACGCCTGCCCCCGTGGCATCCAGGTGACTCAGGCGATCCAAGAGGTCAAGCGCGCCTTGATGTTCGCGCGGTAGTTCTTCTCTCTGCAGCCCAACGTGAGCTTGTGCGCGAAAACCCGATCGGGTCTCGCTCACAAGCTCACGTTCGTTTGGCCGCAGTCTGGCTAAACTCCCTCATGCCACACAGTCGATCCGCCCAGGACAGGCGGGCCGCCGACGTCGACTCCAAGATGCACCGGCTCGGACCCAAACTGCGCGCGGTCCGCACCGAGCGCGGCCTCACCCTGGACGCCGTCGCCAAAGAAGCGGGGCTGACCAAGGGCTTCCTCAGCCTCGTCGAACGCGACCAGACCACGGTGTCGGTCCCGAACCTGTTGCGGATCTGCGACATCCTCGGCGTGTCGGTGGGTTCGCTGTTCGACTTCCCCGACTCGACGATGGTCCGCAGTGGACAGGGCGCCCCGATGCAGATGGGCGGCAGCGGTATTCGCGAATACCTGCTCACCCCCGCGACCGAGAAGCACGTCCAGGTGATGCGGACCATCCTGGCTCCCGGCGGCGGTTCCGGCGGTACCTACACCCTCGATGCCGACACGACCGTCGCCGTCGTGATCCGGGGCAGTCTGCGCCTGGTGATCGATGATCTCGAGCTGGTACTGGGTGCCGGCGACTGCTACACCTTTTCGCCGCAGTCCGCCCACTCCTGGGAGAACGCAGACCCCACCGAGTGCGAAGTGATCTGGTCCATCGCTCCGCCGCTGGCCACCACCTCCTCGGCTCGCACGTAGGGCTGTCACACTTCGGTGGGCCGTCTCGTCTGACTGATATGACGACGAGAATCGCTCCGCTGCCCCCGAAACAAGCCGGCCTGTTCACCCGGTTTATGTACCGCTACGCCAAGCGGCAGTTCGGCGAGGTGCCCGAACCCTTCACCGTGGCCGCCCATCACCCGCGCCTGCTGGTGGCCAATGCGATGCACGAGATGCTGCTGCAGAGCGGGTCCAAGAAGCTGCCGCCCAGCGTCCGTGAGCTGGCGGTGTTCTGGACCGCGCGCACCGTCGGCTGCTCGTGGTGTGTGGACTTCGGTTCCATGCTCATGCGACTGGACAACTTGGACGTGGACCGCCTCAAGGCCATCGACGACTACGCGGCCTCGCCGGCGTTCAACGACGACGAGCGGGCCGCCATCGCCTACGCCGACGCCATGACCACCGATCCGCATACCGTCACCGACGAGCAGGTGGCCGACCTGCGCGCCCGGTTCGGCGATGCGGGCGTGATCGAGCTGACCTATCAGATCGGCGTGGAGAACATGCGGGCTCGCATGTATTCGGCGCTGGGCATCACCGAGCAGGGCTTCAATTCGGGCGACGCGTGCCGGGTGCCGTGGGCTGAGCGTCAGGCGCGCAACGGCGACGCCGTGAACTTGTCCGGATTGGCGATATCCCATACCGCGCAGACCAATCCATCGCGCACCGTCATCACCGTGACGCGTGGCAGCAGCTCGGGATATCCGTCGGCCGCGGGCAGCCCGGGCGTGTAGCTGCCGAGGTCACCGTTGATCAGCGCCAGCTGCGTCGCCGAAAGCCAGTTCGGCCCATAGCGTTTGGCCAAGCCGAAGAGGAACCGCGCGACTTTGTCCGGCCCCACGATGACCCGCGCCGCGGTGGGAGCGCGCCGATTCGAGTCGCCGGTGAAGGTGACGTCGGGATGCAGCAGCGCGACCACGGCCGCCATGTCGCCGGAGGCCATGGCCGCCATCAGGTTGCCGACCGTCTCGTCGTGCGACGAGTCCGGCGCCGGCGCGGACGCCACCGCACGGCGGGCACGCGACGCCAACTGCCGGGCCGCCGCGGGCTCGACACCCAGGACGTCGGCGATCTCACCGAACGGGACCGCGAACCCGTCGTGCAGCACGAAGGCGACCCGTTGATCCGGAGTCAGTTGCTCCAGGACGACCATCGCGGCGAACCGGGCGTCGTCGGCCGCCACCACCGCGGACAACGGATCGGCGGCGCCGAACCCGGTGACCACCGGCTCGGGCAACCATTCCCCGACATAGGTCTCACGCCGGTGCGCGGCCGAACGCAGGCGGTCCAGCCCCAGCCTGCTCACCACCGTGGTCAGCCAGGCCCGCAGATCGGCGATGTCGGTACCGGCGTTGTGCCAGCGCAGCCACGAGTCCTGGACGATGTCCTCGGCGTCGGCATAGGTACCGGTCAGCCGGTAGGCGACGGCCAGCAGGTGCGGTCGCAACGCCTCGAATTCGTCGGCCCGCTGCGCGGTGGTCACGGATGTCGACTGTAGTCGGCAGCCGGCTGCGCCTCAGCCGAGACGGAAACTCATTTCGTTGTTGACAAGCACCTCAACCACTGAAACCGTATTCTTCGGTCCTGAAATTTGAGCAATCGGTGCGGACAACCAAGTGACAAAGGGAAACCAGCCCTTCCCGACTTCGGGCAGTATGGAGTTCCCGACAAAAGGAGTGAGTGAAGATGAGCACGACGCAGTACGCGGTCGTCGATCCCTCGACCGGCAAGTTGGTGAAGGAATACCCCACCGCCACCGACGCCCAGATCGAGGCGGCCGTGGCGTCGGCCGCGAAGGCACACCGCGAGTGGTCGCGCGCCAGCACCGTCGCCGAACGGGCCGCGCTGATCCGGCGGGTGGCCGAGCTGCACGAGGAGCGCAAGGACGAACTGGCGCGCATCATCCAGCGCGAGATGGGCAAGCCGATGGACCAGTCGGTGGGCGAGGTCGAGTTCAGCGCCGCGATCTATCAGTACTACGCGGACAACGCCGAGAAGTTCCTCGCCGACGAGCCCATCACCCTGTTGGAGGGCGACGGCTCGGCACTCATCCGGCGCAGCTCGGTGGGCGTGCTGCTCGGCATCATGCCGTGGAACTACCCCTACTACCAGGTGGCGCGGTTCGCCGGCCCGAACCTGACGCTGGGCAACACGATCGTGCTGAAGCACGCACCGCAGTGCCCGGAGTCGGCTGCGGCGCTCCAGCAGATCTTCCTCGACGCCGGCTACCCCGAAGGCGCGTACGTCAACGTCTACGCCACCAATGAGCAGATCGCCGATGCCATCGCCGACCCACGCGTGCAAGGGGTTTCGCTGACCGGCTCGGAGCGCGCCGGTGCCGCCGTCGCCGAGATCGCGGGCCGCAACCTCAAGAAGGTCGTGCTCGAGCTGGGCGGTTCGGATCCGTTCATCGTTCTCAGTTCTGACGACCTCGACGCCACCGTGGACGCGGCGATCGACGGCCGCTTCGAGAACACCGGCCAGGCCTGCAACGCCGCCAAGCGCATCATCGTCGCCGACGCCGTCTACGACGACTTCCTGACCAAGTTCACCGAGAAGGTGCTCGCGAAGGCCGACGGGCTTGCTCCGCTGTCGTCGGTCGCCGCGGCCGAACGGCTCGAGGGCCAAGTGCAGCAGGCCGTCGAAGCGGGCGCGCAGCTGGTCAGCGAAGGCCAGCGCAACGGCGCGTTCTTCCCGCCGGGTGTGCTGACCGGGCTGCCGGTGGATTATCGCGAGGAACTGTTCGGTCCCGTCGCATCGGTCTACAAGGTGGCCGACGAGCAAGCGGCCGTCGAGCTGGCCAACGACACCCCGTTCGGTCTGGGCTCCTACGTCTACACCACCGACGATGAGCAGGCCAAGCGCGTCGCCGACAAGATCGAGGCCGGCATGGTGTTCGTCAATGCCGTTGGCGCAGAAGGCGTGGAGCTGCCGTTCGGTGGCGTGAAGCGGTCCGGCTGTCTCGGCCGTGATGATTACGGCTGAGACTCCACAAATCGCGCCTTAGCGCTTGGTGAAGATGGTTCGGTGCCAGTCCTTCTCGGCGGCACCGGTGATGTCGCTCATCACGTGCTTGATGGTGAGGTACTCCTCGAAGGAGTAGGCACTCATGTCCTTGCCGAACCCCGACGCACCGACACCACCGTGCGGCATCTCCGAGATGATCGGGATGTGGTCGTTGATCCACACGCAGCCGGCCTTGATCTCCCGGGACGCCCGCTGCGCGCGGTACACGTCCCGCGTCCACGCCGAGGCCGCCAATCCGTAGTCGGTGTCATTGGCCTGACGCAGCGCGTCATCGTCATCGGTGAAGGACCGCACCGCCAGCACCGGCCCGAAGATCTCGTCGCGCCAGACTTCCGACGACTCAGCGACGTCGGCGATCAGCGTGGGCCGGTAGAACGAGCCCGGCAGATCGGGGATGACACCGCCGGTGACGACGCGACCACCCTCACCGGGCGCCCGCGACACCATCGCAGCGACCTTCGAACGGTGTGCGGCGGTGATCAGCGGACCCAGATCGGTGTCGGGGTCGTGCGGGTCGCCGACGACGATCTTGCTCATCACCTCGCCGACCCCGGCGACGAAGTCGTCGTAGAGATCGCGCGCCACGATCGCGCGGGTGGCCGCCGTGCAGTCCTGTCCGGTGTTGATCAGCGACCCGGCGACCGCACCCTGGATCGCCGCGTCGAGGTCCGCGTCGTCGAACACGACGAAGGGCGCCTTCCCGCCGAGTTCCAGCTGGGTGCGGTGCCCGTGCAGGGCCGCGGCCGCCATCACCTTGCGGCCCACTGCGGTGGACCCGGTGAACGTCACCACGTCGACGTCGCGGTGCCCGGCCAGTGCGGTTCCGACGTCGGCACCCGAGCCGGTGACGACGTTGAGCACACCGGCGGGCAGACCGGCCTCGGTGGCGATGCGGGCGAGCGTGAGGGTGGTCAGCGGGGTGATCTCGGCCGGCTTGATGACGACGGCGCAGCCCGCGGCCAGTGCGGGGATGACTTTCCACACCGCCATCTGCAGCGGATAGTTCCACGGCGTGATGGTGGCGACGACTCCCACGGCCTCCCGGCGGATGCTCGAGGTGTGATCGGCCGAGTACTCGGCGCTCGCCTTGCCCTCCAAATGCCGTGCCGCACCGGCGAAGAACGCCACATTGTCGACACTGCCCGGAACGTCGAACTCGGTGGCCAGACGCACCGGCTTACCGCACTGGGCCACTTCTTCGGCGATGAACGTCGCGGCGTTGGCCTCCATCAGTTCGGCGAGCTTGGCCAGCACGCCGGCCCGCTCGACAGGCGCGGCCTTGGCCCAGCCGGGCTGTGCGGCGCGGGCGGCGGCGACGGCGGCGTCCACGTCGGCAGGAGTGGCCAGCGCGTATGTCGACACCACGTCCCCGGTGGCCGGACTGACCACCGCGAACGGCTGACCCCCCGTCTTCACCGCCCGGCCGTTGATCCAGCTACCAGCGACAACAGGGGCTTCAGTGATGGTCACGAAGGACCACGCTACCCGAGGTCTGCTGCGCATTCCACCGGTTGAAGACACGTAAAACGCGCGATTTCATGGAAATGGTTGCTTCAAACTACGGATTCCGTGCACAATGAAGGTCATGTCGAACCCAGATTCACAGCCCGGCGGCTCCGCCGTCTCCCTGCGAATCAACCACTCCCGGCCCGGTGCGGCGTTCCAACTCGACGAACTGTCGAAGTCGATCATCGAAAAGCTGCAGCAGGACGGGCGTAGGTCGTACGCGGGCATCGGTAAGGCCGTGGGCCTGTCCGAAGCGGCGGTGCGGCAGCGCGTCCAGCGCATGGTCGACGCGGGTGTCATGCAGATCGTCGCCGTCACCGACCCCATGCAGCTGGGCTTCGCACGCCAGGCGATGATCGGCATCCGCTGCACCGGAGACACCACCAAGGTCGCCGAAAAGCTTTCTGCCATCGAATCTGTCGACTATGTGGTGCTCACCGCGGGCACGTTCGACGCAATCGTCGAGGTCGTGTGTGAGGACGACGCCGACCTGCTCGACCTACTCAACACCAAAATCCGTGCCGTACCAGGGGTGATATCGACCGAGACTCTCGTTTATCTCAAACTCGTCAAACAGCAATACAACTGGGGCACGCGATGACAACAACTGATGTAGCACAATCACTCTCAACCGATCTGGCCGCCAAGGCCAAACGGCACCTGTGGGGGCATTTCGCCCGCCACGGCGCCGACATCACCCCGCCGATCATCACCCGCGGCGAGGGCGTCACCATCTACGACGACCAGGGCAAGAGTTATATCGACGGACTGTCGGGCCTGTTCGTCGTCCAGGTCGGCCACGGTCGTGAGGAACTCGCCGCAGCAGCGGCGCGCCAGGCCGAGCAGCTGGCCTTCTTCCCGCTGTGGTCCTACGCCACCCCGGTGGCGATCGAGCTGGCCGAGCGGCTGGCCAATTACGCGCCGGGTGACCTCAACCGGGTCTTCTTCACCACCGGTGGTGGTGAAGCGGTGGAGAGCGCCTGGAAACTGGCCAAGCAGTACTTCAAGCTGACCGGTAAACCCGGTAAGCACAAGGTGGTTTCGCGTTCGATCGCCTACCACGGCACCCCGCAGGGCGCGCTGGCCATCACCGGCATCCCCGCGTTCAAGGCTCCGTTCGAACCGCTCACGCCGGGCGGTTTCCGCGCGCCGAACACCAACTTCTACCGCGCGCCGGAGGCGTACGCGCACGACGAGAAGGCGTTCGGACGGTACTGCGCCGACCGCATCGCCGAGGCCATCGAGTTCGAAGGCCCGGACACGGTGTGCGCGGTCTTCCTGGAGCCGGTGCAGAACGCCGGCGGCTGCTTCCCGCCGCCGCCCGGATATTTCGAGCGGGTCCGCGAGATCTGCGACGAATACGACGTGCTGCTGGTGTCCGACGAGGTGATCTGCGCCTACGGCCGCATCGGTTCGATGTTCGCCTGCGACGACTTCGGCTACGTTCCTGACATCATCACCAGCGCAAAGGGTTTGACGTCGGGCTACTCACCGCTGGGCGCGATGATCGCCAGCGATCGGCTGTTCGAGCCGTTCAACGACGGCAAGACGGTGTTCGGGCACGGCTACACCTTCGGTGGGCACGCGGTCTCGTCCGCCGTGGCGCTGGCCAACCTCGACATCTTCGAACGCGAGGGCATCAACGCCCACGTCAAGGAGCAGGCGCCGGTGTTCAAGGCCACCCTGGAGAAGCTCTACGACCTGCCCATCGTCGGCGACGTCCGCGGTGAGGGTTTCTTCTACGGCATCGAACTCGTCAAAGACAAGGCCACCAAGGAGACGTTCAACGACGAAGAGTCCGAGCGGTTGCTGCGCGGCTTCCTCACGCCCGCGCTGTGGGAGGCCGGTCTGTACTGCCGCGCCGACGACCGTGGCGACCCAGTGGTGCAGTTGGCTCCCCCGCTGATTAGTGGGCAGAAGGAGTTCGACGCGATCTACGACATCCTGCACGGGGTGCTCAGCGAGGCCGGGCGCCTGCTGTAGGTCATCGACGTTCAGCGGCCGGGCGGGAAACCGCCCGGCCGTTGTCATCTCCGGACTAGCGTCGATCCCGTGCCTGCCGCATCAGCCAAACCCGCGATCCACCCCGTCCGCTGGCAGCCGCCGCCGGTCGATCCGCTGCCCGAATTCCCGCTTCCCGAGCTCACCATCGTGCCCGTTCCCGGGCACGCGCCCGAGGATGTCGTCGTCGACGCGGCCGGTGCCCTGTGGACCGGGCTGGACGACGGCCGGATCGTGCGCCTTGCCCCGGACCTGATCCCCCGGTCGCTGCGCTCTCCCCCGCAAGCGGGAGGTACCCCCAGCCCGCCGGAACCGACGGTCGTCGCCGACACCGGCGGCCGCCCGCTCGGACTGCACGTCGCCCGCGACGGCCGGCTGCTGATCTGCGACAGTCACCGTGGGCTGCTGGCGCTGGACCCCGCCAACGGCGAGCTGACCACGCTGACCAGTACGGCCGCCGGCCACACCCTGAAATTCTGCTCCAACGTCACCGAAACAGACGACGGCACAATCTATTTCACCGAGTCGACCAGCGACTACCACTACGAGTGGTTCAAGGCTGCCGTCCTGGACGCCCGCGGCACCGGCGGCCTGTACCGGCTGGACCCCGGCGGCACCGTCACCACTTTGGTCTCAGGGCTGTACTTCGCCAACGGCCTCACCCTGACCACCGACGGCTCCGCGCTGGTGTTCGCCGAGACGCAGGGCCGCAGGCTGTCGAAATACTGGCTGACCGGTCCGCAGGCCGGCACGGTCACCGCGCTTGCCCAGCACCTGCCCGGGATGCCGGACAATATCTCCACCGGCAGTGACGGCCGGATCTGGGTGGCACTGGTCTGCCCGGTCAACGCGTCGGCCGAGTGGCTGGCGCCGCGCGCCCCGGCGCTTCGCCAACTGGTGTGGCGACTGCCCGAGGCGCTGCAGCCCAAGCTGCCGTCGGAGGTGTGGGCGGTGGCCTTCGACCCGGACTCCGGCGCAGCGGTCGCAGGCCTGCGTGGAACCGACCCGCGGTTCGGTCAGGTCACCGGACTGGTCGAGCGCGACGGCCGCCTCTGGCTGAGCACCATCGGCTCGAACGCGCTTGCGCACTGCGCCCTACCCGAGTAACGCAAACCCCACCAGTCACAGCGCGCTTCCCCGCCATCGGCGCCCTCGTCACCTAATCTGGCCACACGATGGCGACCACGAAGACCACGCTCCACCGCGCTGCAGCCCTGGCTGCGGCGCTTTTCCTGGCTGCAGGACCGGCTCTGGCCCACGCCGAGCCAGGTCCGCCCGACCCGTGCCCCTTCAAGGTGAGCACCCCGCCCGCGGTCGACTCCTCCGAGGTCCCCAAGGCGGGCGACCCGCCGGCACCGCTGCCGGTGCCGGCCACCCCGTTGGGTGGTGACGCCATGGGCAACTGTGGGGTCGTCGTCGCGCCGGACACCCCACCGCTGCCCAATGACGTCTCCGCCGAGGCCTGGGTGGTGGCCGACCTGGACACCGGCGACATCATCGCCACCAAGGACCCGCACGGCCGGCACCGCCCCGCCAGCATCATCAAGGTGCTGATCGCCATGCAGGCGATCAACGAACTGCCGCTGAACCGTCAGGTCGTCGGCACCTCGGACGACGCCGCCGCCGAGGGCACCCGCGTCGGCGTCGACGAGGGCGGCCGTTACACCGTCAACGACCTGCTGCACGGTCTGCTGATGCACTCCGGCAATGACGCCGCGCACGCGCTGGCGGTTCAGGTCGGAGGCATGGATACGGCGCTGCAGAAGATCAACACGCTGGCCAACAAGCTGGGCGGCCGGGACACCCGCGCCGCCACCCCGTCCGGGCTGGACGGTCCGGGCATGAGCACGTCGGCGTACGACATCGCGCTGTTCTACCGCTACGCGTTCCAGAACGACACCTTCACCCGCGTCGTCGGCACCGAGAAGTACCCGTTCCCCGGGTACCCGGCCCGCCCCGGCGAGGACAACGACCATCCCGGCTACGACCTGGAGAACGACGTCAAACTGCTCTACAACTACCCCGGCGCGCTCGGTGGCAAGACCGGGTACACCGACGACGCCGGGCAGACCTTCGTCGGCGCAGCCAACCGGGACGGGCGGCGCCTGGTCGCGGTGCTGCTGCGCGGCACCCGCGAACCGATCGCGCCGTGGGAGCAGGCCGCGCATCTGCTGGACTACGGCTTCGCCACCGCACCGGGCACCAAGGTCGGCAAGCTGATCGAACCCGATCCCTCGTTGCTACCCAAGGCCAAATCGGACACTCCGGATGCGACCGCCGTGGCGGCCACCGCCCTGGCGCCCGCCGACGCCGTACCGGTGCGGGTCGGGGTGGGCCTGGTCGGCGGGATCATCGTGTTCGCACTGATCATGGTCGCCAGGTCGATGAATCGCCGCCCTCAGAGCTGAGCCGTCAGCCGGGACACCACCTCTGCCGCACCGAGTTCCGCCCGCACCTCACCGATTCCTCGACCGGCGTTGACCGCCGAGCCGCGCAGCACACGCTCGGGAATGGTTGCCGGCCAACGATATCCGGCGGCGAGATCGAATTCGCGGGTCAGTTCGGTCTCGGTGCCGGCCAGCAACTCGGCCCGGGCAGGCCGCGGCGTCAGCGCCTCGTGGCACACCGTGAACGCGGTGCCCACCCACACCCCCGCGGCCCCGGCCCCGAGTGCTGCGGCCACCGCCGGCGCCGAGCCGATGCCACCGGCCGCCAGCACCGGAACTTCCACGGCCGCAAGGACTTCTGGGAGGAGCATCCGCAATTCCAGGATCGGTTCGCCGTGGCCTCCGCCCTCGGCCCCACGGGCCACCAGTACGTCCACCCCCGCGGCCGCCGCACGCCGCGCCGCCGTCGGGTGCGCCACCTGGGTACAGACGCGGACACCGGTCGCGTGGGCGTCGGCCACCCACGACCAGTCGTCGCCGAAACTCACCGACAGCAGCGTCGGGCGCGCCGCGACCGCGATCTCGAAGAGCTCCGGCCGATCGGACATCACCCAGTGCACCAGCCCGATACCGAACGGACCGTCCCAGCCGCCCAATTCGGCCAGCTCCCGGCGCAGCGCGTCTGGGGTGGCAGCACTGCCCATCCCGATCATGCCCAGCCCACCGGCCCGCGACACCGCCGCGGCCAGCCGCCCGCCGGCCACACCACCCATCGGCGCATTGACGATCGGTACCCGGATACCGACCTGACCGGTCCAGTCGGCAGATGCGCTCATCAACGCCGAAACAGCCGCCAAACGCCCAGTGCTCCAATCGCTCCCGCCGCGAACGCGGCCGCGGCACCGGACACGCCGACCCCCTCGCGCACCTGTACCCGGGGGGCAATGGCCACCGGCCCGGGTGGCTCGACCGGCGTCAGCATCATGCTCTCGACGGACGTGGCCGCCCATGCGGTGGCGAACAGCACCAGGCGGGCAGTCACGTAGGCGAACACCATCAGGCCGAGAACAGGACCGAAGGTGGCGCCCGCCGGGCCATGCATCACCGAGCCCAGATAGATGGAGCCGACCTGCTTGAAAAGCTCGAACCCGACCGCCGCCAACAATCCGCCTTGCACGGAGCTACCGAAGGCAACCGGTTCGCGCGGCAGCCGGGCGATCATCCAGGTAAACAGCAGCCAGGTCACCAGCGCGGAGAGCAGCCATGAGACCACCGGCAGCACCACGGTCAGCCCCGGAACGTCATGCAAGCCGAGCCAATTCAGCACGCGCGTCATCACCGACTCGTTGGCCAGCGCGGTGAGGCCGATGGTGAGCACCATCGCCACGAACACCGATAGCAATGCCACCAGGTCCGACAGTTTGGTGCGGACGAAGCCGTCCGGTTCGGCGCGCTGCTCCCACATCTGGCTGAGTGCCTCGCGCAGGTTGGACATCCAGCCCAGGCCCGCCCACGCGGCGGTGGCGAGTCCGATGACTCCGACGGTTCCGCGGGAGGAGATCGCGGAGTCCATCAATTGCACCAGCTGCGTGCCGAAGTCGCCGGTCACGGTTTCCTTGATCCGCTGTTCGACATCTTCCATCAGCTGCGGCCGGTTGGCCAGCACGAAGCCGCCGGCAGCGAACCCGACCATCAGCAGCGGAAACAGCGCGAACACCGTGAAATACGTGATACCCGCGGCGTAGAAGTCGCCCTTGCGATCGTTGTAGCGCTCCTGGGCGCGCATCACACGGTCGAACCACGCGAACTTCACGCGCAGTCGCTCCAGTACACCCGGTTTGTCGTCCGGCTCCGCCATCGAGTCTTCTCCCCGGGGTGTCAGCGCGTCGGTCGCAGGAATCCCACCTTGTCATATACCCGCTGCAGCGTCTTTTCAGCCACTTCCCCCGCGCGCCGTGCGCCGGCAGCCAGCACGGCTTCGAGCTCGGCCGGATCGGCCAGCAGCTCGTCGACGCGATTCTTGATCGGCGTGACGAATTCCACTACGGCATCGGCTGTTTCGGACTTCAGATCACCGTAGCCACGCCCGGCGTAACCCTCGACGAGCTTGTCGATGTCGGTTCCCGTCACCGCCGACTGGATGGTCAGCAGGTTGGAGATGCCGGGCTTGTGCTCCCGATCGAACCGGATCTCACGTTCACTGTCGGTGACCGCCGACCGAATCTTCTTCGCAGTCTTCTTGGGATCATCGAGCAGATTGATCAGGCCGGCATCGGTGGCCGCCGACTTGCTCATCTTCGCGCTCGGATCCTGCAGGTCGTAGATCTTGGCGGTCGCCTTGGGAATGACGGCCTCCGGGATGACGAAGGTGCCCGGGAACCGGCTGTTGATGCGTTCGGCCACATCACGCGCGAGTTCCAGATGCTGACGCTGATCCTCGCCGACGGGCACCACGGCGGTGTCGTACAGCAGGACGTCGGCGGCCATCAACACCGGGTAGGTGAACAACCCGACGGTGGTCGAATCGGTGCCCTGCTTCTGGGACTTGTCCTTGAACTGCGTCATCCGGGAGGCCTGACCGAATCCGGTGAAGCATCCCAACACCCAGGCCAGTTCGGCGTGCGCGGGGACATGGCTCTGCACGAACACCGTCGCCTCGGCGGGATCCACCCCCAGCGCCAGATACTGCGCCGCCGTGGCCAGTGTGCGCTTGCGCAGCACCTCGGGCTCCTGCGCGACGGTGATGGCGTGCAGGTCGACGACGCAGAAATAGGCGTCATAGTCGTGCTGCAGGCTCACCCACTGATTGACCGCCCCGAGCGCGTTGCCGAGGTGCAGGGAGTCAGAGGTGGGCTGCGCGCCGGAGAAGACGACGTGCTTGGCTGGAGTGCTCATGATTCCTAGATTTTCGCACTGCCGTCATCCGAATTCCGCGCGGGTCAGCTGGGCGAGCACCCGCAGGAACGTGCGCCGGTCCGCCGCGTCCAGTTCGCCGAGCCACCTGTCCTCCCCCCGCTGGATGTCGGCCTGGGTGGCGTCCTTGACCCGCCGGCCTGCCGCGGTGATGGCCAGCAGCCGCACCCGGCGGTCGTCGGGATCGGCGTGGCGTTCGATGTAGCCGCGCTGCTGCAGCTCGTCAAGGGTCGGGATGATCCTGGACTTGTCCGCGCCGATCGCCTCGGCAAGGGCGGCCTGCGTACGCACGGGCGAGCCGTCGAGGGCGTTGAGCACCACGTAACCCCACATCGAGATGCCGTGCGCGGCCAGCACGGGTTCCTCGGCAGCCATGGTGTCGCGCAGCAGCGGCGCGAGCATTGCCGCCAGATCCGGACGCCGGGCCACCATCCGGTTATCGTAAGCGTTGCCATATCGTATGTGCTTGCATACGATATGCATATGCCTACGAATCCTGACCTCCGCTCCGTTCACCGCACCGCCGTGCTGGCCACCATCCCGGCGGCGTACTCAATCCGGCCCGACGATCTGCGTCGGCCCACGCCGTGCGCCGGCTGGGACCTGGTCGACCTGCTCGCACACATGACGGCGCAGCACCGCGGATTCGCCGCCGCGGCACGCGGCAACGGCGCCGACCCGTCCGTCTGGGACGTCGCGGCCGTACGCGACGCGGTGGCGCACTTCCCTGCCGACACCTACATCGAGGCCGCCGACGATGTGCTCGCGGCGTTCGCCGCCGACGGCGCCCTGACACAGCAGTTCGCGTTGCCCGACTTCGGCCCTGGCGCAACATTTCCCGGCGACATCGCCATCGGGTTCCACCTCGTCGACTACGTCGTGCACGGCTGGGACGTCGCCGCCGCCCTGCGCCTGGAGTACTCACTTCCCGACGATGTCATCGCCGCGACACTGCCACTGGCGCTGGCGATCCCGGACGGCGATTTCCGCGACGCGCCCGACGTGCCCTTCGGGCGGGCCCACAATGGCTCAGCGACAAACGATCTCGATCAGCTGCTACGCCACCTGGGCCGGGATCCTCAGTGGAATTCCACGGTCACCGGAGCATGATCGGACCACCGCAGCGCGTACAGGTCGGCCCGCTCGACGCGGGCGGACACGGCCCGCTCGGCAAGGTCCGGGTTCGCCAAGTGGTAGTCGATGCGCCAGCCCGCGTCGTTGTCGAAAGCCTTTCCGCGCCATGACCACCAGCTGTACGGGCCCGCGACATCCGGGTGCAGCCGGCGCACCACGTCGACCCAGCCGGTCGCCATCAGATCCGTCAGCCACTGCCGCTCGCTGGGCAGGAAACCCGCCTTCTTGACGTTGTTCTTCCAGGCCTTGATGTCGTTCTCGGTGTGGGCGATGTTCCAGTCGCCGCACAGCACGGCGTCGCGACCGTCGAGCAGCATCGCCGCCATCCGCGCCTCGACGGTCGCCATGAATCGTTCCTTTTCCAGCTGCCGGTCGGTTTCCGCCTCGCCGGTGGGCAGATAGACGCTGGCGACGGTCGCGCCTTCGGTGTCCACTTCGATATACCGGCCGTGTGCGGCGAACTCGTCGGACTCCAGCACCCGCACCGCAGTGAACGGCGTCCGGGACAGCACGGCAACACCGTTGCGGCCCTTCACGTGTGGCTCCGCGGATGCCAGGTGCCACTCGTCGGCCAGCGCGGGCGCCAGGGCGTCGCGAAGCTGCTCGTCGTCGGCTCGTGTCTCCTGCAGGCAGACGATGTCGGCGCTGGACGCCTTCAGCCAGGGCAGCAGCCCGAGGTTTTCGGCGGAGCGTTCCTTGACGGCGGCCCGGATGCCGTTGACGTTGACGGTGGTGACGATCACGCCAGCACAGTAATGGAGGGCTCCGACAGCTGTGTCGATCCCTACGCTCCAGCCCGCCGGTTATTGCGGTACCGCCGGTATCGCTTTAGGGTCGGGCGCTATGAGCGAACGCGCACCGATCCACTCCGGGTCGGGAGAGCCCATCCTGATGTTGCACCCCTTCCTGTGCTCGCAGAACGTATGGCGGACGGTAGCCGGTCAACTCGCCGACACCGGGCGCTTCGAGGTGCTGGCGCCCACCATGCTCGGCCACCACGGCGGCAGGCCGGCACACAGCTGGCTGCTCGAGACATCCGCCCTGGTCGACGACGTCGAGCGCCGGATGGACGAAATCGGCTGGCGCACCGCGCACATCGTCGGGAACTCACTGGGCGGATGGGTGGCCTTCGAACTGGAGCGCCGCGGCCGGGCCCGCACCCTGACCGGTATCGCGCCCGCCGGCGGGTGGAGCCAGCATTCCTTCACCAAGTACGAGACGGTGCTCAAGTTCATCCTCGGCGGACCTGCACTGGTGGCGGCGCGACTGCTCGGCCCGCGCATCCTCGACGTGCCGTTGGGCACCCGGATCGCGACCCTGCCCGTCAGCGGACCCGCCGACGGACCGAGCCGCGCCGACCTGGAATTACTCGCCGAGGACGCCACACACTGCACCGCCTACATCCAGCTTCTGGTGAAGACGCTGCGCCTGCCGGGCCTGTTGGAGCTGGCCGATGTCGGCGTGCCGACACACCTCGTGTTGTGCGAGAAGGACCGGGTGTTCCCGACGCCACGCGGCAACCGCTACTTCGTCGATCAGCTGCCGCGCGATGCCAGGGTGACCCGGCTGCCCCGCTACGGCCACATCCCGATGCTCGAAGCGCCGGGCCACGTCACCGAGTTGATCGCCGACTTCGTCGACGCGCACACCGAGCCCGAGAGGGCGGCGCCGCCGGCCGGATGAACTCGCGCCGAGACTACGGTTTCTCGCGCGAATTCACCCGAATCGCATCACAAACCGTAGTTTTGACGCCTAGCCCTGGCCCTAGCTCTTGGCGGCTTCCAGCGCGGCATTGAACGTCTTCGAGGGACGCATCACCGCGGCGGTCTTCTCCGGATCCGGGTAGTAGTAGCCGCCGATGTCGGCGTGCCCACCCTGCACCTCGTTGAGTTCGGCGACGATGGCGTCCTCGTTCTCCGCGAGAGTCTTGGCCAACGGGGCGAAGTGCGCGGCGAGGTCCTTGTCCGAGGTCTGCTCGGCCAGCTCCTGCGCCCAGAACAGGGACAGGTAGAACTGGCTGCCGCGGTTGTCCAGCTCGCCGGCCTTGCGCGACGGAGACTTGTTCTGGTCCAACAGCTTTCCGACAGCCGCATCGAGCGTGTCGGCAAGCAGCTTGGCCTTCGCGTTGTCGGTCTTGTTGCCCAGATCCTCCAGGCTGGCGCCGATGGCGAGGTACTCACCGAGGGAGTCCCACCGCAGGTGGTTCTCCTCGACCAACTGGCTGACGTGCTTGGGCGCCGAACCACCGGCTCCGGTCTCGTAGAGGCCACCACCGGCCATCAGCGGAACGATGGACAGCATCTTGGCGCTGGTGCCCAGTTCCAGGATCGGGAACAGGTCGGTCAGGTAGTCGCGCAGGATGTTGCCGGTTGCGGCGATGGTGTCCTGGCCGCGGATGACGCGCTCCAGCGTGTATCGCATGGCCCAGACCTGCGGCAGGATCGTGATGTCGAGGCCCTCGGTGTCCTCGTCCTTGAGGTAGGCCTTCACCTTCTTGCGGAGCTCGTTCTCGTGCGGACGCTCGTCGTCGAGCCAGAACACCGTGGTCATGCCGGACAACCGGGCCCGGTTGACGGCCAGCTTGACCCAGTCCCGGATGGCGGCGTCCTTGACGATCGGCATGCGCCAGATGTCGCCCTCTTCGACGTCCCACGAGAGCAGCACCTCGCCGGTGTCGATGTCGACGATGTCGGCGACGCCGTCCTCGGCGATCTCGAAGGTCTTGTCGTGGCTGCCGTACTCTTCGGCCTTCTGCGCCATCAGGCCCACGTTCGGGACGGTGCCCATGGTGGTCGGGTCGAAGTTCCCGTGCGTCTTACAGAAGTTGATCATCTCCTGGTAGATGCGGGAGAACGTCGACTCCGGGTTGACGGCCTTGGTGTCCTTGGTGCGTCCGTCGGCGCCGTACATCTTGCCGCCGAGGCGGATCATGGCCGGCATCGACGCATCGACGATGACGTCCGACGGCGAGTGGAAGTTGGAGATGCCCTTCGCCGAGTCGACCATCGCCAGCTCCGGCCGGTGCTCGTGGCAGGCGTGCAGGTCGGCGATGATCTCCTCGCGCTGCGACGCCGGCAGGCTCTCGATCTTCGCGTACAGATCCGAGAGGCCGTTGTTGACGTTGACGCCGAGCTCGTCGAACAGCGCGCCGTGCTTGGCGAACGCGTCCTTGTAGAAGACCTTCACCGCGTGCCCGAACACGATCGGGTGCGACACCTTCATCATCGTCGCCTTGACGTGCAGCGAGAACATGACGCCCGTCTTGTAGGCGTCCTCGATCTGCTCTTCGTAGAACTCGACGAGCGCCTTCTTGCTCATGTACATGCTGTCGATGACGTCGCCCGCGTCGAGCTTGACCTCGGGCTTGAGGACCTTCGGCTCCCCTCCCGTCGGCGTCAGCACCATCTTCACGCGGCGGTCCTTGTCCACGGTCAGCGACTTCTCGCCGTGGTAGAAGTCGCCGGTGCTCATGGTCGCGACGTGGGTGCGCGAGGCCTGCGACCACTTGCCCATGCTGTGCGGGTGCTTGCGGGCGTATTCCTTGACGGCATTGGGGGCGCGGCGGTCAGAGTTGCCCTCACGCAGCACCGGGTTGACCGCGCTGCCGAGGATCTTGGAGTAGCGCTCCTTGGTCTTGGCGTCACCCGGGTAATCCGGCAGGGCGTAGCCCTTGTCCTGCAGTTCCTTGATGGCCGCCAGCAGCTGGGGCACCGACGCGCTGATGTTGGGCAGCTTGATGATGTTGGCGCTGGCGTCCTGGGTCAGCTCACCGAGGGCGGCCAGGTTGTCGGACACCTTCTGCTCATCGGTCAGGTAGTCGCCGAATTCGGCCAGGATGCGCGCTGCGACGGAGATGTCGCTCGTCTTCACGTCGATACCGGCGGCGTCGGCGAAGGTGCGGATCACCGGAAGGAAGGCATACGTGGCCAGAAGCGGCGCTTCATCGGTCAGCGTGTAGATGATGGTCGGCTGCTGGGCGCTCATGGTTGTTCTTCCGGCCTCACTGTCGGTATCAGATATACGGCGTGCGACACGGGCCCCAAAAGCGACGTGCCCCTTGGTGTTGGGCGCCTTTTCCTTTGGCGTGTCACTGTCTTCTCGGGCCTACCAGGTTCTGGCGAGCCTCGACGGCAACACTACAAGGGCCGTGGCGGCCATGACGGGCCAACCTTCGCTACTGACCAGTAGCTTTTCGCCCGCCCCCAGCTGAGGCCTTTGCCCCATGTCAGCGGGTGCGCGGTGGGACACGCTCACAGAAGGCTCCCGACAAACCAGGTGGCCTACGGCCGATGTCGTGAGCTAGGCTTCGTATCGGTCATGAGTGCCAGCATCAGCCCCGGCTTGCTGGCCGGCAACCCTCCAACCGCGGTGGGGTGCTCCGGGTGAAGACCAGGTTGAGCAGTCGATAGGGCTGCCGGCAAGCGCGGGTCCGTACTGACGGGCCCCCAGACACAGTTGGAGGTTCGTTCGCCGTGAGCACACCAGAAGACCTGAGCGACAACTGGTCGTTCGAGACCAAGCAGGTGCACGCCGGCCAGTCCCCGGACTCCGCCACCAACGCGCGGGCCCTGCCGATCTACCAGACCACGTCCTACACCTTCGACAGCACCGATCACGCGGCCGCGCTGTTCGGGCTGGCCGAGCCCGGCAACATCTACACCCGGATCGGGAACCCGACCACCGACGTCATCGAACAGCGCGTCGCCGCGCTGGAGGGTGGCGTCGCCGCGCTGTTCCTGTCCTCCGGGCAGGCGGCCGCGACGTTCGCAATCCTGAACCTGGCCGCCGCGGGCGACCACATCGTGTCCTCCCCCAGGCTCTACGGCGGTACCTACAACCTGTTCCACTACACGCTGCCCAAGCTGGGCATCGACGTCAGCTTCGTCGAGGACCCGGACGACCTGGACTCCTGGCGGGCGGCCGTGCGGCCGAACACCAAGGCCGTCTTCGCCGAGACCATCTCCAACCCACAGATCGACGTGCTGGACATCCCCGGTGTCTCGGGCGTCGCCCATGACAACGGCGTGCCGCTGATCGTCGACAACACCATCGCCACCCCGTACCTGATCCAGCCGATCGCCCACGGTGCCGACATCGTCGTGCATTCGGCCACCAAATATCTGGGCGGGCACGGCTCGGCCATCGCCGGCGTCATCGTCGACGGCGGGAAGTTCGACTGGGCCGCCTCCGGACGCTTTCCGGGCTTCACCGAGCCGGATCCGAGCTATCACGGGGTGGTGTTCGCCGAGCTCGGCGCACCCGCTTACGCGCTCAAGGCCCGGGTGCAGCTGCTGCGCGATCTGGGCAGCGCCCTGTCGCCGTTCAATGCCTTCCTCATCGCGCAGGGACTGGAAACGCTGAGCCTGCGGGTGGAACGGCACGTGTCCAACGCGCTGCAGGTGGCCGAGTTCCTTGCCGGGCATCCCGACGTCACCTCGGTGAACTACGCGGGCCTGCCCACGTCACCGTGGTACGAACTGGGCCGCCGGATCGCCCCGAAGGGCACCGGCGCGGTGCTGGCCTTCGAGCTGGCCGGCGAGGGTCAGACGGGCGTCGAAAAAGGAAAGGCCTTCGTCGACGCATTGACGCTGCACAGCCACGTCGCCAATATCGGTGATGTGCGTTCACTGGTCATTCACCCGGCGTCGACCACGCATCAGCAGCTGAGCTCGCAGGAGCAGCTGTCCACCGGCGTCACGCCCGGCCTGGTGCGGCTCGCGGTCGGCATCGAGGGAATCGACGACATCCTGGCCGATCTGGAGCAGGGATTCGCCGCGGCTCGCCTGGTGAGCGCCAACACTGCGGCGGCAGTGTGACCGTGTCAGATACCCGCCCCGCTGTTTCTCTGCCGGCCGAAGGCGAAACCGGTCTCGTCGCCATCGGTTCGTTGACGCTGGAGAACGGCGCGGTGCTCGATGACGTGACCATCGCCGTGCAGCGCTGGGGCGAGCTGTCCCCGGAGCGCGACAACGTCGTGATGGTGCTGCACGCACTGACCGGCGACTCCCACGTCACCGGTGCGGCAGGTCCGGGGCATCCGACCCCGGGCTGGTGGGACGGCGTGGCCGGCCCGGGTGCACCCATCGACACCGACCGGTGGTGCGCCATCTCCACCAACGTGCTCGGCGGCTGCCGCGGCTCCACGGGCCCGAGTTCGCTGGCCCGCGACGGCCGGCCCTGGGGTTCGCGCTTCCCCGCCATCACGATCCGCGACCAGGTGAACGCCGACCTGGCGGCCCTGGCCGCACTCGGTATCACCCGGGTGGCCGCGGTGATCGGTGGCTCGATGGGCGGGGCCCGCGCGCTGGAGTGGATCGTCGGTCACCCCGACACGGTGCGCACCGCACTGGTGCTGGCCGTCGGCGCCCGCGCCACCGCCGACCAGATCGGCACGCAGAGCAGCCAGGTCGCGGCCATAACGGCCGATCCCGACTGGCAGGGCGGCGACTACCACGGCACCGGACGGGTCCCGAGCGCCGGGATGGAGATCGCCCGGCGGTTCGCGCACCTGACGTATCGCGGTGAGGCCGAACTGGATTCGCGGTTCCGCAACGACACGCAGAGTGACGACGACCCGCGGTTCGCCATCCAGAGCTATCTGGAGTACCAGGGCGAGAAGCTGGTGTCGCGATTCGACGCCGGCACCTATGTGGCGTTGTCCGACGCGCTGTCCAGCCACGACGTCGGTCGCGGCCGCGGCGGGGTGCCCGCGGCGCTGGAGTCCTGCCAGGTGCCGGTGATCGTCGGCGGCATCACCTCCGATCGCCTGTATCCCATTCGCCTGCAACAGGAGTTGGCCGATCTGCTGCCCGGCTGCGCGGGACTCAACGTCGTCGATTCCATCTACGGCCATGACGGGTTCCTGGTCGAGACGGACTCGGTGGGCGCCCTGATCCGGCAGACACTGAAGCTCGCGTCGCAGTGACCGAGTCCGCGCGGCCCCGGTCACTGTCCTTCGGGGAGGAAGCCGCGGCCTACGAACGCGGGCGACCGTCGTATCCGCCGGAGGCCATCGACTGGCTGCTGCCGCCGGGTGCACACACCGTGCTGGACCTCGGCGCGGGCACCGGCAAGCTGACGGTCCGACTCGCCGAACGGGGCCTCGACGTGATCGCCGTGGACCCGATCCAGGAGATGCTGGAGGTGCTCAGCGCCTCGCTGCCGGACACCCCGGCACTGCTGGGGACGGCCGAGGAGATTCCGCTGCCCGACGACAGCGTCGATTCGGTGCTGGTGGCTCAGGCCTGGCACTGGTTCGACGCCGAGCGTGCGGTGCGGGAGATCGCCCGGGTGCTGCGTCCCGGCGGTCGCCTCGGCCTGGTGTGGAACACCCGTGACGAGCGGATGGGCTGGGTCAAGGATCTGGGCCGGATCATCGGCCACGAGGACCATGCGCTCGAGCAACAGGTGAGCCTGCCCGAGCCGTTCGCCGTCGTCGAGCGCGCGCTTTTCGAGTGGACCAGTTACCTGACCCCGCAGGCGCTCATCGACCTGGTGGCCTCGCGAAGTTACTGCATCACCTCACCCACCGAGGTGCGCACACGCACCCTGGACCAGGTGCGCGAACTCCTGAAAACCCATCCGGCGCTGGCGAATACGACCGGTTTGGCGTTGCCCTATGTGACGGTGGGCATCCGGGCGACGCTGGGCTGAGCGCACCAGCGCGTCAGGGCGGCCGCCAGTCCCTGGGCGGCCTCATCATCGGCGGCGTCCGTGGCCCAGGCCACGTAGCCGTCGGGCCGGATGAGCAGTGCCGCAGGCGCTTCCGGACAGCTGCCGGTCACCACGTCGACCCGGTCCGGCAATTCCGGGGTGGTCAGCGCCCCGCCGGACAGATCCAGCAGCACCGGGCGGGCGTCGTGCAGCAGGTCGGCGACGCGCCTGCCGTCGTCGAGCGTGATGTCAGGGACGAGCCGGCCTGCCCACGGATGATCGTCGCCGACGTCATAGCGGACGTCCGAGCCGGCCAGCAGGTGCGCGAGATGTTCGGTGACCTCGGGCTGACGCGCCAGCTCGCCGAAAAGTGTTCGCAGCGCGCCGACTTCGGGCCCGGGCGCCGCGAGGGCCAACTGGGCCATGGAGTGCATCATCACCCGCTCCCCCACCGGGTAGCGCTCGCTGTGATAGGTGTCCAGCAGCTCCTCGGGCGCCCGTCCCGCCAGGACGTCGGCCAGTTTCCAGCCGAGGTTGACGGCGTCCTGCAGGCCCAGGTTCAGTCCGGGACCACCCATCGGCGAGTGCACGTGCGCCGCATCGCCGAGCAGCAGGACCCGTCCGACGCGGTAGAGCTCGGCCTGGCGCGAGTTGAGGCCGTCGAGCCTGCGCAGCGCATGCGCCCCAACCTTTCTCGGCGCTTCCAGCGGAACGTCCACGCCGACGATGCGCCGCAGACTCTCGCGCACCTCGTCCAGCGATATCGGCCCGTCCTGACTGCCGACCGCGCGGCCGTATTCGATGGTGCCGATCAGCGGCCGGTCCGGCTCGAGCGGGAAGACAACGATGCTCCCGTTCTCGAATCGGCTGTTGCCGAAGGGAAGCAGGCCGAATCCCGGCAGGTCGTAGCCGCGGCCCGGGACGAGCAGTTCCTCGGGGATGTACACATGCGCGAGCCGGCTGACGACATCCGAGGTGTGCCCCGGGAAGCCGACACCGAGGTTCTTGCGCACCATGCTGCGACCGCCGTCGGCCCCCACCAAGTAGTCGGCGGTCAGTTCGGAGGACTCCTGGGCTGCCCGCACTGTCACGCGCACCTCGTGCTCGGCCGCCGCGAAGCCCACCACTTCGTGCCCCCACCGGATGTCCACCCCGAGGTCGCGGGCCCGCTTTTCCAGCAGCCGGACCAACCGGGGCTGCTGCAGCAGCAGCGCGTACATCGGATTGTCGTGCAGCCCTAGGAAACTCAACGGCAGGCCGGCAAACATCCAGCCGTAGGCGGGCCGGGGCGGCCCGTCGTCGCCACCGAAGGCGTGGTACAGACCCCGCATGTCGAGCTGTCGGATCACCTGTCCGACAAGACCATTGGCCTTGGGTTCGGCGCTCGGTCCGGGCAGTTTGTCCAGCACCACCGGGCGGATACCGCCCAGCGCGAGCTCGCAGGCCAGCATCAGTCCGTTCGGTCCGGCCCCGACGATCACCACCTGCTCAGCCATGGCGCGTCAGCCCGTCCGCGACGGCGGCGAAACCCTGGCGTAGCAGATCCGGGAAGGCCACCGGTGGATCGGCTTTGGTGTAGGCGTCCGCGGCGGCGTCACCGACGGCGTGCACGACGCCGGCGACCAGTCGCGGGTACATGTCGCGGTCCGGGTCGGTGCCGGTGCGTTCGGCGATCACCGCGATCCATTCTTCGATCAGCGCACGCCCTACCGCGCCGCGGATCTCCTGACTCATCAACAACTTTCGCACCTCGACGAGTTCCTCGCGGGTGGGCAGGCCGTCTTCGGCGCCCACTTCGGCGAAGTCCTGCTCCAGTGGGATGAGGACCGACTCGGTGATCGCCGTCCACAGCGGTTCGGCTGCCGGGCGGTCCCGTAGCTCGGCGATGCTGCGCCGCAGACGTTCGGTCTGCCGATAGGCCAGCGCCTCGTACTTGCCGGTGAAGTAGTTGTTGAAGGTGCGCAGTGAGACACCGGCCACCCGGGCAATGTCCTCCCGGGTCACGTTCTCGACACCGTGCTGGAAGGTCAGCGCCAATGCGGCATCGCTGAGGGCCTTGCGGGTGTCGGCTTTCTTCCGTTCACGCAATCCGGACATGACAGCCACGCTAAGCGATTTTTGCCTAGCGTGCAATATTGCCCGACGAGCAATGTTCTAGCTGGTGCCCAGCGGGTCGATGGTCCAGGCGATGTACAGCACGATCGCACTCACCGTGGCCGTGGTGGCCACGTCGATCACCTTGGACCGCACCACCAACAGCCCCGCCCGGTCCTCGGTGAGGGCCAGGCGCAGCGCCGCGGCCACGCCCACCCCGATCGCGATCACCAATGCGCCACGGCGCCAGTAACCGGCCACCACCAGCACGAAGGCCAGCACGAAGATCGACCCGACGGCCAGGATGGGCCACTGCCCACCGAAGACCTTGCGGGCGAATTCCTTGGGGGTCAACGCGGTTCTCTGCTCTTCGCGCAAGCGCTCATCGGTCTTCTCCGCTCTTCGCGCAAGCGCTCATCGGTCTTCTCTGCTCTTCGCGCAAGCGCTCATCGGTCTTCCGCGCGTTCCACCACATTGGTCAACAGGAATGCCCGCGTCAGCGGGCCGACACCGCCCGGATTCGGCGAGACGAAGCCGGCCACATCCCAGACGTCGGGGGCCACGTCACCGGTGAGCTTGCCGTCGACCCGGCTCACCCCGACGTCGACGACGGCGGCTCCGGGCTTCACCATGTCGGCAGTGACCATGTAGGGCACGCCCACCGCGGCGACGATGATGTCGGCCTGACGGGTCAGCTCGGGAAGGTCGCGCGTTCCGGTGTGGCACAACGTCACCGTGGCGTTCTCGGAGCGACGGGTCAGCAGCAGGCCCAGCGGGCGGCCCACCGTGACTCCGCGGCCGATCACCACGACGTGCGCGCCGGCGATCGGGACGTCGAACCGCCGGAGCAGGTGCACGATGCCGCGAGGAGTGCAGGGCAACGGCGCTTCTTTACCGAGTACCAGCCGGCCCAGGTTGGTCGGATGCAGACCGTCGGCGTCCTTGTCCGGGTCGACCCGCTCCAGCGCCGCGTTCTCATCGAGATGCTTGGGCAGAGGCAGCTGCACGATGTACCCGGTGCACTCCGGGTTGGCGTTCAGCTCGTCGATGGTGGCGTCGAGCTCGGCCTGGCTGATATCGGCGGGCAGGTCCCGCCGGATCGAATTGATCCCCACCTTGGCGCAGTCGGCATGCTTGCCGCGCACATAGGCCTGCGAACCCGGGTCCTCGCCGACCAGGATCGTGCCCAGGCCGGGCGTCTGGCCCGCTGCAGTCAACTTCGCGACGCGCTCCTTGAGATCGACGAAGATCTCGTCGCGCGTGGCCTTGCCGTCCAACGTAATCGCACCCACGGGTGCCATTCTGTCAGGCGCCATGGCAGGCTCCGACTATGAACAGTCCGCAGAATATGTCCACCGACGTGTTCGGCGAGGCCAAGCTCGGTCCGGTGACCCTGCGTAACCGCATCATCAAGGCCGCCACCTTCGAGGCCGCCACACCCGATGCCCTGGTCACCGACGATTTGATCAACTATCACCGACTGCCCGCGGCCGGCGGCGTCGGGATGACGACGGTGGCCTATTGCGCGGTGTCACCCGGCGGCCGAACCGACGGCTGGCAGCTGTGGATGCGTCCGGAAGCCGTGCCGGGCCTGCGTCGGCTGACCGACGCCATCCACGCCGAGGGCGCCGCGATCAGTGCGCAGATCGGCCACGCGGGCCCGGTGGCCAACGCCCGCACCAACAAGGCCCAGGCGCTGGCGCCGGTGCGGTTCTTCAACCCGTTGTCCATGCGCTTCGCGAAGAAGGCCACGAAGGACGACATCCGCGACGTGATGGCCGCCCACGCCAACGCCGCGCGCCTGGCGGTCGATGCGGGGTTCGACGCGGTCGAGGTACACCTGGGCCACAACTACCTGGCCAGCTCGTTCCTGAGCCCGCTGCTCAACCGCAGGGCCGACGAATTCGGCGGCTCGCTGGAGAACCGCGCCAAGGTGGCCCGCGGCGTGGTGCGTGCGGTCCGTGATGCCGTCGGGAACCAGATCGCGGTGACGGCGAAGCTGAACATGAGCGACGGGGTGCGCGGCGGGATCAACACCGAGGAATCGGTGCAGACGGCGAAATGGCTGGAAGAAGACGGCGGGCTGGACGCGATCGAGCTGACCGCGGGCAGTTCGCTGGTCAACCCGATGTATCTGTTTCGCGGCGACGCCCCGATCAAGGAGTTCGCCGGCGCCTTCAAGCCGCCGATCAGCTGGGGCATGCGGATGACGGGCCACAAGTTCCTGCGCCAGTACCCGTACCGGGAGGCCTACCTGCTGCGCGAGGCCAAGCTGTTCCGCGCAGAACTGAAGCTGCCTCTGATCCTGCTCGGCGGCATCACCAACCGCGAGACCATGGACATGGCGATGGCCGAGGGCTTCGACTTCGTCGCGATGGGACGCGCGCTGCTGGCCGAACCCGGCCTGATCAACCGGATCAAGGCCGACGGCGACACCCGGTCCATCTGCACCCATTGCAACCTGTGCATGCCGACCATCTACAGCCACACCCACTGCGTGGTGACAGGCGCCCCCGACGCCCTGGTGCACTGACTTTCGGCGGCGCCGAGACCGAACCGGCATCTGCGCGGACTCATGCGACGACGCCGCTACCGATAGAGTTGGAAACGATGAGCCGACCCGCCGCGCCCGCCCTGTCCGTTCGCTACGACGGGTCCGCACGGACCTTCTCCGCTGGCAACGATGTCGTCGTCGGCCGTGACCTGCGCGCCGACGTCCGGATCGCCCACCCCCTGATCTCCCGCGCACACCTGGTGCTCCGGTTCGACCAGGGCCGATGGATGGCGATCGACAACGGTTCGCTGAACGGGATGTACGTCAACGGCCAGCGCGTCCCCACCATCGACATCGTCGACGGCCAGCGCCTCAACATCGGCAATCCCGACGGTCCGCTGCTGACCTTCGAGGTGGGCCGCCACCAAGGCTCCGCGGGCACCCCGCCGCAGACCGCCTCCATCCCCGTCACCCAGCGGCAGAGCACCGCGTGGCCGACGCAGCCGCCGTCGTCCAGCCCGTGGCCGACGGCCGGGCCGCCGATGTCACGGCCGCAGCCGCAGTACCCGCCCGCCCCCGGAGTTCCGGCTCCGCCGGCCTACCCGACGGGGCCGCATTACCCGTCTGCCCCGCAGCCGCAGTACCCGTCGGGATATCAGCAGTCGGTACCTGCCGCCCCACCGACGACCATCGGGCCGACCGCGGTCCCCCGGCCCGCACCCAGTGGCGGCGGCGGCGACAACATCGGCACGACGATGCTCAAGATCCTGCGCCCGGGACGCGCCCCCGAGGTCCCCGCCGGCGGGATCAAGATCGGTCGCGCCACCGACAACGACATCGTCATCCCCGACGTACTGGCCTCGCGCCACCACGCCACCCTGGTGCCCGTCGGGGGCGGCACCGAGATCCACGACAACCGCAGCATCAACGGCACCTTCGTCAACGGCCAGCGCGTCGATGAGGCGACGCTTCGCGACGGCGACGTCGTCACCATCGGTAACGTCGACCTGGTCTTCGCCGGCGGCACCCTGGCCCGGCGCACCGAGACCGAGGCCGACACCCGCACCGGCGGCCTGGAGGTCCGCGGCCTCACCTGGACCATCGAGGGCAACAAGACCCTGCTGGACAACATCTCGATCGACGCCCGGCCCGGCACGCTGACCGCCGTGATCGGCCCGTCCGGCGCCGGCAAGTCGACCTTCGCCAAGCAGGTCGCCGGGTATACCCACCCGACCAGCGGCACCGTCACCTTCGAGGGCCACGACATCCACGCCGAGTACGCCTCGCTGCGGTCCCGGATCGGCATGGTCCCGCAGGACGACGTGGTGCACGGCCAGCTGACCGTCAAGCAGGCGCTGATGTACGCCGCCGAGCTGCGACTGCCGCCGGACACCACCAAGGAAGACCGCGAGCAGGTCGTCATGCAGGTCCTCGAAGAACTCGAGATGACCAAGCACCTGGAGACCCGCGTCGACAAGCTGTCCGGCGGCCAGCGCAAGCGTGCGTCGGTGGCGCTGGAACTGCTGACCGGCCCGTCGTTGCTCATCCTCGACGAGCCCACGTCCGGGCTGGACCCCGCGCTGGACCGTCAGGTGATGTCGATGCTGCGCAGCCTGGCCGACGCCGGCCGCGTCGTGCTGGTCGTCACGCACTCGCTGACCTACCTGGACGTGTGCGATCAGGTGCTGCTGCTGGCCCCCGGCGGCAAGATGGCCTTCGCCGGGCCGCCGAGCCAGATCGGCGCGCAGCTTGGCACCACCAACTGGGCCGACATCTTCAGCAACGTCGCGGGCAACCCGGAGGAGGCGCAGCGCGCCTACCTGGCCCGCAGTGCGCCGACACCCCCCGCGCCGCCCTCGGAGACACCGGGTGATCTGGGCAAGCCCGCGAAAACCAGTCTGCTGCGCCAGTTCTCGACGATCGCGCGTCGCCAGATGCGGTTGATCATCTCCGACCGCGGCTACTTCGCGTTCCTGGCAATGCTGCCGTTCATCATGGGTGTGCTGTCGCTGTCGGTGCCCGGCGACGTCGGCTTCGGCATCCCCAACCCGATGGGTGACGCGCCCAACGAGCCGGGCCAGATGCTGGTGCTGCTCAACGTCGGCGCCATCTTCATGGGCACCGCGCTGACCGTCCGCGACCTGATCGGTGAGCGCGCCATCTTCCGTCGCGAGCAGGCCGTCGGGTTGTCGACGACGGCCTATCTGCTGGCCAAGGTGTGCATCTACGCGGCGTTCGCGATCATCCAATCCGCGATCGTCACGACCATCGCGGTACTGGGCAAGGGTGGCCCCACGCAGGGTTCGGTGTCGTTCCTGCCGCCGACCGCCGAGCTGTACCTGGTGATGGCGGCGACCACCGTCGCCTCGGCGATGCTCGGCCTGCTGCTCTCGGCACTGGCGAAGTCCAGTGAGCAGATCATGCCGCTGCTGGTGGTCGCCGTGATGAGCCAGCTGGTGTTCTCCGGCGGCATGATCCCGGTGACCGATCGTCTGGTGCTCGACCAGCTGTCCTGGTTCACCCCTGCGCGCTGGGGTTATGCGGCGTCGGCGTCCACGGTGGACATCACCCATCTGGTGCCCGGACCGTTGACGCCCAAGGATGCCCATTGGGAGCACACCGCGTCGGCGTGGTGGTTCGACATGGGCATGCTGGCGTTGCTCAGCGTGGGCTATCTGAGCTTCGTACGCTTCAAGATTCGCCTCAAAGCGGGCTAGATCTCAGCGATTTGTGGAGCCGCAGCCGTAACCATTACGGGTGCGCCTCCGCAAATCACTCGCCGTTGATGTCCAGCCCGTGGGCCGCAGCGTAGGCCAGGCCCTGCGCGATGTCGATGCGGGCGCCGCGCACCTTGGCCGTGGTCCAGAACGTCGGGTCCACCCGGGCGCCGCGCAGGTCGGCCTGCTCGAATTTCGCGTCCTGTACCCGCACTCCGGTCATGTCGGCCTGCCGCAGCACTGCCTTACGCAGATCGGCACCGACCAGGCTGGCCTCGCGCAGCCTCGACCCGGACAGGTCGATCCCCCGCAGATCGCAGCCACCGAGAACGGCCAAGGTCAGGTCCACCTCCGTCATGACGACCGGCCGCAACCGGGCGTCGGTGAACACCGAACCCAGCAGGCTGCAGTTGAGGAAGGTGCTGTGCCACAACGTGGCGCGGCGGAAGTTGCAGTTGCGGAACGCCGAGCCGGTATGCACGGACTCGGTGAGGTCGGTCCCGCTGAAGTCACATTCGTCGAAGACGGTGCGCTGGGTGCGGATCCGGCTCAGGTCCTCGCCGCGGAAGTCGTGCCCGGTGAACTCGCGGTCCACCCACACCTGTTCGGGTTCGGTCATGCAGGCAACGCGGCCAGCGCGTATTCGGTGACGGCGATCAGCGCGTCCCGCGCCGAATTCCGGTCCCTGGCATCGACCGCGACGATCGGGATGCCCTCGGACAGCGCAAGCGCCTCGCGGATCGCCGGCGCCGGATGCCGCGCGCCCCCGTCGAATTCGTTGACGGCGATGATGAACGGCAACTTGCGGGCCTCGAAGAAATCCACCGCGGCGAAACTGTCTTGCAGTCTGCGTACGTCGACCAGGATCACCGCACCGATGGCCCCGCGCACCAGGTCGTCCCACATGAACCAGAACCGCCGCTGTCCCGGCGTGCCGAACAGGTACAGCACCAGATCCTGGGCCAGGGTGATGCGGCCGAAGTCCATGGCCACCGTCGTGGTGCTCTTGTGCGGGGTGGCCGCCAACTCGTCCAGGCCGGCCGATGCGTCGGTCACCAGTGCTTCGGTGCGCAGCGGCATGATCTCCGAGACCGCGCCGACGAAAGTGGTCTTGCCCGCGCCGAAACCGCCGGAGATGACGATCTTGGTGGAGGTCGTGGTGCTCCTAGAGCGCCCGTAGGCCACGCAATGTCCTTCCGATCAGTTCACGTCGTTCGTCGGTGGAGGCGGCATCGCCGAGCGTCGAATACACCCTGACATAACCCTGGGTGACCAGATCTCCGATCAGGACACGCGCCACACCGAGCGGCAACGATAGACGAGCCGCGATCTCCGCGACCGATGGACTATCCCTGCCGAGTTCCAGTATCCGCGCCCGAACGTCATTCCCCGGCCACCGCGGCGCCGGACCGAGGTCGCGTGTCCGGATCGGCGCCTCCCACGGGAGGTCGACGGAGGGTTCGGTACGGCCGGCAGTCAGCGTGTAGGGCCGGACGAGGCTCGCTTCAGGGGACTCCGATTCCCACTCGTCCGTCACGGCCGCGACTCACAGGTGCTGGCGTGATCGCCGTGCCGACTGCACGACGGTGCCGACCCGCTCGACGAGAAGGGCCATCTCGTAGCCGATCTGGCCGATATCGCAGGAGCGGGTGGCCAGGGTGGCCAGATTCGAACCGTCGCCCACCCGCATCAGCAGCAGGTAACCGTTCTCCATCTCCACGATCGACTGCATGACGTGGCCGCCCTCGAACAGCTGGGCCGCGCCCGCGGACAGGCTCGCCAGCCCGGACGCCACCGCCGCCAATTGGTCGGCGCGCTCGATCGGCATGTGCTCGCTGGCCGCCATCAGCAGGCCGTCCGCGGACACGAGTACGGCGTGCGACACCCCGGACACCTCCCGCGCGAACTTGGACACCAGCCAGTCGAGTGACTCGCGCTGAGATGAACCCCCGGTCGCTCCGCTCCTGCCCGCTGTGGCACTCATTCGAATCCTTCGGTGTCGCGGGCATGGGACCGGCCCGCGCGTACACCCCCGAAGTGACTGCTCAGGCTGGCCCGCACCGCGGCGGGGTCCGGCAGTGGTCCGGTGTCGAACTCGTGGTCGGCGGGGTCAGATGCTATCTGGTCGGCCCCGGCGCCGGTACCGGGCACCAGGCGCGCTCCCGGTTGACGCATCGGCAGACCTTCCGGGGTGTGTTCGGCCACCGGGGTGTCCTCGGCTGCGGCCGCCGCCGACCAACCGTTGTCCCACACAGACTTCCAGTCCAGGTCCGTGCTGGCCCCCAGATCGGTCGGATCGACGAGCCATTCGGACAGCATCTTCTGGTAGATCGCATCCTCGGGTCCGGTCGCCGGATCACTGCGTGCCGGGGGCGGGGCGGGCGGATCATCACGCACCTGCGCACGCGCGGCGAAGAACGACGAGGTGTCGGCAGGTTTCTCGACACGGCGGACCTCGGCTTCCACCCGTTCGCCGGCAACCCAGGTGGATCCTGGATTACGTTGCGGCAGAAGAGAATTCGATGTGTCCACGGGAACTTCCGGCTCGGGCTGGGCGGCGGGCCGTTCCACGACCGGCGGCACGATGGACGTCACCGGGACCGGCGCGAAATCGGCGAACCGGGTCGTGGCGAACTCTCCGACGAGCAACCCTTCCGGGACGTACACGCCGGCCGTCGTACCCGACGCCGGATCCCCGGCCTCGGTGCTGCGCAACCGCACCACCAGTCCATGGGTGGCGGCCAGGCGCCCGGTCACGAACAACCCCATGTGACGGGCGGTGTACGGATTGACCTCGCCGCCCGACTGCAGACGGGTGTTGGCGACGCGCAGGTCGGCCTCCGTCATGCCCAGGCCCTCGTCGGCGACCTCGATGATCAGCGCCCCGTCCCGGGCGTACACGGCGGACACCCGAACCGAGGTGCTCGGCGGCGAATAGCGCAGGGCGTTGTCCAGCAATTCGGCCAGGACATGGACCAGGTCGGCGGCGACCGCACCACTGATCTCACTGTCCGGCACCGAACCGGTGACCACCCGGGTGTAATCCTCGACCTCCGAGGCCGCAGCGTGGACGACGGCCGCGAGCGCCACCGCGTCGGACTGCTCGCGGGACACCCGCGTCCCCGACAGGACCAGCAGGTTCGCTCCGTTGCGGCGCATCCGCGCGGCCAGATGGTCCAGCCGGAACAGGCTCTCGAGCCGTTTCGGGTCGGCCTCGTCGCGTTCCAAGGTGTCGATCAAGGTGAGCTGCTGATCCACCAGCGACCGATTGCGCCGCGACAGCGTCTCGAACATGTCGCTGACCTGTAGTTGCAGCCGGGCTTGCTCGCCTGCCAACAGAACGGCTTGTTCGTGCAGTTCGTCGACCGCGTGGGCGACCTGGCCTATCTCCTCGGTGGTGTGCACGGGCAGCGGGCGGATGGGGCCGGGGTCGCCGCCGGCGCGAACCTGCTCCAGTTCCCGGGACAGGTCCTTGTGGGCGACCTGCAGCGCGCCGTCGCGCAACCGGCGCAGCGGGCGGACCAGTGAACGCGCCACCAGTGCCACCGCGGCCAGGGCGACCAATATTGCGCCGACGACGAGGATCGCATCCCGGATCGCGGTGCTGCGCTGCGCTGCGGCCTGACTCTCCACGGCCGCGGTCACCGATGCGGAGGTGTCGGCGATGATCTTGCCCGCGATCTCATTGGTGACCTGGATCGACTGGGCCAGGTCCGGGTTGTTCGCCAGGAGCGCGGCCGGGTCGGACATCATGCCCATCCGGCGGACCATCTGTTCCTGCAGTTTCTGTGCCTCCGCCGATCCGACGCCGAGCACCTGACTCATCCCGAACAGCGTCGAAGGCTCGGTACCGGCGAGGGTGACCATCGAGGTCCGCAGTTCGGGCTCGGGCAGGTCGGCGCCGCCGTTGACCAACAACTGCTGCATCATCATCTGGCCGCGCGCCCCGACCGCGCGGGACAGGCCCAGCGTCTCGGCGCGGATCTTCTCGTCCTCGACCCGCACCGAACCGTTGATCGCGTCCTCGGCGGTCAGCAGGATGGGAGCGTAGGTGGTGATCCGGTCCCGCAAGCCGATGCTGTTGGACGTCACCCCGTTCAGCAGCTGTTGGCCGCCCTGCAGGATCGTGTCGACGCCCTTGCCGACGTCGGGTACCGCGTCGGTGTCGGACAGCTTGTCCGCCAGCGTCTTACGGCTGGAGTCGAACGCGCTGAGCGCCGGTTGCACGTCGGCGCCGGTCGAGTTGGCCAGCAGAGCAGAGTCCAGCGCAGCCATGTAGCCGGTGATCGCGGGCACCAACTCGGCACGGTCGGCGGCGCGGCGCAGTTCGGTCGCGGCGCTGAATCCGGAATAGATGCGCAGGCCGCCGAGCGCGCCTGCGAGCAGGAGCGGAACCAGGGCAATGGCAAGCACTTTCCAGCCGACGGGCCAGTTGCTCAGCGCCCAGCGCGACGGCCGCCCGGCGGGTTGTACCCCGTCATGCGTTGTGGCGTGGGTGAATTCGTCGCTCATCGGCTTCCTGCTGCATTTGCCCACACTGGGGCCGGCGTGGCACGCCTGTCGCAATTTTTTGAGTATGACAGCCGTATGCAGCGCTTTCCACAGTTCACAGGTAACGCGCACAGTTCGTGACCGAGATGTTGCGCGGTTGTGTGATAACGCGGATGACATCATCGTCGGATGTTCCGCGTGCTGTTCTACTCGCCCCGGATCGCGCCGAACACCGGGAACGCGATCCGGATGGTGGCCGCGACGGGGTGCGAGCTACACCTCGTCGAACCGCTCGGTTTCGATCTGTCCGAACCCAAACTGCGGCGGGCCGGCCTGGACTACCACGATCTGGCTTCGGTCACGGTGCACGCGGACCTGGCGTCGGCGTGGGCCGCGCTGATGCCGGCGTCGGTGTACGCCTTCACCGCGCACGCCGACACGTCCTTCGCCGAGGTGTCGTATCAGCCCGGTGACGTCCTGATGTTCGGTCCCGAACCGACCGGTCTGGACGCCGAGACGCTGGCCGATCCGCACATCACCGACCGGGTCCGGATTCCCATGCTGGCCGGCCGACGATCGCTGAACCTGTCCAACGCGGCCGCGGTGGCAGCGTACGAGGCGTGGCGCCAGCAGGGTTTCGACGGCGCGGTGTAGCTCAGCTCACCAGGTGTCGAAGTGCGCGAACTGCTCGGCGGGCAGCCGCTTGGCCTTCTTGAACTCGGTGCCCTTGGTGTAGGCGATCGGGAACAGGCCGGCCTGGGCGTACTTGTCGAACGGGATACCGAGCACCTCGGCGGCCTGCTTCTCACCGTCGCCGAGCAGGTGCAGCGTGGTCCACGCCGACCCCAGCCCGCGGTTGCGGAGCGCCAGCATGAAGCTCCACACGGCGGGCAGCAGCGACCCCCAGTAGGAGGCGCTCATCCCGGCCGGCGCGCCGTCGGGACGACCCTCCAGACACGGGATCAACAGCACCGGCGCCTTCTCCATGTTTTCGTTGAGAAAGCTCGCCGAGGACCGCACCGCATCGATCTGCTCGTCGCGCGCGTCACCGAACGAGTCCTTGGGCGATGCCAGGTACGGCGTGGCGTTGGTGCGGTAGATATCGGCGATGGCCTTCTTCTTCGCCTCGTCTTCGACGAAAACCCATTGCCAGCCTTGCGCATTCGAACCTGTGGGCGCCTGCAATGCCAGATCCAGGCATTCCAGCAGCACCTCATGCGACACCGGTTTGTCGAAATCTAGGCGCTTGCGCACCGAGCGAGTGGTGGTGAGGACTTCATCCGCGGACAGGTTGAGTGTCATACCGCGAGACTACATTCGCGTGCATGAGCGCCGAACTGACAAATGAGACCGCGGACCGCCTGAAGACCGATGATTACGGCTGGTTGACCACCGTCGCAAAATCCGGGCAGCCCGTGCCCAAACTGGTGTGGTTCTACTTCGACGGGTCCGACATCGTCATCTACACGACGCCCACCGCGGCCAAGGTGCGCCACGTCCGCAACCACCCGCAGGTGAGCCTGAACCTCGACTCCGACGGCCACGGTGGCGGGATCGTCGTGATCGGCGGCGCTGCGCGGATCGACGCCGAAGGGGTGGACGGCCGCGAGGACGCACCGTACTGGGCCAAGTACGAGGCGGCGGCCGCTCAGTTCGGTCTGACCGACGCGATGTCCGGGTACAGCACGCGGATCAAGATCGCCGTCGACAAGGTGTGGACGACCCCGACCGAGGGCTGAGACGCCGACAGCCCCCGCCATCGGCGAGGGCTCTCGGTGGTGATCAGCGGTTCTGCAGGTTGGCGATGCGGGCCGGGCCGTGGTTGTTGTGCCAGCCGGGCTTGGCGGTCGGTGCCGGGTGCGCCTTGACCTCGGGGCTGTAGGAGTAGCCCGGGCCGACGGGGGTCTGAGTGGCCGCGGCGGCGGTGCCGGCCAGGCCGAGTGCTCCGGCGCCGATGATGCCGGCGGTGCAGACGCTGAGGCCCAGGTTGCGGAAGGTGAAGTTCATTTCTGTAATCCTTTGTGTGAGTGGCTTTCTCCGTTGAGATAAGAATGCCCGGATTCACGTGGGCGATCTGTCGGGTGACCGGTGGATGCACCGGATGAAGTCGTTGTCCCCCGATCAGGGGAAGCGGTGTGCGTTGACTCGGCGGTGGTGGCGCAGAAGTGCGAGTAACCACCGCCCTGAACGACGAGTCAACGCGCGAGCGTGCACACGGAGTGCGATGGGGCGCGAAAGGGCGATCTGAGTGCACGCTCGGCGGCCGAGTGAATCCGCGAACTCAGCGGAAATCGCGGGACCGCGACGCGACCCGCAGATCCACCGGCGCCATCCGGTCGGCCACCACCGTGACCGCCCCGCTGGCGTTCTGCACGATGCCCCGAATGATCAGCGCCGACGCCGTCTGCGCCAGCTTGCGATGCCGCGACCACACTCCCGGCGAGCACAGCACATTGACCATGCCGGTCTCGTCCTCCAGGTTCATGAACGTCACCCCCTGCGCCGTCGCGGGACGCTGCCGGTGGGTCACCGCACCAGCCACCAGGACGCGCGTCCCGTCGGGCACGTCGAGCAGTCGGCCCGCGGGGACCACGCCCAGCTCGTCGAAGTTCTCCCGCAGGAATTGGGTGGGATAGTGCTCCGGCGAGACACCGGTGGCCCACACGTCGGCCGCGGTGAGTTCCAAGTCCGTCATCCCGGGCAACGACGGGATGTGTGAGGACGCACCCACCCCGGGGAGCCGATCCGGACGTTGGGTCGCGGCCGCTCCGGCCGACCACAGCGCTTCGCGGCGGCTGATCCCGAAGCAGCCCAACGCGCCGGCGGTCGCCATCGCCTCGGTCTGCGGCACCGAAAGTTGCACCCGTGCGGTCAGATCCAGCAGGGTGGCGAACGGGCCGTGAGCCTCTCGCTCGTCGACGATGTGCTGGGCCGGCCCGTCACCGATGTGGCGGACGGCGCCGAGCCCGAGCCGCACATCAAGGCCCTCGTTCTCACAGGTGGCGTGTGCGAGGCTGGCATTGATGTCAGGGCCGTGCACCTGCACACCGTGCCTGCGGGCATCGGCGACCAACGATTGTGGTGAATAGAACCCCATCGGCTGGGCCCGCAGCAGCGCCGCGCAGAACACCGCGGGATGGTGCAGCTTGAACCACGACGAATAGAACACCAGCGAGGCGAAGCTCAGCGAATGGCTTTCCGGGAAACCGAAATTGGCGAAGGCCTCCATCTTGTCGTAGATGCGGTCGGCGACGTCCCCCTCGATGCCGTGCTTCTCACGCATGCCGTCATAGAACCGGCTGCGCAGCCGGCGCATCCGCTCGGTGGAACGCTTGGAACCCATCGCCCGGCGCAACTGGTCGGCCTCGGCGGCGCTGAATCCGGCGCAGTCGACCGCCAGCTGCATCAGCTGTTCCTGGAACAGGGGCACTCCCAACGTCCTTCTCAGCGCCGACTCCATGGACGGGTGATCACACGTCGGCTCTTCCTCCCCGTTGCGCCGCCGGATGTAGGGGTGCACCGATCCACCCTGAATGGGGCCGGGCCGGATCAGCGCCACCTCGACCACCAGGTCGTAGAACTCGCGTGGCTTCAGACGCGGCAGGGTCGCCATCTGAGCCCTGGACTCCACCTGGAACACCCCGACCGAATCGGCCCGCTGCAGCATCTCGTACACCGCGGCCTCGGAGAGGTCCAGTTGCGCCAGGTCGACGACGATGCCTTTGTGTTCGGCCGTCAGGTCGATGGCGTAATGCAGTGCCGAGAGCATGCCGAGCCCCAGCATGTCGAACTTCACCAAACCGATTGCCGCACAGTCATCTTTGTCCCACTGCAGGACACTGCGGTTTTCCATCCTGGCCCATTCCACCGGGCAGACATCGGCGATCGGGCGATCGCAGATCACCATGCCGCCGGAGTGGATACCCATGTGCCGGGGCAGATTGGAGATCTGGGTGGCCAGGTCCACCACCTGCTCGGGGATGTCCTCGACGTCCGGCGAGTCGGCCAGCCCGTTCCACCGGCTGATCTGCTTGCTCCACGCGTCCTGCTGACCCTGCGAGAAGCCCAACGCACGCGCCATATCCCGGACCGCGCTACGGCCTCGATAGGTGATGACGTTGGCGACCTGCGCAGCGTAGTCCCGCCCGTAGCGCTCATAGACGTACTGGATGGCGTTCTCGCGCAGGTCCGATTCGATGTCGATATCGATGTCGGGTGGGCCGTCCCGCGCCGGGGACAGGAACCGTTCGAACAACAACTCGTTTCGGACAGGGTCGACATTGGTGACCTTGAGCGCGTAGCAGACCGCCGAATTCGCCGCCGATCCCCTGCCCTGACACAGGATGCCGTTCTCCCGGCAGAACCGGGTGATGTCATGCACCACAAGGAAATAACCAGGGAAGTTCAGCTGTTCGATGATCGTCAGTTCGTGCTCGAGCTGCGCGTACGCCTTGGCCGCCCGCCCCGGTGGCCCGTAACGCTCAGCGGCACCGGTCCCGACGAGGTGGCGCAGCCAACTGATCTCGGTGTGTCCGGGCGGGACATCGAACGGGGGCAGCCGGGGCGCGATCAGACTGAGCCCGAAGGCGCACTGCTCTCCGAGATCGGCTGCCGCCGAGACGATTCCCGGACCGAACAGCTGAGCCATCTCGTCTCCGGAGCGCAGATGTGATCCGCCCAGCGGGGCCAGCCAGCCCGCCGCGGAGTCCAGTGAGTTGCGCGCCCGGATGGCAGCCATGGCCATGGCCAGCCGCCCACGGGACGGTTCGGCGAAGTGCGCGCCCGTGGTCGCCACCACCCCCAGCCCGAATCGCGGGGCCAGTTCGGCCAGCACGGCATTGCGCTCGTCGTCGCGCGGATGGCCGTGATGGGACAGCTCGATGCTGACCCGGTCCGCACCGAAGCGATCCACCAGATCGGCCAACGCCCGGGCGGCAGCCTCCGGGCCTCCGGACGACAAAGCTTGCCGCACATGGCCTTTGCGGCAGCCGGTGAGAACATGCCAGTGCCCGCCCGCGGCCTCGGTGAGCGCGTCGAAGTCATACCGCGGCTTGCCCTTCTCCCCGCCGGCCAGATGCGCCGCGGCGAGTTCGCGGGACAGGCGCCGGTACCCTTCCGGCCCGCGCGCCAGCACCAGCAGGTGCGGACCGGGCGGATCGGGATCTTCGGTACGGGGGACGTTGCCCAGTGAGAGTTCGGCCCCGAACACCGTGGCCACATCGAGCTCGCGGGCGGCTTCGGCGAACCGCACCACCCCGTAGAGACCGTCGTGATCGGTCAGCGCAATGGCCCGCAGGTTCAGCCGGGCAGCCTCCTCGACCAATTCCTCCGGCGTGCTGGCCCCGTCCAGGAAGCTGTACGCGGAATGGCTGTGCAGCTCCGCGTAGGGGACGCTGGATCCGCTGCGTTCGATATCCGCCGCACGGTAGGCACCGCGCTTGCGGGACCAGGCCGGGCTGTCCCCACCGTCGCCGGGCGGGGGCTCGATGCGGCGGCTCCGGCCGGCCAGCACCCGCTCCATCTCCGACCAGGTCGGCGGTCCGTTGTGCCACCCCATCCCGTCAGTGTATCGAACAAGTGTTCGATGGGCTATCAGCCCGGCAGATCCAACCGCTGGGTACCCACCACCGAGAGCAGCCGCATCGCCTCCTCCGCCCGCCCGCCCGGCTCCGGGGCGTAAATGATCACCCGCTGATCCCGGTCGGCGATGTCGAGCACATCGCAGGTGACCGCGACCGGACCGACCATCGGGTGGGCGAACGTGCGGCACAGTTTCGGTCGCGTCAGCACATCGCGGGACTCCCAGATTCGCGCGAACTCGACACTGCCGGAGCATAGTTCGGCGATCAACTCGACCGTATCCAGGTCGTCGGGATACCGAGCCGCCGTGGTACGCAGATGCTGGGCGGCTGTCCTGGCGAAGTCATCGGAGTCGGACACCCCGTACAACCGTCCGTCGTCGGGCCGCAGAAACGCCCGCCGCAACAGATTGCGGTCTCTGCGCGACAGCGCGGAGAAATCCTCCATCAGGGCGCAGGCCAGCTCGTTCCAGGCGAGCACCTCGTAGGTCGCGGACACGACGATCGCCGCGGACTGCGGCAGCCACTGGATCAGATCCAGGATGCTCTGCCGGACCAGGCGCGGCGGACCGAGCGGTGCCGGCGGCTCGACGCCCGCCAACCGGTGCAGGTACCCCAATTCGGCATCGGAGAGCCGAAGCGCCCGGCCCAGACCCGCGAGCACCTCCGGGGAGGGATGCGGGGCGCGCGCCTGTTCCAGCCGGGTGTAGTACTCGGTCGAGATGAACGCCAGATGGGCCACCTCGTCGCGCCGCAGACCCGGGGTTCGCCTGCGGGTTCCCGCGGCAAGCCCGACGTCGGCCGGGCCGATCCGTTCCCGCCTGCTGCGCAGGAAGTCACCGAACTCACGCTTGTCCACGGCTCCATTCTCCGCACCCTGCCGGCGGTAGCCAGGTATCGGTGATACCTGGATCCGAACCCGGACTCCACGCAGGCTCGCTGACATGACGAAAACTGGCCTGCTGGCCGACAAGGTCGCGTTCATCTCCGGCGCCGGACGCGGCATCGGCGCAGCAGCGGCGCGATTGTTCGCCGACGAGGGCGCCCGCGTCCTGCTCGCCGCCCGCACCGAAAGTGAACTCAAGGCCGTCACCGAGGACATCAGATCGGCGGGTGGCACGGCCGAGTACGTCCTGTGCGACTTGGCCGACGGTGACAGCATCCGGGCGGCGGTACACCGCCCCGTCGAACTGTGGGGCCGGCTCGACGTCGCCTTCAACAATGCCGCGACACTGATTCCGCCCGGTCCGCTCGACGTGGTGACCGAGGCCGACCTCGACCACACCTACACCGTCAACCTCAAAGGGGTGTGGCTGTCGGTGGCCGCCGAGATCGCCGCCATCCGGGCGACCGCCAAGACGGGTGCCATCGTCAACACGTCCAGTATCGGTGGGCTGCACAGCAACCCGGAGCTGCCGGCCTACGGTGCGGTGAAGCGTGCCGTCAACAGCCTCACCGAGTCGGCTGCGGTCACCTACGGCCCGGAAGGCATCCGGGTCAACGCGATCGCGCCGGGCCCGACGCTGACGGAGATGATCGCGCAGTGGGAGGACGCCAGCCCCGGTGTGCTCGCGCAGTTGATCGCCGACACTCCGCTGCGGCGCGCGGGGCGCCCGGACGAAATCGCCCAAGCCGCAGCGTGGTTGCTCAGCGACCGGGCGTCCTTCGTGACCGGGGCGACCCTGCGCGTCGACGGCGGAACGTGGGTCTAGTTCTCGGGTTGTGGTGTCCTCGGGACAACGACGATGGGGACTTCGACGACGCGCAGTATCTTGGCGGCGGTCGAGCCGAGGAACAGCCGGCGCGGCGCGGCCAATCGGCTGGAGCCGACCATGATGAGATCGCCGTCCCGCCACGGCAGTTTGTTCACGGCGTCTTCGACCGTTCCGCCGTCGGTCACCGTCGCGGTCACCGGAAATCCCTGCGGCAGCGATTCTTTGGCGGCGTCGAGTACCCGGCGAGCGTGGGCCAGTGCGTGTTCGCGCACCGCGTCGGGGTCGCTGCGCAACGCGCCGAACACCGGGTCCAGCGCCACCAGGGAGACCAGTCGCAGCGGGGTGCCCGCCGCCCGGCTGGCTGCCACCGCCGTGTCCAGTAGCCGGTCGGCGCCGGCCCGCTCGCCGAATGCACAGGTCACCTCATGGACCCGCTCGACGCCGGAGAGCCGAATTCCCCTGGGCGCCACGGCCACCGGGACAGGTGCCGAGTGCAGCAGTTCGTTGACCACCGAACCCAGCGACAGGCTGCCGGCGAAGCCACCGCCGGCGCCGCCCACCACGATGGCCGCGGCGTCCAGCCGCAGCGCCTCGTCGATCAGTCCGCCGGCAAAGGAATCACCGAAACTCACGTGAGGGTTGACGACGACACCGGCGGGCACCGTGGCCTGCGCGTCGGCGAGCCACGCCAGTGCCTGCCGGGCCAACACCGCCTCATAACCATCGGCATTCACCATCGCCGCGTCCGGCGGCAGCACCACGCACAGCTCGAGATCCGCACCCAGCGTGCGCGCCAGCCGGACTCCGAGCGCCAGCGCATCGGCACCGCCGGGGGTGGCCAGGTATCCGACAACCAGTCTCATTGCGCCATCTTGTCAACGAGCCGGGACACGCACCGGCGCTTCGCGGTTTTCTCCTTCTCAGGCCGAGTATTCGGCCGCCCCGTCGTCGAGCACCACCCGGGCTCCGGAGCCGTCGGGGGCGGCGGCCTCGGTGCGGAACACCGCGTGCCCGTCCCCGGTGCGCCAGATCGAGGTGGTCAACGTCTCGCCAGGAAAGACCGGCGAGCTGAAACGCGACGCCACGGCATGCACCTTTGTCGCGTCGCCACCGCCGAGTTCGGCGACCAGCGCCCGGCCCGCCACCCCGTACGTGCACAGCCCGTGCAGGATCGGCTTCGGAAAGCCGGCCAGCGTCTGCGCGAACCACGGGTCGCTGTGCAGCGGGTTGCGATCGCCGGACAGCCGGTACAGCAGCGCCTGGTCCTCCCGCGTCGGCAGCGCCACCGTCGCATCGGGGGCACGGTCGGGGAACTCGGGGGCGACCGGACGCTGCCCGGGCTGCCCACCGAACCCGCCTTCGCCCCGAATCACCACGGTGGTCAGGGTTTCCACGACGACGTCGCCGGTGTCGGGGTCGGTGCCGAAGCCCTTGAGCATCACCACCGCGTTCTTGCCCTCACCCTTGTCCTGGATGTCGGCGACCTCGGAGTGCACGCGCAGGCGCCCCGCCGGCGCCAGCGGCTTGCGCACCCGGATCTCTTGGGAGCCGTGCAGCAGCATGCCGAAATTGAAGCTGCCGATCTTCAATGCCGCCGCGAACGGGGAGCATGCGATGATCGCGAAGGTCGGAAGGACCTGCTGTTCGATGTCGTGACTGTTCTCGGTGGTGAAGGCGAGGTCGTCGAGGCCGGCGCCCACGCCGAGTGCGTAGAGCAGGGTGTCGCGGTCGGTCCAGGTGAAGTCCTGGGGTTCGGTGGTGGCGCCGACGGCGCTCGGATCGATCGGCATGGCGGTCTCCCTTTTTCGTCGGGCGAGGCGGTGTGACGAGCTCGAGTCCGAACGCTAGTTGACGTCCGCCGCCCGGAGGACGAGCATGACCCCATGAATTATGTCGTTACCGGCGGTACCGGGTTTATCGGCCGCCGAATCGTAACTCGACTACTGCGCGACCGCGACGACGCACAGGTGTGGGTGCTGGTCCGGCGGGGATCGCTCGGCCGTTTCGAGCAACTCGCGCAGACCTGGGGCCCACGGGCAAAACCACTGGTGGGCGACCTCGCCGCTCCAGGTCTGGGCCTCAGCGATGACGCGCTCGCCCCACTCGGCGACGTCGATCACGTGGTGCACTGTGCGGCGATCTACGACATCACCGCCCCCGAATCGCAGCAGCGCGCCGCCAACGTCGAGGGCACCGGCGCCGTCGTCGATCTGACCCGGCGCCTGGGTGCCACCCTGCACCACGTGTCCTCGATCGCGGTCGCCGGCAGCTACCCGGGCGTGTACACCGAAGACGATTTCGACGTCGCCCAGGATCTTCCGACGCCGTATCACCAGACCAAGTTCGAGGCCGAACAACTGGTCCGCGCCAGTGGACTGCCGCACCGGATCTACCGGCCCGCGGTGGTCGTGGGCGACTCCCGCACCGGGGAGATGGACAAGGTCGACGGTCCGTACTACTTCTTCGGGCTTCTCGCCAAGCTGGCGGTGCTGCCCAGCTTCACCCCGATGGTGCTGCCCGACACCGGCCGCACCAACATCGTCCCGGTGGACTTTGTCGTGGATGCGACGGTCGCGCTGATGCACAGCCCCGGCCGTGATGGCCAGACGTTCCACCTCACCGCCCCGAAAACCATTGGGTTACGCGGTATCTACCGGGGTATCGCCAAAGAAGCCGGTCTGCCGGCCCTACGCGGATCGCTCCCCACCGCGGCGGTCACCCCGGTGCTCAAGGCGACCGGCCGGGCCAAGGTGCTGCGCAATATGGCGGCCACCCAGTTCGGCATCCCCGCCGAGATCCTCGACGTCGTCGACCTGGCCCCCACCTTCGTCTCGGAGCACACCGAAGAAGCGTTGCGCGGCAGCGGAATCGAAGTCCCCGAGTTCGCCTCCTACGCCCCGAAGCTGTGGCGATACTGGGCCGAGCATCTCGACCCGGACCGGGCGCGGCGGGACAGCCCCGACGGCGCGTTGGTGGGCCGCAACGTCGTCATCACCGGCGCCTCCAGCGGCATCGGACGCGCCTCGGCGGTCGCCGTCGCTCAGCGCGGGGCCACGGTGTTCGCGTTGGCGCGCAACGCCGATGCTCTCGATGACCTGGTTGCCGAGATTCGCACCGCCGGCGGAGAGGCGCACGCGTTCACCTGTGATGTCACCGATTCGTCGTCCGTCGAGCACACCGTCAAGGACATCCTGGGCAGGTTCGGGCACGTCGACTATCTGGTGAACAACGCCGGCCGATCCATCCGTCGCTCGGTGTCGGCGTCCACCGACCGCCTGCACGACTACGAACGGGTGATGGCGGTCAACTACTTCGGCGCGGTCCGGATGGTACTGGCGCTGCTACCTCATTGGCAGGAAAGGCGTTTCGGGCACGTGGTCAACGTGTCCAGCGCCGGCGTACAGGCCAACAGCCCCAAGTACAGCGCCTACCTGCCGACCAAGGCCGCGCTGGACGCGTTCTCCGAAGTGGTCGGCACCGAGACCCTGTCGGACCACATCACGTTCACCAACATCCACATGCCGCTGGTGAGTACCCCGATGATCGCGCCGTCGCGGCGACTGAACCCGATGCCGCCGATCACCGCCGAGCACGCGGCCGCGATGGTGGTTCGCGGCCTGATCGAGAAGCCGGCCCGCATCGACACCCCCGTCGGCACACTGGCCGATCTCGGCACCTACTTCACCCCTCGGCTCTCGCGGCGGGTGTTGCACCAGATCTACCTCGGCTACCCGGATTCCGCGGCCGCGAAGGGCGAAGCGGCACCCGTACCGAGCGCCGAGCCGCCACCCCACCCGCCACGCCATCCCAAGCGTGCGGTTCGCGCCGTGCGCACCGCACGGGTCCCCCGCCCGGTCAAGCGTGCGGTCCGGCTGATTCCGGGTGTGCACTGGTAGCGGACGAGCCTTAGGGTGGGCGACGTGACGGGTGCAACGAGGCAGCCGGTGTTCGCCGATGTGGACACCGGGGTCGACGACGCGATGGCCTTGGCGTACCTGTTCGCCAGCGCGGACGCCGAAGTGGTCGGTATCGCCTCGACGGCGGGCAATGTGCCGGTCAAGCAGGTCTGCGACAACAATCTGGCCCTGCTGGACCTGTGCGGGATGGCCGGTATCGAGGTGTCCAAAGGCGCCGAGGGCCCGCTGAGCATTCCGCTGCGCACCGCCGAGGACACCCACGGCCCCGAGGGGCTGGGTTACGCCCACCTCCAGGCCAGCGGGCAGCCCCTCGCGTCGTATGACGCCGCCGACGCCTGGGTGAGCGCCGCGCACGCATATCCCGGTGAGCTGATCGGATTGGTCACCGGCCCACTCACCAATCTCGCACTGGCACTGCGTAAAGAACCGTCCCTGCCGCGGCTGCTGCGCCGGCTGGTCATCATGGGCGGCGCGTTCGACTACCGCGGCAACACCACCGCCGTCGCGGAATGGAACATCAGTGTCGACCCGGAGGCCGCGGCCGAGGTGTTCGCGGTCTGGGGCGCGGCGTGGGGCCTGCACAAGCCGACCCATCTGCCGATCATCTTGGGGCTCAACCTGACTGAGAACGCCATCATGACCCCGTCGATTCTGGGGCGACTCGCGGTGGCAGCCGGTTCACCGTCGGCCCAGTTGAGCGTGCTCGACAATCGCGGAACCCGGTCCACCGCGAGCAACCCGCTGATCCGGGTGCTCGAGGACGCGATGCGGTTCTACTTCGAGTTCCACTTCGATCAGGGCGAGGGTTACCTGGCCCATCTGCACGATCCGCTGGCCGCCGCCGTGGCGCTGGATCCCGACCTGGTGCGGTACCGGCAGGCCACCGTGGACGTCGAACTGACCGGCACCCTGACCCGCGGGATGACGGTGGCGGACTGGAATGGCCGGTGGGGTCGCGACCTCAACGCGCATGTCGGAGTCGAGGTCGATCCGGCCGCGTTCTTCGACCGATTCATCGCGCGGGTCGGTCCGTTCGCGCAGGGTCTCGCCTGAGACCTTCTGCGCGAGATCACTATTCGTAGACTCCCTCCACATACCAGCGACGCTGCCGGTAACACAGCAGCATGGCCGGGCCCGGTTCGTCCCGGTTACCGAGCAGCACCTGGGCCCGTGCGGTCCGGCCGGCCCGCGGCGACCCCGGATCCCACCACCGTTCGTCAACCGGCCACGGCCCGGCCCACCACTGCAATACCGCGGCCGATTCCGGGGATCGCAGGTGCACCGGGTCTGCGGAGAACAGCCCGCGGGTGGTCACCCGCACCGGATTACCTTCGGCATCAAGCAGTTCCACGGGATCGTCGAGCAGCACCGCAGGCGCGGGCTCGGGCAATTGCCCCGGCCACGGCTGGTGTGGGTCCGCCGCAGGCACCGGTTCGTCACCCAGCGCCGCGAAGGTGATGCGCTCGGCCGGTCCGCGGCCGCCGGACAGCACCGGAACCTGCACCGCCTCCGGCCCGAGCAGACCCTGCACCCGCACCAGCGCGCGCCGGGCCCGCAATCGGTCGTCGTCACCCGAAGATCCCCACAGTGGAAGCTGGAGTGCACCCGCCGAGACCACCTCCACCGGATGCAACCGCAGTGTGGTGATCGGGGCGGAAGGTCCAGGCTGCCCCAGGCTCCGCTTCGTCAGCCAGCCGTCGAGTTGCCAGCGCACCCGGTCGGCGGTGGCGTCCTCGGTCAACGGTTCGGCGCACCGCCAAACCCTGCTCAGCTCTTCCCCGTTGGCGGTGACCGCCTGGATGGCCAGCCTGGTGCAGCCCACGCCCGCCGACTCCAGACTGCGGTGCAACTCGCCCGCCAGGGACCGGCCGGCGAACGCCGCCGCATCCACCCGGTCGATCGGCGGGTCGCAATTCATCACCGCATCGATGTCGCGCTCCGGTTCACGCCCGGACGGGCCACGAGACTGTTCACCGCGGGCGAACCGGTGCGCGACGATCGCGTCCGCGCCGAACCGGGAGGCGACATCGCTGCGTTCCAGGTCGGCGAACTGACCGATGCTGCGGATACCCATGCGCCACAGCAGATCCGCCAGTTCATCCCGACCCGCTGAGGCCAAGCTCGGTTCGGTGGCCAGTTGCCGGATGGACAGCCCGGACAGGAATTGGGCGTCCTCCCCCGGTTCGACGATCCGGCCTGATCGCGCCGCGAACACCGCCGTGGACAACTGGTCCGCGATCCCGGTCTGGCATTCCGCCCCGGCCGCGGCCACGGCGTCGACCAACCGTTCCGCCGCGGCATGCTCGGACCCGAAATAGCGGGCGGCACCGCGCACCGGAAGCACCAGCAGACCCGGCCGCAATACCTCCGCCCGTGGCACCACCTCGTCCACCGCCGCCGTCACGTCCTCGAAATACCGGGCGTCGCGCGCCGGGTCGGCGGCACTGACATGCAGCTGCGGGCATCGGGCCTGGGCCTCCCGGCGCCGCAGGCCGCGCCGGACCCCGACGGCCCGGGCCGAGGCCGAGCAGGCGATGACCCGGTTGGCCAGCGTCACCGCGATCGGATCCGTCGGGGCCAGGGCGGCCGCCGAGGCCGCCGCCACCGCGGGCCAATCCATGCACCACAGCGCCAGGACCCGGGACACGTCAGCCACCCACGGCGCGCGCCAGGCCGGGGATCCGGCCGTGGGCACGGGTCACCAACCGCACCCGGCCGATTCGTCCGCATCCGGGTACCGGCCCGGCACCGCCCGCTCCGGTCACCTCATAGCCGCTGACGGTGGCATCCAGCCGGGCCTGGGCGCCGGGCCAGTCACCCCCGGCGATCAACAGCGTGCACGCCTTCTGCCGGGCCCGCGCCGTCACCGCACGGGCCCGGGTGCCCGGGACGGACCGACCCCCCAGATCGAGTACCACCAGATCCAGGCCGTCCAGCAGGACGGCGGCCACCTCGACCGGATCGGCACCGGGGTCCGGGATGACCGCGACGCGGCTCAGGTCGGCCCCCATCTCGGCGGCCGCCAGCAGACCGGCGCGTGGTTGTCCGACGATCGCGGCATGCCCACCGGCTGCCGTCACCGCGGCGACCATGCTCAGGGGTAACGACCGGGCGCCCGTGAGCACCGCCACCACCCCACGCGGCAACGCCCCCGAAAGGCCGCCGGCCAGGATTTCGGGAAGCTCCAGCAAACTTTCCGAGTCAGGGGCAGGATCGTCTGCGCGCACCCTTCCCCGACTGCGGCCAACCCCCTTCGCGGAGACTTCGGCCATCCTGCGGCGCAGGTGTTCGACCTGCTCAGCGCGGTTTGCCGGACGTGGATCCAGACTCGAAGCCGCTGTCACAACAGCCCCTCCCACACCACCGGTTTCAGTCGAATTCGAACATCTGTTCGATTGCTCGAGTAAACACCGCCCGGGGGTCACCGTCAAGCGCGGTTCCAGGGCCGGACCGAACCGCCCCGCACCGCCACCGACCAGCGACGGAAGGCCCTGTGTGATGCCTGTGCGACCGCGTCGGCCCTGCGCTAAAGTCTTTGCACCAGCACTCGCTTCGGACCGGGACTGGGGTACGGGACCACAGCGAATCGCCAGGTAGACTGCTTACGAACCGTGCGGAATCGCCAACGATTCCCCGAAGGCCGGCTCACACACCACTCGGGGGAGAGGTAAGGACCGCATCATGAACTCAAGTCTGACCCGTCGCGTCTCGGCAGCCATCGGGGGCGCAGCCATCCTGGCAATGATCGGCTTCACCGCCGCCTGCGGCAGTGAAGAGAAGAAGGCTCCCGAGACCTCGACCACCACGACGACCACCACCACGGCGCCGTCGGTCGAGCCGACCGAGAAGTCCATCAGCCCCAGTGGCGGCAACAAGTTCACGCCGACCATCAAGGCGCCGCCGGCCCCGACCGCCATCCCCGGCGACAACTGACACGCTGATACGAGTGAGCCGGGTCCGCTGACATGGCGGGCCCGGCACCTCGGAACGTGAACCGACACCGCACGGGCATCGCCCGCTGGTTACCGGCACTGATCCTCGCCGGCGCACTGCTCTTCGCCTCTGATCTGCCGATCAGCCGACATGTCTACGGGGCCAACGTCATCGACGGTCCCTATGCGTCGTTGCTGGCTGCCTCGACCGACCTCGGTCCGGCCCGGCCGCAACAAATCCAGCTGACGGCCACGCTCCCCGATCAACAACGCCCCAGTGAGCTCATCGACTGGACCCATGACCGGGGACTCTCGGTCTCCTGGCGCCCCACTGACGACTGGGCCATCGTCGAAGGCACACCGGATGCCGTCGCACGTGCCTTCGATGTGTCCGTGCACGACTACCGGGGCAGGCAAGGGCAGCAGTTCTACGCTTCCCCGCAACAGCCGTCGGTGCCGAAAGCGTTGCGCGACAACGTCACCCAACTCGGGCGAATCCTCGGCTACACCCCACACCACATGTCGCGCCCGGACATCCCACTGGACGTGCCGGACCGTGGGCTGACCCCGAGCGCCCTGCTGACGACGTACAACGCGGACAAACTGGCCACCGGTGGCTTCACCGGCAAGGGCATCACCATCGTCATCTTCGCGTTCAACGGCTATGACCAGACCGACCTGGACAGCTTCTCCACCATGTTCGCCCTGCCCAGATTCACCCCGGAGATGCTGGGCGACCCCCTCCCCGTGGCGCACGGCGAGACGACGATGGATCTCCAAGTGGCACATGCCATTGCGCCCGACGCCCGCAAGGTCGTGGTCAACGCACGGCCGACCGTCGAAGGCGACGGCGCCTACCAGAAGATCGGCAAACTGATGGAGGACACCGACCGTGCCTACCCCGGTGCGGTCTGGAGCATCTCGATCGGCTGGGGCTGCGACAAACTGCTCACCGCCGCCGACCTCGCGCCGGTCCGGTCGGCGCTGCGCACGGCCCAGTCGCACGGAACCACCGCCTTCAACGCAAGCGGCGACCTGGCCGGCCTGGAATGCAAGGGCGGCAGTGACTGGGATTCGGTACCCGGACCCGACGACGTCGGGCTGGATTCGGTGTCCTCGCTGCCCGAGATGACCAGCGTCGGCGGTACCACGCTGTCCACCGACACCCGCGGCGTCTGGCTCGCCGAGCAGACCTGGTTCGACGTCCCCCTGTCCCAGGGCACCGGCGGCGGAGTGTCCGCTCTGTTCGACCTGCCGCCCTGGCAGCGGATCGCGGCCGGACAGGCGCCCGCCGCGCGCAACACCGGAAAGCGGATGACGCCGGACATCTCGGCGGTCGCCGACCCGTTCACCGGGGTGAAGATCGTGCTCGAAGGCAACGTGGTGGTCGGGGGCGGCACCTCGCAGTCCGCTCCCATCTGGGCCGGCTTGACCGCGGTGATGGACCAGTACCTCCTCGCCAACGGCGGCGACCTGATCGGTGAGATCAACCCCCTGCTCTACCGGATCGCCTCCGGTGCCCCCCGACCGGCGTTCCGGGACATCACGCTGGGTGCCAACGCCGTCGACACGGCAGGCCCGGGCTACGACCTGGTCACCGGCCTGGGCACGCCGGACACGGACAATCTGGCCCGCAATCTCCTCATCGCACAGCGGGTCCAGGCCTGATGACCACCACAGACGACACCACCGCACCCGCACCGGGCATGGTCGAATGCCCGGTCTGCCAGGTCGACGTCCCCGCGGGCAAGTACTGCGGGCTGTGCGGTGTGCCCCTGTCCGAGCATCAGGCCGGCGACGGTCCGCACTGGTTGCGGGCGCGCACCTTCAGTGCCGCGCCCGGTCAGCATCTCCTGACACCGTCGGTCACCAGTTCCCTTTTCCCGCACCTGTCCCCGCGGTCGCGCAAGGCGTTCCTGATGGGCTTGGCGCTGCTCGTCGTGGCCCTGGTCGTCGCGACGGTGTTCCGGTTGCCCGCCGCGCTCATCACGGTGGCCTCCCTGGGCCTGCCGTTGCTGTTCGTGCTGTACATCCGCGAATCCGATCTCGCCGAGGACATTCCGCGCCGCACCCTGGCGCTCACGGCGACACTCGGGATCCTGCTCGGTGTGGCATGGGTGCTGCTGACCGGCGCCGTGGTGGCCCGCGCCTACGGTGTGCCACTGGGCGCGGGCATCGCCGGCGCGCGAATTCTGCGCGAAGGCATCGGTATTCCTGTCGGCAGCATGATCATCATGCTGGTACCTGCCGTGGTGGTCCGGCTGACCCGACCCGGCGCACGAGAAGCACTGGACGGCTACGCCATCGGCGCGCTGGGCGCCCTGAGCTTCAGTGGCGCAGCGACCCTGAGCCGGCTGGCTCCCCAGTTCACCACCGGCATGGTGGCCCGCGCCCGGCCGCTGGACGGTCTACTGGTCGAGGCGGGCATCCGCGGAATCGCAGTGCCGCTGACCGCAGCCGCCGTCGGCGGCCTGATCGGCGCAGCTCTCTGGTYCACCCGGCCGGCCACCAAGGTCGCCAAGAACCGCGGGTTCGTCCGCCTCACCCTGGTGTCGATCGCGGTGGTGGTGATCGCCGTCTACGCCGGACTCGGCCTGATCGATGTCGCCAGGGTGCCCCAATGGCTGCAGTTGGCCGTACACCTCACGCTGGCGATGCTCGCGTTGCTCGCGCTGCGCATCGGGCTGCACCTGTCGCTGTTGCACGAAGCACAAGACGACATGCGCGCCGACGAACCGCTGCTCTGCAACGAATGCGACCACGTCGTGCCGGATGCCCCGTTCTGTGCGAACTGCGGAGCCGCGATGCACGCGTCGTCGCGCAAGTCCCGTAACTCGCGGCGCCAGGAGCGGCCGATCCGGCTCGCAGAGGAGCAGAGCACGGGCCCCATCGTCGTGGGCCTGACCCCCGGATATTCGCTTCACGCCGGAACGTTCACCGCACCACCGCAGCGCAAGACGTCGTTCCGCTGGATCGCGCTGGTTCTGAGCACCGCGATCCTGGTGGTGGGCGGCGGACTGGTCGGGCTGTCCGGAGTGTTGCAGAAACCGTCGGTTCGTTTCGCATGCCCGCCCGACTGCGGACGGCCGCCGATGGGACAACCGGTGACCATCAACCCGCGTTTCACCGCCGCCGACGGCTCGTTCTCGGTGTCCTACCCCGCCACGGAGTCGGCGTACAAGGTCACCACCACCGACACCGGTGTGACGGCGGTCTTCGAGGCGAGCGACGGGGGCACCCTCCGTTTGTTCAGCGAGCCGGCTCGCGGCCGCTCCCCTCGGGATATCGCCAACGCGCTGGCGAGGAAGACCTTCCCCGACTTCAGGATCGCGTATGAGATCCCCAACGCGATGGTCGGCTATCAACCGGGATTCGGTTTCGTCGCCGACTGCTGGCCGCAGGGTGCCATGAGCAGCTACACCCGGATGCGGCTGGTGGTCCTGGTGGCCATCAAGAACGACATCGCCCTGATCGCCGGCGCCGGGGGCCCCTACCACGCGTTCGGGCCCGACTTCGGGTCCGGCAAACCGTCGGCGGTCGGCCTGGAAATCGCCTTGGACATGGGCAAATACGTCAACAGCTTCAGCTGGCGCGGCGACCCCCCGCGCTGAGCCTTCGCCACCAACGTTGACATTGACAAATGTCATCAATCGCTGCTGTACTCGACGGACGCTTCGACCAATGGAGGTCCGGATGCCCGTCGTTCCTGCGCCGATTCCCGCTCGCGGATCGCTTCAGTCCCGGGCGGCGGCCACCGTCGGCGGCCTCACCCTGCGCCCGCTGGGCGGTCTCCTGTCACCCGAACAACCGTGGGGGGTGTGGGCGGCGCGGCAGATCATCGCGGGCGTGATGGACACCTTCGGCCCATCCCTGTCCGGGGCCCGGGTCGAGCCCGTCGACGTCCGATTGCCCGACGGCCGTCGCGTTGTCGGCGAGTGGGTGTACGGACGCCCGGACATCGAGCACCAGGGAAGTGCCGTCTACTACCTGCACGGCAGCGGCTTCGTCCTGTGCTCACCGCGCACCCATCGCAGGCTGACGGCGTGGCTGTCCCGCCTGACCGGCCTGCCGGTGTTCTGTATCGACTACCGACTGGCACCCGAGTACCGATTCCCCACCGCCGCCACCGATGTGCGCTCCGGCTGGGACTGGCTGTGCACCGAACGCGGATTCGCCCCGGACCGCATCGTGATGGCCGGTGATTCCGCGGGCGGACATCTGGCCGTCGACCTGCTGCTGCAGCCCGACGTCCCACACCCCGCGGCACTGGCGTTGTTCTCCCCGCTGTTCGATATGACCTTCGGGCTGGCACGCACCCGCGACGCGCTGCGCCGCGACCCGGCGATCCGCCCGCGCGACGCCGCCCGGCTGGTCGGCCTGTACTGCAGCGCACACGAGATGACGCACCCCGGACTGACATTGGATGTCCGGAATGGACGCGCGCTACCGCCCACGCTGATCCAGGCCGGCGGAGCCGAGATGTTGCTCGGTGACGCGCGCAAACTGCACGAGGACCTTCGCGCTGCCGGCACAGAGGCCGAGCTGCAGGTCTGGCCCGACCAGGTGCACGTCTTCCAGGCCCTGCCCAAGCTCAGCCCCGAGGCCCGCCCGGCGATGCGCGGCGCGTCCGCCTTCCTCTCGGAATCGTTGCGGCGCAACGTGATCAGCAAGGTCGCGGGGTAAACGTCGCCGGCAGGCAGTATCGTCGACGGATGCCCGACTCCCATTTCGGCGACCGCGTCGCTGTCGGCGCGCCCGCGTAGATGCCACCGCCCAAGCCGCCACGGCCCCCGGTCGGCGCCATCGCGACCATCTTGGGCGGTCTGCGCCGGGCGCCGCAGCAGATCCGGCGTAGCTCACGCGATGTCGTGGAGACCGCGGTGTCACAGCTGTTCGACGCGGCGGTGCAACCCCACGGGGTGGCGGCATCGGGCGAATACCGCATCGAAGAGCTGGCGCGGCTGGCGAACACCACCACCCGCAACATCCGGGTGTACCGGGACCGGGCCCTGCTGCATCCGCCGCTGCGGGTCGGCCGGATCGCCCTGTTCAACGACACCCATCTGACCCGGCTGCGGCTGATCACCTCGATGCTCGATCGGGGATACAACATCGCGCACGTGCACGAAATGCTCGACGCCTGGGAGCAGGGCAAGGACATCGGCGACGTGCTCGGCCTGGAGAATGCCATCGTCGGCACCTGGGCGACGGAGAAGTCCGAGCGGATGCCGTTGGCGGCGGCCCGCGATCTGATCGGCGACGACGCCGCCTTCGACCGGCTGGTTGCCAACGGCGTCATCAAAATCGACGGTGACGGCGGGCTGGAGCGCAGCGACCGGGGAATCGATGACGAGGCAATCATCTTGCGGCCCAAGCTGATCGAGACGTTCAACGATCTGCGCCAGTACGGCGTCAGCATGGAGACCCTGGTCGGTGCGCATGAGCGGGTGTTGCCGCACATCGACGAGATCAGCTCGATTCTGGTCCGCGCCGGGGTGGACCAGCTGTCAGAGAAGATCAAGCCGGGGCAATCCCTGCCCGCCGACACCGAAGTGGCCGAGCTGATCACCACATTGGTCCGGTTGCGCACCCAAGCCGTCGCCGCCGTCACCGCAACACTGGCGTTCTCGATCGAATCGACGATCGAATCCGTCGTCGCTCAGATCCTGACCGAGTACGTCGGAAAGGACGCCCCGGAGTAGCTCACTCCCACTCGATGGTGCCCGGCGGCTTGCTGGTGATGTCCAGTACCACCCGGTTGACCTCGGGCACCTCGTTCGTGATGCGCGTCGAGATGCGCTCCAGCACGTCGTAGGGCACCCGGGTCCAGTCCGCGGTCATGGCGTCCTCACTGGATACCGGGCGCAGCACGATGGGGTGCCCGTAGGTGCGGCCGTCGCCCTGCACCCCCACCGACCGGACATCGGCGAGCAGCACCACCGGGCACTGCCAGATCTGGTGGTCCAGGCCGGCCGTGGTGAGTTCCTCGCGGGCGATCGCGTCGGCCCGGCGCAGGGTGTCCAGGCGCGGCGCGGTCACCTCCCCGACGATGCGAATACCCAGACCGGGGCCCGGGAACGGTTGGCGCGCAACGATTTCCTCGGGCAAGCCGAGCTCACGCCCGACTGCACGGACCTCGTCCTTGAACAACAAGCGCAGCGGTTCGACGAGTTTGAATTTCAAGTCGTCGGGCAGGCCGCCCACGTTGTGGTGACTCTTGATGTTCGCGGTGCCGGTGCCACCGCCGGACTCGACCACGTCCGGGTAGAGCGTGCCCTGCACCAGGAAGTCGATATCGAACTCGGACAAGGTGTCCCGCACGGCACCTTCGAAGGCGCGGATGAACTCGCGGCCGATGATCTTGCGCTTGCCCTCCGGGTTGGTCACCCCCGACAGTGCCTCCAGGAAGCGGTCGGCGACGTCGACGGTCACCAGATTGGCCCCGGTGGCGGCGACGAAGTCGCGCTGCACCTGGGCACGCTCCCCCGCTCGCAGCAGACCGTGATCGACGAACACACAGGTGAGCCGGTCACCAATGGCACGCTGCACCAGCGCCGCCGCGACGGCGGAGTCCACCCCGCCGGACAGCCCGCAGATGGCCCGACCGTCGCCGATCTGGGCCCGGACCGCCTCGATGAGCTGTTCGGCGATGTTGGCCGCCGTCCAGGTGGCACCGATCCCGGCGAAATCGTGCAGGAACCTACTCAGCACGTGCTGGCCGTGGGGCGAATGCAGCACCTCGGGGTGGTACTGCACACCTGCCAGCCGGCGGGCCCGGTTCTCGAAGGCGGCCACCGGGGCGCCGGCACTGGTGGCGACGACCTCGAATCCGTCGGGTGCCCCGGTCACCGCGTCGCCGTGGCTCATCCACACCGGCTGCGACGCGGGAAGCTCCGAATGCAGTTGTCCGCCAGAGACTTTCAGCTCGGTGCGGCCGTATTCGCTGGTGCCGGTGTGCGCCACGGTGCCGCCGAGCGCCTGGGCCATCGCCTGGAAGCCGTAGCAGATCCCGAACACCGGCACATCGAGGTCGAACAGCGCCGGGTCCAGCTTGGGCGCCCCTTCGGCGTACACGCTGGCCGGGCCGCCGGAGAGCACGATGCCCTGCGGGTTGCGGGCCTTGATCTCCTCGACCGTCGCGGTGTGCGGGATGACCTCGGAGAACACTCGGGCTTCACGTACGCGCCGCGCGATCAGCTGGGCGTACTGAGCACCGAAGTCGATGACGAGGACGGGGCGGGTCGGGTCGGATTCCACCTGATCAGTCTAGTGAGGCGACCTGGTCGGGCTGCCCGGACCCGTTTGTCGGCAGCGCCCGGGGGTATCCGGGAGAGCGCAGACCCTCTTACGAAAGGAGCGACGGTGACCGGGACCCAGCCCAAACCCACCACCACCGACGCAGGAATTCCGGTTTTCAGCGATGAGCATTCGCTGACCATCGGACCCGACGGCCCGATCCTGCTCCAGGACCACTATCTGATCGAGCAGATGGCGACGTTCAACCGGGAACGCATCCCGGAGCGGCAGCCGCACGCCAAGGGCGGCGGCGCGTTCGGCCATTTCGAAGTCACCCACGACGTCAGCGCCTACACCAAGGCCGCCGTGTTCCAGCCGGGCACCAAGACCGAGACCCTCACCAGATTCTCGACCGTCGCCGGCGAGCGCGGCAGCCCCGACACCTGGCGGGACCCGCGCGGCTTCGCGACGAAGTTCTACACCGCCGACGGCAACTTCGACATGGTCGGCAACAACACCCCGGTGTTCTTCATCCGGGATCCGTTGAAGTTCCAGCACTTCATCCGGTCCCAGAAACGGCGCGCCGCCAACAACTTGCGCGACAACGACATGCAGTGGGACTTCTGGACGCTGTCGCCGGAGTCCGCCCACCAGGTGACCTGGCTGATGGGCGATCGCGGGATCCCGAAGGACTGGCGGCACATGAACGGCTACTCCAGTCACACCTACAGCTGGATCAACGCCGCCGGGCAGATCTTCTGGGTCAAGTACCACTTCATCTCCGACCAGGGCGTCGAGTTCCTGACCCAGGACGAAGGCGACGAGATGGCCGGAGTCGACGGGGACGCGCATCAACGGGATCTGTTCGACGCGATCGAGCGCGGCGACCACCCGAGCTGGTCGTTGAAGATGCAGATCATGCCGTTCGAGCAGGCCAAGGACTACCGGTTCAACCCGTTCGATCTCACCAAGGTGTGGCCGCACGGCGATTACCCACTGATCGACGTCGGAAAGCTGACCCTGGACCGCAACGTCACGGACTACCACACCGAGATGGAGCAGGCGGCCTTCGAGCCCAACAACGCGGTGCCGGGCACCGGCCTCAGCCCCGACAAGATGCTGCTGGCCCGCGATTTCGCCTATGCCGATGCGCACCGCGCGCGGCTGGGGGTGAACTACCGGCAGATCCCGGTCAACACCCCGGTCTCCGAGGTGCACAGCTACTCCAAGGACGGCGCGATGCGGGTGCAGAACGTGTCCGATCCGGTGTACGCGCCGAACTCCTACGGTGGCCCCAAGGCCGATCCGGCCCGCACCGGCGAGCCGCTGTGGCATGCCGACGGCGAGATGGTCCGGTCGGCATATTCACTGCACGCCGAGGACGACGATTGGGGCCAAGCCGGGACGCTGGTGCGTGAGGTGCTCGACGACGCGGCCCGCGACCGGCTGGTGTCCAACATCGCCGGTCACCTGGCCAAGGGCGTGTCCGATCCGGTGCTGCAGCGCGCCTTCGAGTACTGGCGCAATGTCGACAAGCAGCTCGGCGACCGGATCGCCGACAAGTTCACACCCTGATTCACCCAGGGGCGAGAATGTGTGCCGCCGTCGCCCCGACGGCGGCACGCACCTCGTCCTCGGTCATCTCGTCCAAACCGACGGCCGATCGCAGGAACGGTTCGAACATCCGCCAACCGAGTTGCAGAGCAACAGCATTCGCGACGGCCATCCGGCCGGCACGGTCATCGGTCCCGTAGCTCGGCAACACCTTGTCCATCAACAGCGCGATGTTGGGGAACCGGGTCTGCAGCTGACCCACCGGGTAACCGTCGAGCAGCGCCCTGGCCATCACCCGGGTGTGCCGATCGGTGGCCGCCTCGATCGCCTCGGCAGGCGCGTCGTCCGACACCAAGGTGTTCAGACCGGACCCCAGGTGGTCCAGTACGGCGCCGACCAGATGTTCCTTGGTGCCGAAGTGGCGATGGATCAGGCCGTGGTTCACCTGCGCCCGCAGGGCGATGTCGCGCATCGACGTAGCCGTGGGTCCGCGCTGGGCGAACAGGTCGGCCGATGCCTCCAAGATGGCTGCCGCCACTTCATCGCGACCGGTCGGTGGCACGGCTGTAGTCACGTGGCTACACTAGCCTGTAGTCAGTTGACTACACAGGCTTCTGTCAGCGAAAAGGACCGCCATGACCATCACCGTCACGCAACTCGGCAGCCGCATCGGCGCCCGCATCGACAACGTGGAACTCGGCGGTGACCTCGCCGCCGGCGACGTCGCGGAGATCCGGGCCGCCCTACTGCGCCACAAGGTGGTGTTCTTCCGCGACCAGCAGCACCTCGACGACGACGGCCAGCAGGCCTTCGCCAGGCTGCTGGGCACCCCGATCGGTCACCACGCCTTCGGCCGCGACAGCACCGGCGTCATCGCACCCATCGACTCCGAATACGCCAAGGCCACCCGCTGGCACACCGATATGACGTTCATGCCCGACTACCCGGCCATCTCGGTGCTGCGCGCGGTCACCCTGCCCACCTACGGCGGGTCCACGCTGTGGGCGTCGACGGCCGCCGCCTACGACAGCCTGCCCGACCCACTGCGGCTGCTGGCAGACAATCTGTGGGCCCTGCACAGCAACCGCTACGACTACGCCGTGGCGCCGGTCGAGGAGGTCTCCGACACCCAACGTGCACTGCGGGAGATGTTCCAGAAACCGGACTTCCGCACCGAGCACCCGGTGGTCCGCGTACACCCCGAGACCGGCGAACGCACCCTGCTGGCAGGCGATTTCGTTCGGGGCTTCCTGGGCGTGGACAGCCACGAATCCCATGTCCTGGCCGAGATGTTGCAGCGCCGGATCACCATGCCGGAGAACACCGTCCGATGGAACTGGGCGCCCGGGGACGTGGCCATGTGGGACAACCGCGCCACCCAGCACCGCGCCGTCGACGACTACGACGACCAGCGCCGCGTCATGCACCGGGTGACCCTGACCGGCGATGTGCCCGTCGACGTGCACGGGGCCCGCAGCCGCGCGGTCGGGGAGACGGTGGCCAAAACCGGGGCGAGCGAAGCGACGGGGATTCGGAAGGCCGGATGAGTGTCACACCGGCGGCAAGCGTGAGATCGGCCTGAAACGGGCATTGTGGAGTGTTGGTATCCACGATGCGAAAGCGAGGGCCGCCATGCTGGGTCTGCCGGAAGGCGTGCACGCCTGTCTCTTCGACCTCGACGGTGTGCTCACCGACACCGCCAGCGTGCACAAGACCGCGTGGAAGACGATGTTCGACGACTTCCTGCGGACCCGGGAGGACCCGTTCGTACCGTTCGACGTCGACGGCGACTACCTCACCTACGTGGACGGGAAACGCCGCGAAGACGGCGTGCGCGACTTCCTCAAGAGCAGAAACATCGAGCTACCCGAGGGTGACCCTGACGATCCGCCCGACAAGGACACCGTCGAGGGCCTGGGCAACCGCAAGAACGACATGTTCCAGAAGGTGCTGCACACCGACGGTGTGGAGGTGTTCGACGGCTCCCGGCGCTACCTGAAGGCGGTGTCCGAAGCCGGTCTCGGCGTCGCCGTGGTGTCCTCCAGCGCGAACACCCGCGAGGTACTGGAGATCACCGGCCTGGCCCAGTACGTGCACCAGCGCGTCGACGGGGTCACGCTGCGCGAGGAACACATCCCCGGCAAACCCGCCCCGGATTCCTACCTGCGCGCCGCCGAACTACTCCAGGTGCCCGCCTCGGCCGCCGCGGTCTTCGAGGACGCGCTGTCCGGGGTCGAATCCGGGCGGGCCGGGCACTTCGGCGTCGTCGTCGGGGTGGACAGGGTGGGCCAGGCCGGTCAGTTGCGGGCCCACGGCGCCGATGTCGTGGTGACCGACCTCGCCGATCTGTTGGAGGCCGGCCGATGATCGACCATGACGCGTTTCCCATCGAACCGTGGCGTATCCGCGAGACGCAGCTGGATCTGGAACTGCTGGCGCAGGCCGAGTCCATCTTCGCGTTGTCCAACGGGCACATCGGATTGCGCGGCAACCTCGACGAAGGCGAGCCACACGGACTGCCCGGCACCTATCTCAACTCGTTCTACGAAACCCGGTCCCTGCCGTACGCCGAGACCGGATTCGGCTATCCCGAGGCCGGCCAGACGGTCGTCGACATCACCAACGGCAAGATCCTGCGGCTGCTTGTCGACGACGAGCCGTTCGACATCCGTTACGGCGACCTGGTCGAGCACGAACGGGTACTCGACCTGCGGGCGGGCACGCTGACCCGGGTGGCCCAGTGGCGCTCGCCGGCAGGCAAGCAGGTGCGGATCACCTCGACCAGGCTGGTGTCGCTCACCCAGCGCAGTGTCGCCGCCATCGAGTACATCGTCGAGGCGGTCGACGAATTCACCCGCGTCACAGTGCAATCCGAGCTCGTCGCGAATGAGGATCAGCCGGATACGTCCTCGGATCCGCGGGTGGCCGCCACGCTGGACCGCCCGCTGGAAGCGGTGTCCCACGAGCACACCGAACACGGTGGTCTGCTGGTGCACCAAACCCGCAACAGCCAGCTGATGATGGCTGCGGCGATGGACCACGAGATCGAGGTGCCTGGGCGCGTCGAGGTCAGCACCGAAGCGCGGGCCGATGTCGCCCGCACCACCGTCATCTGCGGGCTGCGGCCCGGACAGCAGCTGCGCGTCGTCAAATACCTCGCCTATGGATGGTCGAGCCTGCGGTCCCGGCCGGCGCTGCGCGATCAGGTCGCGGGCGCCCTGGCCGGCGCCCGCTACAGCGGCTGGCAGGGCCTGCTGGAAGCCCAGCGCACCTACCTGGACGAGTTCTGGGATGCCGCGGACGTCGAGGTGTGGGGCGACCCGGACTCCCAGCAGGCGGTGCGATTCGGGTTGTTCCACGTGCTACAGGCCAGCGCACGCGCCGAACGGCGCGCCATCCCAGGCAAGGGGCTGACCGGCACGGGCTATGACGGCCACGCCTTCTGGGACACCGAAGGATTCGTGCTGCCGGTGCTGACCTACACCAAGCCGCACGCCGCCGCCGACGCGTTGCGCTGGCGCGCAGCCACTTTGGAGTTGGCCAAGGATCGCGCCGAACAACTCGGCCTCGCCGGTGCCAGTTTCCCGTGGCGCACCATCCGTGGCGAGGAATGCTCGGCGTACTGGCCGGCGGGCACCGCAGCCTGGCATATCAATGGCGATATCGCGATGGCCTTCGAGCGTTACCGGCTGGTGACCGGCGACGAGACCCTGGAACGCGAGTGCGGGCTGGCAGTTCTGGTGGAGACAGCGCGGCTGTGGATCTCGTTGGGCCATCACGACCGCCACGGTGTGTGGCACCTGGACGGTGTCACCGGACCCGATGAGTACACCGCATTGATGAGTGACAACATCTTCACCAATCTGATGGCAGCGCACAACCTTCGGGTGGCTGCCGAGGCCTCCAACCGCCATCCCGAGGCGGCCTTCGCCATCGGCGTGACCACCGAGGAGACCGCGGCCTGGCGGGATGCCGCTGCCGCTGTGCACATCCCGTTCGACAGCGAACTCGGCGTACACCCCCAGTGCGAGGGATTCACCAACCTCGCCGAATGGGATTTCGTGACCAACAACGACTATCCACTGCTGCTGCACCAACATTACGTCCGGCTCTACCCCACGCAGGTGCTCAAACAGGCCGACCTGGTGCTGGCCATGCACTGGCAGAGCCACGCCTTCACCGATGAGCAGAAGGCGCGCAATGTCGACTATTACGAACGCCGCACCACCAGGGACTCCTCGCTGTCGGCATGTACCCAGGCGGTGCTGTGCGCGGAGGTGGGACACCTGGAACTGGCGCACGACTACGCCTACGAGGCGGCCCTGATCGACCTGCGCGACCTGCACCACAACACCCGCGACGGTCTGCACATGGCGTCGCTGGCGGGTGCCTGGATCGCCTTGGTGGCCGGATTCGGCGGCCTGCGCGACGACGAGGGGGTGCTGGCCCTGGACCCGCACCTGCCCGACGGAATCGACCGGTTGCGATTCCGGTTGCGCTGGCACGAGTTCCGGCTCACCGTCGATGCCACCCATGCGGAGGTGATCTACAGCCTGCGCGACGGCCCCCACACTCAGCTGACCATCCGGCACGCCGGTGTCGAGCTGGAACTGGACACCAGCGAGCCCACGACGGTCGCAGTGACCGCCCGTAAGCCGCTGCTCCCTGTCCCGCAGCAGCCGCCCGGCCGGGAACCGATCCGGCGCAGGCCGCTCGACGCGGAGTGAGCGCGCCGGCTCACATCTTGATGGCAGGCATCAGCCGGGTCATGTCCCACGTCCGGTTCCGCCGGGCCGACAGCGAGGAGATCGCCAATCCCCCGGCCCAGATGATCACCAGCGCCAGCACCGCCTGCCACAGCCGGTGATCGATACCTCCGAGGATCAACTGACGTAATCCGTTGACCCCATACGTCATCGGGTCGTAGTTGTGGAACACCTGGAACGGCCGCGAGGTCGTCTCCACCGGGTACATGCCACCGGCACTGACCAGCTGCAGCATCAGCAGCGCCATGATCAGCACCCGCCCCACCGCTGGGCCGACGAGGGCATTGATCGCCTGGGTCGCCGCGACGAAGGCGCACGAGATCAACACCATGAAGGCCAGCATCGCGACCGGATGCGCGGCGTGCATGCCCAGGCCGAACCGCACCACGCAGTACAGGATCACCGCCTGACAGAACGCGATCGCCACCGCGGGCAGATAACTGGCCAGCACCACCCGAATGGCGAGCACCTCCGCGACGATCGGCCGAGTCTGTAACGGCCGCAACACCATCCAGAGCACCAGTGCGCCGAAGAACAGCGCCAAGGTGATGAAGAACGGTGCCATGCCGGTACCGAAGTTGGGCGCGGCGTTCTCGTGGGCGGTATCCAGATGCACCGGCCCGCCGATGGTGCCGGCGATCGCGTCCTTCTGCTGGGCGCTCCAGTTCGGAACCTGTTTGGCGCCGTCGGCCAGCTTGGTCGCGAGCTCCGCCGACCCGGTGCGCAGTTGGCCGGTTCCGGTCTTCAGCTGCCCGGCACCGTCATCGAGTTTGACGATTCCGCTCGACAAGTCGGCGCTGCCGGAGGCCAGTTTCTGGGCACCGCCCCGCAGTTCGTTCAGCTTGTCGGTGAGTTCCCGGCCTTGGGTGCCCACCTGGTCCAGGCCGGTGTTCAGTGGGCTGCCCGGGGTGCGGATGGATGACGTCATGGATATCGCGGCGTTCTCCGCGTCGGTCAGCTGCTGGCGGATCTGCGGGGTGAACTGATGTGCTTGCAGCTGGTCCTGCACGCCGCGCAGCGTCCCGGCAGCGCTGTTGGCCAACGGATCTGTGCTGTCGGAGAGCTGGTTGATCACGGTGGCGAGGGAGGTGGCCGCGGTGTCCTGCGCAGTGGCGATGGCACCGATCTGATCGTTGGCCTGCCGCAGGGCGGTGGTGCCCTGCTGCAATTTGTCGGTGTCACCGCCCATCTGCGAGAGCGCCCGCGTCACCGCGATGAGCGGGTCGGTGGCCTTGGTGATGCCATCTGAGAGCTGTTTGGCACCGGCGGCAAGTTGCGCCGAGCCGGATCGTGCGGTGTGCAGACCCGTCGAGAGTGTGCCGGCCCCGTCGTCGACCTTGACGGCGCCGTCGGCGAGTTTCTGGGCCCCGTCGGCGGCCTGCTTGATGCCCGCACCCGACGAGACGACCACGGAGAGAACCTGGTTGACCGCCTGCCCGGATATCCGGGTGGACACCGCGTTGAGCACCTGGTCGGTAGCGGTGCGGCCGATACTCGAGGAGATGTAGTTGTTGGCGTCGTTGTAGATGGCGATCAGGTTCGCCTGTTTCGGCTGACCGGTCAGGGGTGAAGCGATGGCCGCACTGAAGTCCGAGGGCAATTCGAGCATGAAGTAGTACTTGCCGTGCTCGACGCCTGCGCGGGCCTCTTCGTCGTTCACGACATGCCAGTCCAGGCTGCCGTCGGCGGTGAGGCTCTTGGCGATCTCGTCGCCGGCATTGACCTGCTGACCGGACACCATCGCACCCCGGTCCGAATTGACCAGTGCGACAGGCATTTTGTTGACGTGTCCGAAGGGGTCCCAATACGCCCACAGGTACAGCGCGCCGTACACCAGGGGCAGCAGCATGAGCACCACGATGGCCACCCGGGTCAGCCGGCTGCGGGCGAAGCGTTTGATCTCGGAGCCGAAGGCGAGTCCTGCCAGCATGCTCAGTCCTTTCCGGTCAAGCTGCGATGGTCGTGCAGATCATGGGCGGGAGCGTCAGATCCCAGCGGATTGGTCACGCCCACAATGACGGTGCGCTGCTCTGCGAGGGCACCGAGACGCTGGACGGCCACCGCGCGGCGGTCGTTGTCGCGGACCTGTTCGAGGTCGCCGACCACCAGGATCGGCCGGTCCGAGAACTGCGCCAGCGTGACGCGGAGCAGAAAGAGGTCCAGGTCGGACAGTTCACTGATGAAGGTCGTGCCCGACGGCGGCGTGAGCTCACCGAACACCTCCGTCAGTGCGGTGTGACCGGCCTCGATCGGCACCTGCCGGTACCACGGCGCCAGCCAGCGACGCTGCTCGGCGAGGACGGTTGCCACCGTCACCGAGTCCTCCACTTCGTCGATATCGTCGAACGCCGCGATGGCACAGTGCCGACGGATGCTGCGGGGGGTGTGGTCCCCGCACACGCTGACGGTGCCGTGGCTGGGCTTGAGCCGGCCCGCCAGCGTCAACAGCAGGGCTGTCTGCCCCCACCCCCCTGGCATCTGAATGGCATGAAAGCCGCTGGTGAGCGACAGATCGACGTCGGTGAACAGCGCTCCGTGCTCTCCCTCGACGCCCAACCCGACGGCCGTGATCAACGCGGGACCGACGGCGTCGGGTTCGCTGCCCGCAGCGTCGGCATCCTGCACCTCTGCCATCTCAACACCCTTCGATACTGACTGGTATCCAGTCGATACTATCGAGTATCCTTTCGTCTCATGTCGTCTGTCAAACCTGCCCGAACCCGTCCGACGCGAGATGAGGTGCGCGACCGGATACTCGACGCCGCGCTGGGGGTTTTCGCCGCAGAGGGATTCGCCGGCACCACCATCGATGCAATCGGTCATGCCGCCGGCTTCACCAAGGGGGCGGTCTACTCCAACTTCGAGTCCAAGGACGAGTTGTTCCTGGCATTGCTCGACCGCCAGTTCGAGACGCGCAGCGCATTGATCGTCACCGCATTCGACGACGGCAAGGGTGACATCGCCGCGACGGCACACGCGTTGAGCCAGTCGATGCTCGCCTCGATCCACGACCAGAACCAGTATCAGTTGGTGCTTTTCGAGTATTGGCTGCGCGCGGTGCGCGATCCGCAGCTACGCGATCGGCTCGTCGCGCGTAGACAGGCGGCCGTCCGGCAGGCGATGCAGGTCGTCGAGATGGCCGGAACCGGCCTGCCCAGCCAGAAGCTGGCCGACCTCGCCCAACTCGTGGTCACCATCACCGCGGGCGTCGCGATGGAAGAGATCCTTCAACCCGGGGTCATCCGCCCCGACATGATCGAGCGCCTCATCACCAGGCTGCTCGAGTCCGTGCCCGGTGACCGTGTCAGCCCGCCGAGCTGACCGGATGAATCGGTAACCGGCGCAACGCACCTGGCGCATCGACGGGCACGACGGGGCGTACCGGCGGCACCGGCGCGAGGCGCTGATACGGCTGCCCCTGCGCGGGGCGCAGGTCCTCCTCGCCCTTGTTCGGCCACAGCGCAGCGGCCCGCTCGGCCTGCGCGGTGATCGAAAGGGACGGATTCACACCGAGATTCGCCGAGATCGACGCGCCGTCGGTGACGTACAGCGTCGGGTAGTTGTACACCCGGTGATACGGGTCGATGACACCGGTCTCGACGCTGTCGCCGATGGCTGCCCCACCGAGGAAATGTGCGGTGAGGGGAATGTTGAACAATTCACCCCACGTGCCGCCTGCCACGCCGTCGATCTTCTCGGCGATGCGGCGGGTCACCTCGTTGCCGGCCGGAATCCACGTCGGATTGGGTTCGCCGTGGCCTTGTTTGGACGACAGGATCCGCTTGCCCAGCGGTCCGCGTTTGGTGAACGTGGTGATGGAGTTGTCCAGGTGTTGCATCACCAGCGCGATGACGGTGCGCTCGCTCCAGTGCTGCGGATTGAGCAGCCGGATCAGACCGCGCGGATCCTCCCCTGCCAGGTTCAGGAACTGCCGCCACCGCGGCACATCGCTGCCGAGTGGCCCCGCGCCGTCGGTCATCAGGGTCTGCAACAGCCCCATGGCGTTGGAGCCCTTGCCGTATCGGCAGGGCTCGACGTGCGTGTCCGCGGTGGGGTGGATGGACGACGTGATGGCCACGCCGTGGGTCAGGTCACGCTCCGAGGACACCGTGAGGGTCTGGGCACCGACGATCGACTCGGAGTTAGTGCGGGTCAGCACACCCAGCTTGGCCGACAGTTTCGTGAGCTTGCCGGTGTCCCGCATCTTGAACAGCAGTTTGTGGGTGTTGTAGGTGCCCGCCGCGACGATCAGGTGGGTCGCGGTGAACGTCTTGCGCTTGCGGCGCAACTTGCTGCCGGTCCGCGCGGTGCTGACCTCCCACAACCCGTCCGCGCGCTGGGCGAAGCTGGTCACGGTCGTCATCGGATGTACCTGCGCCCCAGCGGATTCCGCCAGCCCCAGGTAATTCTTCACCAGGGTGTTCTTGGCGCCGTGCCGGCAGCCGGTCATGCATTCTCCGCATTCGATGCACCCGGTGCGGGCCGGCCCCGCGCCCCCGAAGTACGGATCCGGGACGGTCTTGCCCGGGGCCTTCTCGCCGTCGGCGCCGAAGAACACCCCCACCGGGGTGGCGACGAAGGTGTCGCCCACGCCCATGTCGTCGGCGACCTCTTTCATCAACCGGTCGGCGTCGGTGAAGGTGGGGTTCTTGACCACGCCGAGCATGCGCTGCGCCTGCTCGTAGTGCGGCATCAACTCCGAGCGCCAATCGGTGATCCCCGACCACTGCTTGTCCGCGAAGAAGGGCTCCGGCGGGACGTAGAGGGTGTTGGCGTAGTTCAGTGATCCGCCGCCCACTCCGGCGCCGGCCAGGATCATGCAGTTGCGCAACAGGTGGATGCGCTGAATGCCGTACATCCCCAGCTGCGGCGCCCACAGAAATTTGCGCAGGTCCCAGGAGGTTTTGGCGAAGTCGGCGTCGGAGTACCGGGGTCCGGCCTCGAGCACTCCCACCCGGTAGCCCTTCTCGGTGAGCCGCAGCGCGCTGACGCTGCCCCCGAAACCGGAGCCGATGATCAAGACGTCATAGTCAGGATGCATATGACCAGTATGACGCTACCGACAGGTAACTTCTAGACAGGAAGGCCTAACTTGTAAACGAAATCGGGCGATCAGGCTCCGACGGTCAGGCCGACCTTCTGGAATTCCTTGAGGTCGCAGTACCCGGCCTTGGCCATCGACCGTGCCAACCCGCCGACCAGATTCAGCGAACCGAACGGATCATCGGACGGGCCGTCGAGCACCTGCTTGAGCGGCGGGCGCTCGCCGAGCGCCACCTGCAGCAGCGCGCCGCGGGGCAACGACGGGTGAGCCGCCGCCGAGGGCCAGAACCAGCCGCCGCCGAGCGCCTCGGCCGCGGTGGACAGCGGAGTACCCAGCACGACGGCGTCGGCGCCGCAGGCGATGGCCTTCGCCAGGTCACCGGAGGTGTGGATGTCGCCGTCGGCCAGCACGTGCACGTACCGCCCGCCGGTCTCATCGAGGTACTCACGACGGGCCGCGGCGGCGTCGGCGATGGCCGTGGCCATCGGCACACTGATACCGAGCACCTCGTCGCTGGTGGTGACGCCCCGGGTCGAGCCGTAGCCCACGATGACGCCGGCGGCGCCGGTGCGCATCAGGTGCAGTGCGGTGCGGTGGTCCAGGACGCCGCCGGCGACCACCGGGATGTCCAGTTCGGAGATGAACGTCTTCAGGTTCAGCGGCTCCGCATCCTGCGCGACGCGCTCGGCGGAGATGATGGTGCCCTGGATGACCAGCAGGTCGATCCCGGCGGCCACCAGCGCCGGGGTCAGCGCCTGCGCGTTCTGCGGGCTGACGCGCACCGCGGTGGTCACCCCGGCCTCCCGGATGCGGGCGACGGCGGCACCCAGCAGTTCCGGGTTCAGCGGCGCCGAGTGCAGTTGCTGCAGCAGACGGATCGCGGCCGACTCATCGGTCGACGTCGCTGCGGTCTCCACGACCTGCGCGATCTTGTCCTCGACGTCGGCATGCCTGCCGATCAGGCCTTCACCGTTGAGCACGCCGAGACCGCCGAGCCGGCCCATCTCGATGGCGAACTCCACCGACACCAGGGCGTCGGTCGGGTGCGCCACGACGGGGATCTCGAACCGGTAGGCATCGAGCTGCCAGGCCGTGGACACGTCCTTGCTGGAGCGGGTCCGCCGGGACGGGACGATGTTGATGTCGTCGAGTTCGTAGGTGCGGCGGGCGGTTCTGCCCATGCCGATTTCAACCATGTCTCGCATATTGAAGGTGATCCCTATCGGGCGTAGTAGTTCGGCGCTTCGACAGTCATGGTGATGTCGTGTGGATGGCTTTCCTTCAGCCCCGCCGCGGTGATCTGGACGAACTGCGCCTGCTGCAGGTGCTCGATGGTGTCCGATCCCGTGTATCCCATGGCTGCGCGCAATCCACCCGTGAGCTGGTGGATGACGGTCGACAACGGGCCGCGGAACGGCACCCGGCCCTCGATGCCCTCGGGGACCAGCTTGTCCTCGGAGAGCACATCGTCCTGGAAGTAGCGGTCCTTGGAGAAACTCTTCTGGGTGCCTCGGCCCTGCATGGCGCCCAGCGAGCCCATCCCGCGGTAGCTCTTGAACTGCTTGCCGTTGACGAAGATCAGGTCACCCGGGGATTCGGCGGTGCCGGCCAGCAGCGAACCCAGCATCGCGGTGGACGCACCGGCGGCCAGCGCCTTGGCGATGTCCCCGGAGTACTGCAGGCCACCGTCGGCGATCACCGGGATGCCCTTGGGTGAGCAGGCGGCGACAGCTTCCAGGATCGCGGTGATCTGCGGGGCGCCCACCCCGGCCACCACGCGGGTGGTGCAGATGGAGCCGGGTCCGACCCCGACCTTCACCGCGTCGGCCCCGGCTTCGACCAGCGCGGCGGCGGCGGCGCGGGTGGCGACATTGCCGCCGACCACGTCGACCCGCTCGCCGACGACGGATTTCAGCCGGTGCACCATGTCGAGCACCAGTCGGTTGTGGGCGTGCGCGGTGTCGACGATCAGCACGTCAACTCCGGCGTCGGCCAGCGTCATGGCCCGGGTCCAGGCGTCGTCACCGATACCGACGGCGGCGCCGACCAGCAGCCTGCCGTCGCTGTCCTTGGTGGCCAGCGGGAACTGCTCGGTCTTGACGAAGTCCTTGACGGTGATCAGACCGGTCAGCTTGCCGTGCCCGTCGACGATGGGCAGTTTCTCGATCTTGTAGCGGCGCAACAGGCCGAGCGCGGCCTCGGCGGACACCCCGGCCTGCGCGGTGATCAGCGGCGCCTTGGTCATCACCTCGGCGACGGGCTTCGACTGGTCGACCTCGAACCGCATGTCGCGGTTGGTGATGATCCCGACCAGCGAACCTTCGGCATCGACCACGGGCAGGCCGGAGATGCGGAACCGGGCGCACATCGCGTCGACCTCGGCCAGCGTGTTCTCCGGCGAGCAGGTGACCGGGTCGGTGACCATGCCGGCCTCGGACCGCTTCACCGTCTCCACCTGGCCGGCCTGTTCGGCCACGGACAGGTTGCGGTGCAGCACGCCCATACCGCCGGCACGGGCCATCGCGATGGCCATCCGTGACTCGGTCACGGTGTCCATCGCCGAGCTCACCAGCGGCACCCTGAGCCGGATGCGCTTGGTCAGCTGACTGGACGTGTCCACGTTGGCCGGCACCACATCCGAGGCGGCCGGCAACAGCAGGACATCATCGAAAGTCAGGCCGAGCATCGCGATCTTCGTCGGATCATCACCACCGGTGGGCACCGGTACGGCGATAGGGATGCTGCTGCTTTCAACAATCGACATGGGTGGAGCCTCCAGGAACCAACACGGCCAAGCACAGGCGAGGATCTAAAGGGCCATCTTATCGGCACTGACCTCGATGCTCGTGACTACACCACCGCAGCGCACCTCGCGGGCGACACCAGCACGGACGGCTGGCGCGGATGTGGCGGGGCTGCGTAGGCTAGATCCGTGCGTGATGACCTCCCGCCGGGGCTGCCGCCGGACCCGTTCGCAGATGACCCGTGCGATCCTTCGTCGGCGCTCGACGCAATCGAGCCCGGCCTGCCGCTGGATCCGCAGGAACGCAGCGCTGTCGAAGCCGATCTCGCCGATCTGGCCGTGTACGAGGCCCTGCTGGCCCACAAAGGAATTCGCGGGCTGGTCGTGTGCTGCGACGAATGCCAGCAGGATCACTACCACGACTGGGACATGCTGCGGGCCAACCTGCTGCAGCTGCTGGTGGACGGCACCGTCCGGCCGCACGAGCCCGCCTACGATCCCGAACCCGACGCCTACGTCACCTGGGACTACTGCCGCGGTTACGCCGACGCGTCACTCAACGAGGCCGCATCCGAATCCGACGGGTACCGCTGACCAACTGATCGACCACACCCGAAGTCAGTGACCACCGGGGACGGTTGTCGTCGTCACGACCACCTCCGGCGTCCGCTGCGGCGCTGACGATTCCGCGGCAGGCGCTTTCGTCGTCTCCACCGGCGCCTGGACGGGCCGCTCGCTCTGCGGCGCCTGACTACGCGCCGGGGGTGCGCTGGGCTCCTCCTGCTGCACCGGCGGCGCCACCGACGTGGCCGGCGGCGGCGCGGCAACGCTCGGTGCGACCGTCGTGGTGGCGGTGCGCGCCACGGTGGCCTCGGTGGTCGTGGCGGCGCTCGGCGCCGCGGTGGTCGTGGCCGTCTGGGGCGCGACGGTGGTCGTGGTGGTCGTCGTGCGGGGCGCGACGGACGTGGTTGTGGTGGTCGGCGTCGTCGACGTGGTACTCGGCGCGGTCGAGGTCGTCGCGGTCGAGGTCGTCGCGGTCGAGGTCGTCGTGGACGGGGCGGCCGAGGTGGTCGTCGTCGTGGACGGCACGGACTCCGATGTCGTGGTCGCGGTTTCGGAGGTGGACGTCGTCGTGGTGTCCGACGGTGGCGTGGTCGTCGTCGACAGGGCCTCGGATCCGGTCGTCGTGGTCACGGTCGTCGTTTCCGGCGCCGTCGTCGTGGTGACCGTGGTGGTGTTCTCGATCACGGGCAACGGCAACAACGTCAGCGGCGAGGACGGCAGAACCGGCAGCGGCTCGCCTGCCGGCGGCAGGGTGGCCGCCGGATTCTGCTCAACGACCTTGTACGTCAACGAATTCCACTGCTGGATGAGCTCGGACTTGCGTTCGACGGTCTCGACACTCTGCACCTTCGTCGACAGCGCGGCCAGCCTGTCCTGGGCCTGATCCCACTGTCCGGTGTCGATCAACTGCTGCACCTGCTGCATCTCGGTCTGCGCCGCCAGCACCACCGCGTCGTCGCGGGTCTGCTTCTGGTCGCCGAAAAGCATGGCGTGCAGGCCGTAGAGACCCTCGCCGGGATCGGCGCTGTACACCACCGAGGCGAAGCCGCCGAGGCAGAGCACGGCTGCCGCAGCGGAGCCGATCACGGCCAGCGATCGCCGATTGCGGCGGCGCGAGGAAAAGTTCACGGCGTTCTGCAGCGCGGCCTCGGCTTCACGCGGCGGGACCACGTGGTCGATGGGCACCTGGCGGATCTCGTCGCGCCACCCGGACAGCAGGAAGGCGAGTTCTGCGTCGCCCTGGTCGGTGGAGAACACCGGCTGATCCGAGGCGAGTGCGTCGAGGAATTTGTCGGCGCGATTGATGTCGTTGAGCGAGGGATCGCCCCCATTGGAGGTCCAGCGACCGAAATCAGGCATAGTCGCCGCCCGCGGTGATCTCGGACTTCAGCTTGGCCAGGGCACGATGCTGCGCGACGCGAACGGCCCCGGGCGTACTGCCCACGGCCTCGGCGACCTCTTCGGCACTCATACCGACCACGACGCGCAGGATGACGATCTCGCGTTGCTTCTCCGGCAGGGTCGAGAGCAGCCGATCCATCCGGTTCGACGCCTCGGAGTCCAGTGCCCGTTGTTCGGGCCCGGCTTCTCCCGAGTACCGCTCGGGCACCACATCGGTGGGTTCAGAGCGGTTCCGCGCGGACGCCCGGTGGGCGTCTGCGATCTTGTGCGCAGCGATGCCGTACACGAATGCCAGGAAGGGTCGCCCCTGATCCTGGTAGCGCGGCAGCGCCGTGATGGCGGCCAAGCACACCTCCTGCGCAATGTCGTCTGCGGAGAGACCACTTCGTTCTGCTGACCCGATCCGCGCCCGGCAGTACCGGACGATGATCGGGCGGATGGTCTCCAGAACCACCCGAAGCGCGTCCCGATCGCCGGCCACCGCATCAGCGACGACAGCATCGAGACGTTCTCCCGAAATTGTCATCGTGGGTGATATCTCCAGCGTTACTCAGGGGCCACGGCCCGACAGGGTGTGCGTCAGATAAACAGTAACGATCGAGGCGGCCTGAACCGCGTCAGCGACGCGACCACACGCCGCCCCGCCGTCGCACAATCTCGGCGGCAGCGTCGCGAACAGCGGCGATGTGGGTCGGCGAATGCACGGTGCTGCCGATGTCGGCCAGCAGGCAGCCCAGCGCCCACCGCAGCGGGACGAGGCCGTAACGATCGGTGTCGGCCATCGCCGCGTCCGCGACGCGGCGCGCCTGATCGAGGCGGCCGTCGCAGCACAGCGCGGCCGCCAGCACCACCGCCGTCTTGACCGTGTGCCGCGGCGACCCGGTCGCCCCGGCCAGTTCGACGGCTCGTTCGGCGTGCGCGACGGCGGCGGTGCCGTCACCGCCGGCCATGTTGAGTTCCGCAGACACCCATTGCAGCCGCACCGGCTGCCGGGCGGGCACCGATCCGTCGAGCAGTCGCTGCGCGTGCCCGAGCAGGCGCGCGGACAGTGCCAGCCGTCCCACCCCCAGCGCATCGGCGGCCAGGCCCACCAGGGCGTCGACGCCGGCCTCAGGGTCTGCGCCCGCGGCCGCCCAGGCCCGACCGTCCCACCCGCGAGCCAGGTCGTGTCCGCCGAGCTGACGCAGGAACGATGCCCGGGTGCTGTGCGCCAAGGAGAGCAGCGGTCCCGGCGGTGCGGTGCGGCAGAGCTCCCCGAGATCGGCCATGGCGCTGGCGTAGCGTCCCTGACCGCCGGCGGCGACGGCCCGCAGCCACCGATCCCGCTGTGAGGTCGCCGCGCCCAGCGGCCAGAGGTCTGGATGAGGCCCGAAAGCGGCCTCGGCCAGGGACGTTGTCGTGGTGGTCATCGGATCCCGACGTTATCAACGTGGCCGGCGGGTGCCGGAGTCACGTGACGAACCCAACTTTGGTTAACACTTGATGGTCGAAATGTTTCCGGCAGATCAACGACGCCTCGCCTTCGCCGCGATTGCAAAAGCAGCGAACAGCGGAAATGCACACAAGCGTCAACTTTGCAGTGTTTGTTGAACACTCTTCTCGTTGCGTGCGGGTCGCAATGATGAACGTGATGTAAATTCTCACGCTGCTGCTATGCGGTTACGCACAAGACCTGGGTATTGACGATTTTTCGGTAGCCCTTCTACGTTGTGTGCACGAGTAGTCATCGGCGACAAGTGCTCGGATCGGTTCCGCGACTCACGCACCTACGCGTTTCGCGAATTAGGTGCGACGAGAGGGGTTTTCCAAATGCCACAGCCGCAGCAACTACCCGGACCCAATGCCGATATTTGGGACTGGCAAATGACAGGACTTTGCCGGGGCGTCGATTCATCGATGTTTTTCCATCCCGATGGAGAACGTGGCAGGGCCCGCGCCCAGCGGGAAATGCGCGCCAAAGAGATGTGCCGCAGCTGTCCGGTGATCACCCAATGCCGCTCACACGCCTTGGCGGTCGGTGAGCCGTACGGCATCTGGGGCGGATTGAGCGAGTCCGAGCGCGAGCTCCTACTCAAGCGCGGAATCCGCCGCACGGCCTGATACTCAGCTAACGGAGGAGCCTCGCCCGACGCCAGGGCGAGGCTCCTCTGTGTGTAAAGCCGGTTCCCCGCCGATCCGGCGGTGGTAGTTCTTGAGCGTCCGCGCGAATGCACCGCCCAGGAGGTCCCCCATGCCCGACCCGTCAGCCGAGGGCACCGTGGTCGTCACAGAGACCGGCACCGGCACCTACACGCAGGAGATCATTGCGGGAGATCACCGGCTGAGCGCCGACGAGCCGCGCCCGGTCGGCGACGATGCCGGTCCGACGCCCTACGACCTGCTGCTCGCAGGCCTCGGGGCCTGCACCTCGATGACGGTGCGGATGTACGCCGATCGCAAGAGCTGGCCTCTGGAGCAGGTGCGCGTGACGCTTCGGCACACCCGGATCCACGCCAAGGACTGCGCCGAGTGCGAGACCACGATCGGATGGATCAGTTCGATCGATCGGGAGATCGAATTGACCGGCGACCTGGACGACACTCAACGTCAGAAACTGATGGACATCGCCGAGCGCTGCCCGGTCCATCAGACGTTGACCGGCGAGGTCCGGATCGCCACCACACTGCGCTGACGGGGATCTCGGCGCTCACGACCGCGTGAAGGCATTCTGCACGAGCTTGCTGTCATATCCGGACGGAGCCTCACCGCTGACTGCGTACTGGTAGACCGCGACCCGGAAGATCCCGTTGAGTGCGCTGGAGATGACCGATACGACGATCACAGCGATGACACCGAGTGCGCCGACCGCCAAAGCCAGCGGCGGAATGCCCAGGGCGGCGAATCCGACACAGCCCACCGCCGTCACCAGAACAATCGCCATGATTGCCCACACAGTGAATGCGGTGATGGAGAACGTCCCGAAGGCGCCTTCGCCCCAGCGGGCTTTGACGACAGCCGCAGAGCGTTTGAGCGACTGCCACGGCCCGCCGCCCTCTAGTGCGATCACCGGGACGACGAAGAAGGTCGCGATCGCCCAAGCCGCCCCGGCGATCCAGGTCGCGATCTTGCCGGCGGCCGGTACCCGGTCCTCGATGAGTCGCAGAATCAGACCGACAGTGGCGGCGACAAAGGTCCAGGCCAGGATCGGGCCGATGAGGCGGCCTGCGGCCGACAGTCCTTCGCTCACGCTGGTGTCTTCGCCGCGCAGCGAGCGAGCAGCGCAGTCGGCGAGCGCGACGTTGAAGAAGATCGCGATGAAGGTCGACACGTAGGCGGTCACCGCGACGGCGATGTAGTAGACCGGGTTGTGCTCGTCGAACGTCTCAGTTTCGAATACACCGGTGACGAGGGCTGCGGGCACCCAGATCGCCAGCAACGCAAGGATCGCGAAGACCGTCGACAGCGCCGGGAACACCACCAGCGAACGGTCGCTTTTCAGCACACTCCAACTCTGCTTGGTGAGTGCCCAGCCACGTGAGATTCGACCCATCGACCCGCCCCGTCCACGGAAGTATGCCGAATCGTAACCATCGCGACCTGCATTTGGCGCGGCAAGGCGAAAATCTCGGCATTGTGCGAACAAACTCTCAGTCCAGTCTCAGCCGTCGCCGGATGATGGGGTTAAAGCAACTGTGCTGTTTGATGATTCAAGAAAGTGATGCACACGTCACGATGACAAGCCCTGAGCAGCAACCGTTTCAGCCACACGACCCGAACACCCCTCTGACCCAGCCGATCCCGCGTGTCTATGACTGGCGGTATGCCACCCGGCAACCGGTTCCTCCTTTCTATCAGGCTGCGCCGCAGCCTGATCGGGCTGCCACTCCGCGCAAGCGTTCCCGTGCCGGGTTGATCGCAGTGGGCGCGCTCGCCGTCGCCGTGGCCGGTGGCGGAATCGGTGCCACCACAGCGTGGTTCGCGCATCCCGAAAGCGCCACTCCCTCGCACGCGGTCGCGTCCCCGAACCCCGTCTCGAAGGCGCCCACGGCTCAGCCGGCCGCCAGCGCCCCCACCGGTTCCGTCGAGCAGGTGGCGGCCAAGGTCATGCCCAGCGTCGTGAAGCTGCGAATCGAGATGGGCCAGGGTGAGGCTGAGGGTTCTGGCGTCGTGTTGTCCTCCGACGGCCTCATCCTCACCAACAATCACGTGGCAGCAGCGGGCGCGGACAGCCCCGACGGCGCCCAGCCCGCAGCGATGGACGGCAGCGGGGCCACGCGGACGGTCACGTTCTCCGACGGCCGCTCGGTCCCCTTCACCGTGGTGGGTACCGATCCCTCCGGCGACCTCGCCGTCGTGCACGCCGAGGGCGTCTCCGGCTTGACGCCGATCGCGATCGGATCGTCCAAGGACGTCAGGGTGGGCCAGCAGGTGGTGGCCATCGGGTCGCCGCTGGGCCTGCAGGGCACCGTCACCACCGGCATCGTCAGCGCACTCAACCGCCCGGTGGCGGCCGGTGACGGCTCGGGCGGCGGCCAGGCTTCCGTGCTGGACGCCATCCAGACGGATGCGGCCATCAACCCGGGTAACTCGGGCGGCGCGCTGGTGAACATGAACGGTGAACTGATCGGACTGAACTCGGCGATCGCCACGTTGGGCGCGGGCCAGGGCGGCCCGGGCGGTGGTGGTGGCGGCGAGAGCGGCTCGATCGGGCTGGGCTTCGCCATCCCGTCGGATCAGGCCAAGCGCATCGCCGACGAACTCGTGTCCACGGGAACCGCCAGCCACGGTTCGTTGGGTGTGCAGCTCAGCGCCGACGCGCGGGCCGCCAGCGGAGCCGCCATAGCCAAGGTGGCCGACGGCGGACCGGCCGCGGATGCCGGCATCCCGGATGGTGTGGTGATCACCAAAGTCAACGACCAGGTCATCGACGGCCCAGAGGCTCTGGTCGCGGCCGTGCGCTCAAAGGCGCCGGGCGACAACGTCTCCCTGACCTATGAGGACCCGTCCGGTGCCTCTCAGACAACTCAGGTGACGCTCGGGAAGGCGTGATCATCCGCCGATAACCCATGACCAACGGCCGCCGCAATGTCCCCCATCCCCCTCATTGCGGCGGTCGTTTCCGTTTACGTGGACTGCTGAACGGACGGCGCCGACGGAGCCAGTTGCCGGATGACGAAATCCGCTGCCTGGCCCGCCATCCCGTTGTCCTTGTAGGCGCTGTGCGCCGCCCGGTCCAGGCTGATACCCGGCGAACACACCGGATCGCCCGGCGCACACAATTCGAGTGTCTTGCCCTGGTAGCGACCGCCGATCTCGATGGGCGGCGCGTCGTGGTCTGCGAGCCCGAGGAACAGCGGAGACGGTGTTCCGAACATCACGACCGCGGCAACGTGCGAGGCCACCGAGGCCGGCATGGGCCCGGAAATGCCTGCGGGAAGGGCGAATCCGGCGGGGACGGTGTCCATCGTGGTGTAGCCGGCCACCGCTGCACCTTGTGAGTACCCACCGAGGACGACCCTCGTGTCCGGACAGGCGGCGACCGTGGACTCGATCGTGTTACTGCCGTCGGCAATGCCCTGTGCCGCCTGCGTGAAGTCCAGCGACGCCGGGTAATTCACCGCGTCGGCTGTGACCGTTTCGCCCGGGAGCCGGGCAGTGAGCGCATCGACGAAGGCCTGGCCGGTGGCACCGATCCCCGGGGCCTCGAACGTCCCGCGCGCAAAGACGACCTCGACGTCCGGGCATCCGGGCGCCGCGGAGGCGGTGGCCTGCGGCCCGAGTAGCGCGGTGAGGGACAGCCCCGCGGCGATGATCGTGGATCCGGTGGCGAGCTTCATGGTGTGGCCTCCCTGGTTGGTGAGATGAGCCTCCCGTGATGACGCCTCCGCCACATCGCTGCTGGCAACCAGCTGTGAATACCGGCTAGCAGGTATCGCAGACGGAGGCCAACCAGGATGCCCCGAGCACCTCCGCGGGCAGACGATGGTCACACCTTCGACTCAGCAGGGGAACAGCATGAAGATCAACATGTTTCGAGCAACCGGCATCGCCGTCTTCGCGACCGCGGCAGCCATCGGTCTGGCACCCGCCGCGTCCGCCGCACCCGAGCCGGCATGCAGCCGGGTCAGCATCACCTGCGCGGGGTCGGGTGACTACAGCGCCAACTTCAGCCAGCCGGTGTCACAGCCGGACCCGTACGGCTTCCTGTTCTGGCAGCGGCCATAAGCGCGTTCCTGCCAGCGGTAGATCAATTTCTGCCTGCCGGAATGCGTCTGCCACACAACCCGTTTCAACCATCAGAGTAATAACGACAACAGAAGAAGAAGATGATCGACATGAAGAAGCTCTCCATCGCCACCATGCTCGCCACCAGCATGACCGCCGCAGTCCTCGGCCTGGCAGCACCCGCCCAAGCTGCGGTGCACAGCCCCGCCGGCCCCAGCTACAGCGTCGACAACCAGGACGAGGTCAACACCACCAACGGCTTCGTCGACCAGGCCTTCTGACCTGACAAACCCACAACACCCCCGGCCCCTGCGGCCGGGGGTGTTGTCGTCTGCGCCACCTCCGCACCGCGAGCCTGTAGTTACGCACGCCGCCACCTGACAAAAGCCGCCACAACTACAGCCTCGCGAGGGCCGCCGAGACGTCTGCGCGTAACCATTACGAGGCGAATGACGAATACAGTTCAGTGACCGCGAAGGGAAGCCCGAATGCCACACCCGCGTAGCCGTGCGACCGTCGTCATCTCCGCACTGGCGATCCCGGCCGTCCTCACCATCGCGCCGGCGCACGCCGACCCGCTGCTGCCCGGGTTCTGCGTGCCGGCCACCGGCGTGGACGGTGTGTGCACCGCGCGGCTGGCATCCGTGACGACCGATGTCGTCGACGGGACGATCACCGGGGCTCCGGTCGGCAGCACAGACACGGTAACCCTTGCGGGACAAGGGGATGTCTACCTGAAGTCCACGGGATTCGGCACCGTCCCGCCGGAGGCCGTGCAGAACTGGGACGCCACGCTCGACCGCGTGAACAGCCTCTCCGTGGACCCCAACGATCCCAGTTGGTACGGCAACGCCAAGTCCAAGGTGTTCCTGCCCAGGACCTTGAACGACCTTGCGACCCGATTCCCACCCGACAGCCTGGTGGTTCGGTTCGCGGCCGACGAAACCCAGCCGGGCACATTCCGGCTGGTTTCCATTCAGCCGACATTCCAGTAGCCGCGATTCCACGGCGGGCACGGGCCGGACGCGCCTAGAGTTCAGAAGTCGATCGCAAGTGCCGTGGTCAGCTACTGCGGCGGGATAACCGGGGGCGGGAACATGCGAAAACAGCTTGCAGGAATCGGGGCCGCGGCAATGCTTGCCGTTGGCTTTGTCGGCGCACCGTCGGCTCACGCGGACGACCAGTCTTTTCTGAACGAACTCCGCGCAAACAACTTCCCAGGTCTGACTTTCGCAGGCCAACAGATGCCCGACAGCGCCGCCGTGGCGCAGGGATACATGGCCTGCAATCGGATGCACCTGGGGCAGTCAGCAGATGACTTGATCGCGCAGGTGAACCCTGCCGACACCAACATCGGCCGCATGCTGGTGCACGCTGCGCAACACAATCTGTGCCCCGACACGCTGTGACGGTCACCTGACTGCGTTGCAGCGCAACGTTCACATGGACTAGTGGGCGTGGCCGTGCTGGCCGTCCCCGTGATCCTCGGCCTCGGCCGGCTTGTCGAAGACGGCCGTCTCGATGGTGTTCAGTGCGGGTCGCTGTATCGCCGATACGTCGATCGATACCCACGCGCGCGAGCCAGTGGTGCGAGAACCGGTCCAATCCCGCGCAGTGCGACTCCAGCGATTCCAGGCATCCCGATTTCGGCACGGAAATCGTGCATCACGAGGACCGCCTGCAGAAAAGTGGGAACTTGTGTACGCGGGTTCACTTTTCCGTCCCTGGCGAGGCCGAACCACGTCTCGAAGAACGTTTCAAGATCCAATGCCGGGTTTACCGTCACCGCGACGGCCGCTGATTCGGCGAACGGATTGCCCCACACATGGTCGGCGCCGCGCGGAACGATCACTGTTTCACCAGTTTCAGCCACCCGGGTCCTGCCCGTCGTCTTGATCTGAACCCGACCATCCACCACCTCGAATCGTTCTTCGGCATGCGGATGGATGTGAGGTCGAGGCAACGAGCCTCCGGGGGCCATATCGATTCTGACCTTGAGGTAGTCACCACCGGTCGTCGCGGCGGTTTCGAGGAAGGTCATGCGTTCCCCGGAATATGGATGCTCGATCATGTCTCCGACGTGTGCCATCTTCGATCCCCCCTGCACCGTGACGCTGTGTGGATCCGTCAATCAAAACACCCCCGGCCAACGTCTGAGTGTTTCTTCGGCAGCCACCCAAGCGCCCCATTCGGGGTTCACGAAGCCGGCATGGGTAGCGCTGTGGTCCGACGGCCACTGCCGTCCCGACGACGGCCAGTTCGCCAGAAACGAAAACACCCCCGGTCCAACAGGACCGGGGGTGTTTCGTAGAGCAACTACCTAGTGCGAGTGGCCGTGATGGCCGTGGCCGTCATCGGCCGACTCGGCCGGCTTGTCGACGATAGCCGTCTCGGTGGTGAGGATCATCCGGCCGACCGATGCGGCATTGAGCACCGCCGAGCGGGTGACCTTGACCGGGTCCACGATGCCATCGGCAAGCAGATCACCGAAGGTCAGCGTGGCGGCGTTGAAGCCCTGCCCGTTGGGCAGCTCGGCAACCTTGCTGACCACGACGGCACCGTCGAGGCCGGCGTTGGTGGCGATCCAGAACAGCGGAGCCGACAGCGCCTTGGCGAACACCTCGACACCGAGCAGCTCGTCGCCGCTCAGCGAGCTGCGCAGGCTGTCCAGCGCGGCACCGGCCTGCACGAGTGCGGCGCCACCACCGGTGACGATGCCCTCTTCGACAGCAGCCTTGGCCGCCGAGACGGCGTCCTCGACGGCTTCCTTGCGCTTCTTCAGGTCGGTCTCGGTGGCCGCGCCGACCTTGATGACGGCGACGCCGCCGGACAGCTTGGCGAGACGTTCCTGCAGCTTTTCGCGGTCCCAATCCGAGTCGGTGGACTCGATCTCGGCACGCAGCTGTGCGACACGGGCCTCGATGGCGTCCTTGGTGCCGCCGCCGTCGACGAGCACGGTGCTGTCCTTGGTGACGACCACGCGCCGGGCCGAACCCAGCACGTCGAGACCGGCCTCACGCAGCAGCAGGCCCACGTCGGGGTTGACGACCTGACCGCCGGTGACGACGGCGAGATCGTCGAGGAACGCCTTGCGGCGGTCACCGAAGAACGGCGCCTTGACCGCGACGGCTTTCAAGGTCTTGCGGATGGCATTGACGACCAGGGTCGACAGCGCCTCACCCTCGACATCCTCGGCGACGATCAGCACGGGCTTACCGGCCTGGGCCACCTTCTCCAGCAACGGCAGGAGGTCCGGCAGCGAGCTGATCTTGTCGCGGTGCAGCAGCACCAGCGCGTCCTCGAGCACCGCTTCCTGGGAATCGAAGTCGGTGATGAAGTACGCCGAGACGAAGCCCTTGTCGAAGCCGACGCCCTCGGTGACCTCGAGCTCGGTGTTCAGCGTCGAGGATTCCTCGACAGTGACGACGCCGTCGTGACCGACCTTGGTGATGGCTTCGCCGACCAGTTCGCCGACTTCCTCGTCACGCGAGGACACGGTGGCGACCTGCACGATGGACTTCTTGTCCGACACCGGGGTGGCAGCGGCCAGCAGGGCCTCCGACACGGCGTCGGCTGCCTTGGCGATGCCCGAACCCAGTTCGATCGGGTTGGCTCCGGCCGCCACGTTGCGCAGACCGGCCTTCACGATGGCCTGGGCCAGCACGGTGGCGGTGGTGGTGCCGTCACCTGCGACGTCGTTGGTCTTGGTGGCCACCGACTTGACCAGCTGGGCACCGAGGTTCTCGAACGGGTCGTCCAGGTCGATCTCGCGGGCGATGGTGACACCGTCATTGGTCACGACCGGTCCGCCGAACGCCTTGGCCAGCACCACGTGGCGGCCACGCGGCCCGAGGGTCACCCGGACAGCGTCGGCGAGCTTGTCTACGCCGGCTTCCAGGGCTCGGCGCGCAGTTTCATTGAATTCAATCTGCTTGCTCATAAATGTCCTTTGGGGAGGAGAACGCGGACCGCCCCGGACATCACCCGTGCGAACACGGGGATCTCCGGGGCGGGCACGGGGTGCTTACTTGTTGACGACAGCCAGCACGTCACGCGCGGAGAGGATCAGGTACTCCTCGCCGCCGTACTTGATCTCGGTGCCGCCGTACTTGCTGTAGATGACGGTGTCGCCCTCGGCAACGTCCAGGGGGATCCGCTTCTCGCCATCCTCATCCCAGCGGCCGGGGCCAACTGCGACGACGGTGCCTTCCTGCGGCTTTTCCTTGGCGGTGTCGGGGATGACCAGACCCGAAGCGGTCGTGGTCTCGGCCTCGTTGGCCTGAACGAGGATCTTGTCCTCGAGTGGCTTGATGTTGACTGCCACGATGGAGCCCTCCACTTAGTTGGGTGCGGGTCCGGTTGTCCGGGCCCTGCTGTTTTCCAGGTGTTCGGCAGACGCCCGTGCCCTCGCTCCGTCGTCGCGGGTGCCGGCGCTGGGGTTGGCCGCTGCCATCTAGCACTCTATACACGAGAGTGCCAGCGCTCAAGGATGGGCTCCGATAATCGGCGGAGCACTCCACCGGTGAACACCGACGAACTGATGGCGATCGTGACGCGGATAGCCGACTTCGAGCAGCGGATCGAGGCGATGGTCGCCGAGGTCGACCAGCAGGTCACCGGATTGCACGCCTCATGGGAGGGCACCGCGGCGGCGGCCCAGGCCGATGCGCACCGCCGCTGGGCGCAGGGCGCGCAGCAGATGCGCGAGGCACTGCAGGAGTTGCAGCGGGCCGGCAAGAAGGCCCACCAGAACTACACCGGGGCAGCTCAGGCCAACCTGACCATGTGGTCCTGATCGCCGATGGCGCCGCCCATCGTCGTCGACCCGGAAGCGCTGGACTCTGCCGGCCAGACCATGACCACGCAGGCCGGCGATCTCGGTAAGGCCATTCACGCACTCAGCGCCGCCCTCGGCGGTTGCGCGGGCATGTGCGGGAATGACCCCGCGGGCATCGTCCACGCCCGGTCCTACGACAACTCCGCGAAGTCGATGCTCGAAGCGATGATCGACCTCACCAACGGGATGGCCCGCACCGGTGACGCGGTGCGCACCAGCGCGGTCAACTACTCGCTCGCCGAGGTGGCATCGAACACCCACGGAAACGGCGGGCCGCCGCTCCCCGCGGTGACCCCGACCCCGCCTGCGAGCGCACCGCTGGCACCGTCTGCGCAGGGCAATTTCGACGGTGCACCACCGGGCTGGTCGTTGGTCGAGTCGTTTCTGGGCATGATCTGGCCGAATGGCGATTCCGGACAGCTGCGCGCGGCGGCGCAAGCGTGGTCGACGGCCGGCTCGGCGTTTCTGTCCACCGAAGCGGAGATGATCGGCGCCTTCGGAGTGGTTGCCGGGCAGCACGTTCCAGAAGGCGAGAAGACCGGCCAGGCGGTGAACGCGTCGAGCACCAACTCGACGACGCTGTTCAACCAGTGCGTCATCGTGTCGTCGAACCTCGTCGACTACGCCGGGCAGATCGACGCCGTCCACGCGGCGATCCTCGATCTGCTGTCCCGAATCGTCAATCCTCACCGGCATTCGGGAAGTGTGGGACATCATCACCGGTGAGGACAATGACGAGATCAAGAAGATCGCCGACGACATCCGCGTCGTGATCGACAATTTTCAAGTCCGAGGTGTCCGCCCTCGCCCAATTGTTGGCCCGATCGTCGCTGCCGCCGAAGCGGTCATCTCGGCGATGGCCCAGTACGTCAAGATGGAGCTCGAGCAGTTCGGCGACGCCGCCCACAACGTCCTCGCCGATGTGGTGAACAGCGCGGCGAGCTTCAGCAATGCGGCGCTGCACAATCCCCTCGATGCGCTCGCCATGGCCGGCGGCGCCGCGATGATGGGACTCGGTGCGGGACTGGAGGTTCCAGGTGTCACCTCCATGAAACCATCTGCCGCCATGAGGTTTTCACGGCCGACCAAGCTGCGGAGATCTTCATGGCGTTCTACCGTCACGATGCCCTGCCCGACGGTTACCCCTTGCGCCCGGTCGAGGGATACACCGCCGACAGCGACGCTTTCCGCCTCTGACCTATTGCCCGTACCGAGCGGGGTCGACGTTCAGATGCGCCGACACATCCCCGACCATCTCGACGTCCACGACGCGCTCGGTGAAGTACCAGCCGTCGTCGTCACAGGCGAACGCGTCTGCGTAGCGCCCAACCACGATCGGCTGCAACGGCACGGATTCGGTGTTCTGTACGACGACGAACGTGGAACGCGCCGTTGCTGTCTCGCCGTCCACGTCGACGATGGGATTGAGCACCAGGTGACGGGTGCGCGGACGGTTGCCGTGCTCGGGGTAACGGCGGGTGGTCATCGCGAACAGCCCGGCGATCGTCTCCGCACCCGACGCCGAGCCGGAGGCAGGACCGCCGAAGGTCGCGCGGCCCAACAACTGTCCGACGCCGTCGAAGTCGCCGGCGTCGATCAGCTCGGCGTAGGTGTACAAGAGCCGGGTCACGTCGTCCGACGGGCTCATGCCACTTGTCCCTTCACCACCGGCAGGCCGGGATCGCTGGCCACGCTCAGCGGGGACGGCGGCGCACCCGCGTCGATCAGGTGCGCAGCGAATGATGCGATCATCGCGCCGTTGTCGGTGCACAACCGCGGCCGCGGCACCCGCAACGTCAATCCCGCTGCGTTACAGCGCTCTTCGGCAAGTTCGCGCACCCGAGAGTTGGCCGCGACGCCGCCGGCGATCAGCAGCGTCGACACCCCCAGATCGGTGGCGGCACGCACCGCCTTGGCCGTCAGCACGTCTGCGACCGATTCCTGGAATCCGGCCGCCACGTCGGCGTGCACCGCGTCCGGGTGGCGCTCCATGTGCCGCGCCACCGCGGTCTTGAGCCCGGAGAAGCTGAACGTGTACGCCCCATCGCGCGGTCCGGTCATCCCGCGCGGGAACACGATGGCCGTGCGATCACCGGTGCGGGCCAGCTCGTCCAGCGGCCGCCCGCCCGGATAAGGCAGCCCGAGCAGCCGGGCCACCTTGTCGTAGGCCTCCCCCGCCGCGTCGTCGACGGTGCTGCCGAGTTCGACGATGGGCTCGCCGAGTGAGCGCACGTGCAACAACTCGGTGTGCCCGCCGGACACCAGCAGCCCCACGCATTCCGGCAGCGGGCCATGGTCATACACGTCGGCGGCAAGGTGCCCACCCAGGTGGTTCACCGCGTAGAACGGCACGCCCCAGGCCGCCGCGTACGCCTTCGCCGCGGCGACCCCGACCAGCAGAGCCCCGGCCAGGCCGGGGCCGATGGTGGCGGCCACCACGTCGGGACGGGTCACCCCGGCGGTCGCCAGGGCCCGGCGCATGGTCGGCCCCAGCGATTCCAGATGCGCGCGCGACGCGATCTCAGGCACCACGCCACCGAAGCGGGCATGTTCGTCGACGCTGGACGCCACCTCGTCGGCCAGCAGTGTGACGGTGCCGTTCTCCAGCCGGGCGATGCCGACTCCTGTTTCGTCACAGGAGCTTTCGATGGCCAGGATGATCTTTGGCGGCGGGCAGGAGCGCAGCGACTCGGGGTTAGGCATGAGGGTCTCGCTTCATGGTGTAGGCGTCGGCACCGCTGACCTTGTAGTACCGCTTGCGCAGGCCCACCGTCACGAAACCGACGCTTTCGTACAAGGTGATCGCCGCGTCGTTGTCGGTGCGAACCTCCAGGAACACCACGCCGCGGCCGGCGAACTCCAGCAGATCCGCCAGGAGCAGCCTGCCGATTCCGACGCCCTGGTGATCGGGGTCCACGCCGATGGTGTGCACCTCGTACTCGAACGGCGGTATCCGGCCCAGCCGGGCGATTCCGGCGTAGCCCACCAACCGTTGACCGTCCCGCGCCGCCACGTAGTGGGTGTGTCTGGCCTCCAAGGCCTGCAGGAATGCCGACGGCGGCCACGGGTCATCCCCGTCGAACAGCTGCGCCTCCAGTTCGGCACACCGATCCGCGTCCAATACGGTCAGTGCATCGATCACGGTCACGCCAGGCCCCGTTCGGCCAGCGACTTGGCGTCCGGGCGGCGCAGGTACATCGGCACCAACGGCTCCGGCTCGACGGACCAATCCACCACCACGGCAGCCAGGTCCGCGGACGACGGATACTCGGGTCCGATCACCGGAAGGCCGAACGCCGCGGCATGCACGGGCGATCCGGCCACCGCTTCCACCCCGTCGAACACCACATCTGCCGGTGCGCTCACGTCGGGGCCGCCGATGCGGACCCCATCGCGGTAACGCGCCCAGTACACCTCACGGCGGCGGGCATCGGTCACCACCAGGACATCCCCGCGAGTTGCGCCGCCGATCGCGTCCAGGCTGCACACGCCGAACACCGGGATGCCCAGCGCATGCCCGTAGGCCGCGGCGGTCGCCATCCCCACCCGCAGACCGGTGAACGGACCCGGCCCGCACCCGACCACCACAGCATCCAGATCGCCCATCGTCCTGCCGCTGTCAGCAAGGGCGGCAAGCACATTCGGGGTGAGGCATTCGGCGTGAGCCCGGGCGTCCACGGTGATCCGCTCGGCCAGCATGGTGCGGGTGTCCCCCACCGAGACGATCCCGGCCGTCACCGCAGGCGTCGCGGTGTCGATGGCGAGCACCAGCGTCATGCCACACTCCATTGCCACGTCGCGGTTCGGGTGTCGGTCTCGGCGTCGCGCTCCAACCGGATGTCCAAATGGTTGTCCGACAGCCGCTCGGCCAGCCCTTCGCCCCATTCCACCACCACGACGGCATCCTCCAGATCGGTGTCCAGATCCAGCGAATCCAGTTCGCCGAGAATGTCATCGGTCTGGTCCAGCAGCCGGTAGATGTCCACGTGGATCAGGGCGGGGGTTTCGGCCCGGCGTGCCGGATGCACGCGGGCCAGCACATAGGTCGGCGACGTGACCGGCCCGTCGACATCCATCGCCTGCGCAATTCCCCGGGCCAGCACCGTCTTTCCCGCGCCCAGCGGCCCGGCGAGCACCACCACGTCCCCGGCGCGCAGCTGCGCACCCAAGCGAGCCCCGAGCGCGATCGTGTCACCCTCGGTCGGGAGTTGCGCCGTCCCGCCTTCCCGTTCAGCCATGCCGGGCCCGCGCTTTCAGGCGCCGGGTCAGTGCGATGAGCTTGGACGGGGTGGCGCGTTCCACCAGTCGCACCAGGGCGTCGTCGATGACTTCGGGCTGTTCCAGCTGCACCAGATGCCCGGCACCCTCGACGACCACCAGTTCCGATTTCGGCAGCGACACCGCCATCTCCTGCGAGTACTCCATCGGGGTAAGCAGATCATGGTCACCGCACGCGATGAGCGTCGGGACCTTCGCCAGGGTCTTGAGTCCGGCCGTCTCGTCGTGCACTTCGAGGGCGTGCAGGAATCCGACCATCGTCGTCATCGACGTTTCGTGCATCATCTTCTCGGAGAACGCGACGACGCTGCGGCTGACCTTCTCGTCACCGTACGAGGCGGCCCGCAGGACCGGGCCGATGACCGATCGGGCGGCGCCGCGGCCGTGGTTCACCGTCTTGGGCGCATAGCGGACGGCGAAGCGGGCGGCCTCCAGGGCCGGGTTGCGCAGGATCTCCCCGAGCGGTGAGCGCGAAACCCCTTCCGCTGCAGAGGCGATCATCGCCGCGCCGACGATCCGGCTGGGGTAGAGCTTCGGGAACTGGCGGGCATGTGAGAGCACCGTCATGCCGCCCATCGAGTGGCCGACCAGGACGACGGGACCACGGGGTGCCATCACCGCGAGGACCGCTTCCAGGTCCTGACCCAACTGCGGGACCGTGAAGGTGTCGGGTGGGGCATCGCCGGACAGTCCGTGGCCGCGCTGGTCGTAGAACACCATGCGGACCTGGTTGCCCCACTGTTCGGCGAGCCGGGCGCGCTGGAAATGGAAGGCGCCCATCCGAAGACAGAACCCGTGCGCGAACACGACGGTCAGCCGCGCGTCGGCGGGCCCGACCTCGCGTACCGCGAGCGGTACCCCGTCCGGGGTGGTGACGACGACGCTGCGGTCGGCCTCGATCAGCTCGAAATCCTCGTCCAGAAACGGGTCCTCGTCGGCGATCCGGCGTGCGACCGACCGTGCCACCGACACTCCGGCGCCTGCTCCCACCGCGACCAGTCCGGCGAGACCGGCCAGCCAGGGCGCTCTGCCCCGGTCGGGGTGCGGCCGGGTCTCGTCGTCGGTCACCGGTGTCAGCCCGCCTCGCCCTTGTAGACGCGGGTGACCCGGCCGCGGGGGCTCGTGACCACCTCGTAGTTGATGGTGCCGAGCAGGTCGGCCCAGTCCTGCGCGGTGGGTTCGCCATGGTCGCCGGGTCCGAACAGGACAGCCTCGTCGCCGACCTGCACGTCCGGGGTGCCGGGGCCGAGGTCGACCACGAACTGGTCCATACAGATCCGGCCCACGTTGGGCCGGCGGCGGCCGTTGATCAGCACTTCCAGTCGCCCGCTCAGCGGCCGGTAGACACCGTCGGCGTAGCCGATGGGCAGCAGCGCCAGGGTGGTGTCGTGCGGGGCGACCCAGGTGTGGCCGTAGGAGACGCCCTCCCCGGCCGGAACGGAACGAAGAAGGGCGACAGGACATTTCAGCGTCATCGCGGGCCGCAACCCCATGTCGCCGAGTTCGGGGATGGGGCTCTGGCCATAGAGCGCGATACCGGGCCGGATCATGTCGTAGGCCAGGTCGTGGCGCGTCATCGCCGCCGGGGAACTGCACAGGTGCGCGATCTCGAAGTCCACCCCGGCCTCGCGGGCCGCTTCACGCATCTCGTCGAACCGCCGCACCTGCCGGTCCGTGGCCTCCGGATGGGCAGGGTCGTCGCCGTTGGCGAGGTGACTCATGATGCCGCGCAATCGCAGCGCTCCCTCGGCCGCACCCGCGCGGAGCGCCGCGAGCACCTCGGGCAGGTCGGCGGCCGCCACACCGTTGCGGGTCATGCCGGTGTCGACCTTCAGCGTCACCGACGCTGTCACCCCGGTGTGCCGCGCCGCGTCGAGCAGTGCGTCGATCTGGGCCGGCGAGGACACCGCGATCTGCACGTCGGCAGCCACCGCGGCCGCGAAATCGGCCCCAGGCGCATGCAGCCACGCCAGGATCGGGGCGGTGATGCGATCGCGGCGCAGTGCCAGCGCCTCCTCGACGGTGGCGACCCCGAGTTCACTGGCTCCCGCGGCCAGGGCGGCGCGTGCCACCGGCGCCGCTCCGTGCCCGTATCCGTCGGCTTTGACCACCGCCATCACCGCGGCCGACCCGGCGTGACCACGGAGAACGCCCACGTTGTGGGCCACCGCATCGAGATCGATGAGGGCCTGGGCGCCGAGAACGTCGGTAGTCTGCATCGCCACCATTTTCGCATGCCCGCGAAGGCGGGCTTGTTAGCGAAGCGCGCTCGAGATGTCCATCACATGCGCACCGTCGGCGGGCCCGCGTCACTCAGTGCGCGAACGGCTGTACCTCGTCGAAGTGACCATTCGGCTTGAGCTCATCCAGGTGACTCAACGCGGTGATGGTGTCCTCTTTCAACGCCCTGGCCAGGTCCGCGGAGAAGCCTTCCCGCACCACCACCCGCAGCACGGTGACGTCCTCGGCGCCCTCGGGCATGGTGTACGCGGGCACCTGCCAGCCGTAGGCCCGCAGCGCGTGCGACACGTCGAACTCGGTGTAGCCGGGGTCGCCCTTGAGCCGGAAGCTGATCACCGGGATGGCCGACCCGTCGGTGATCACGTCGAAGTGTTCGCTGGCCCGCAGCTGATCACCGAGCCAGCGCGCGGTCTGCGACAGACACTGCATGACCTGGGTGTATCCGGCGCGGCCCAACCGCAGGAAGTTGTAGTACTGACCGACCACCTGGTTGCCCGGGCGGGAGAAGTTCAGGGTGAAGGTGGGCATGTCGCCGCCCAGGTAGTTGACCCGGAAGACCAGATCCTCGGGCAGGTGCTCCTTGTTGCGCCACACCACGAATCCGATGCCGGGATACGTCAGCCCGTATTTGTGGCCGCTGACGTTGATGGACACCACCCGGGGCAGCCGGAAATCCCATTGCAGATCCGGATGCAGGAACGGGACCACGAAGCCGCCGCTGGCCGCGTCGACGTGCACCGGCACGTCCACACCGCCGCCTGCGGCCAGCTCATCCAGAGCGGCGCAGATCTCGGCGATCGGCTCCAGCTCACCGGTGAAGGTGGTGCCCAGGATGCCGACGACGCCGATGGTGTCCTCGTCGACGGCCCCGAGGACCTGTTCCGGAGTGATGACGTAGCGGTCCTCGGCCATGGGCAGGTAGCGCGGTTCGACGTCGAAGTATCGGCAGAACTTCTCCCACACCACCTGGACGTTGGAGCCCAGCACCAGATTGGGGGTGCGCCCCTTCCAGTCTTTTCCGACCTTGTCGCGCCAACGCCACTTGAGTGCCAGTCCGGCCAGCATGACGGCCTCACTCGAGCCGATGGTCGACACGCCGACCGCCGTGGACGGGTCGTCGTCGCGCAGGTCCTCGGCGTGGAAGAGGTCGGCCACCATGGACACGCAGCGCGCCTCGATGGCGGCGGTGGCCGGGTATTCGTCCTTGTCGATCATGTTCTTGTCGAACGTCTCGGCCATCAGCTTGTCGGCCTCGGGTTCCATCCAGGTGGTGACGAAGGTGGCGAGGTTCAGCCGGGAGCTTCCGTCGAGCATCAGTTCGTCGTGGATGAAGCGATATGCCGCTTGGGCTTCCATCGAATCGTCGGGCAACCGCAGCGAGGGAACCGGATCCGTGGACAACCGCCCCGTATAGGCGGGCGAGATGGACGGTCCGGGCGTGTGCCGAGGTGGCATGTGTTGTCCCTTCTAGAGTTTCGCGACGGATGAACGAAGATGAGCCAGGATTCCCTCTGCCGAGGTGGGCGCCGCGCGCGGCCCGGGGTCGGCGGCGGCCAGTCCCGCGGCGCGGGCGTGTACGAATGCCGCCATCGCGGCGGCCTCCGCGGCCGGCAGGCCTGCGGCCAACAGCGCGCCGATGACGCCGGACAGCACGTCGCCGGATCCCGCTGTTGCAGACCATGATTGACCTGCCGGGTTCAGGTAGGTCACCGCCGCGGGGTGCGCGATGACGGTGACATTGCCCTTCAGCAGCACCGTGGCGCCGAAACGCTCGGCGAGTTCCTGTGCGGCACCGACGCGGTCGGCCCCGACCGGGTGCCCGGCCAGCCGCTCGTACTCGCCGGCGTGCGGGGTGAGAACCGTGGGAGCGGTGCGGGCTCGCACCAGGTCGGGCTGGGCCGCCAGCAGGGTCAAGGCGTCGGCATCGACGATCACCGGCAGGTCGGTGCCCAACGCGAAACGCACGGTCCGCGCGGCAGATTCGTCGGTGCCCAGGCCGGGACCCACCACCCAGGCCTGGACCCGTCCGGCGGCATCGGGTCGGGGCGCGGCCACCACCTCGGGCCACCGCGTCACCACCTCTGCGGCCGCGCTACCCGCGTACCGCACCATGCCCGACGTGGCGGCCACTGCCGCCCCGGTGCACAGGAGGGCGGCACCCGGATAGGTGGCCGACCCGGCCAGCACGCCGGTGACGCCCTGGCTGTACTTGTCGTCATGCGGCCCGGGCATGGGCCAGCGTGCCGAGACGTCACCCGCCTCGAGACTGCGCACCGCGCTGGGCGGCAACCGAAGTCCGATGTCGATGAATTCGATACGCCCGCACTCCCCCAGTGCGTGCACCGGTTTGAGGCCACCGAAGGTCACCGTCAGCGCTGCCCGGACGTGTGGGCCGTCGGCGGCCCCGGTCTGCACGTCGAGGCCGCTGGGAATGTCGACGGCCACGACGGGCGCGGCACAGGCGTCGAACACCACTGCCGCGTCGGTTCGCAATGGGCCGCGTCCCGAGATTCCGACGACGCCGTCGATCACCAGGTCGGTCGCCGGGGGGATCGCCGCGACGACGCGGCCACCCGCCCGGCGGAATGCCGCGAGTCCGGCGGCGTGGGCGCGGTCCGGGTTGAGCAGGACCGCCGTCGCCGTCACCCCGCGGCGGCGCAGCAGGGCGGCCGCCCACAAGGCGTCACCGCCGTTGTCTCCGGATCCGACCACAGCACAGACCTGGCGGCCTGCGACGGCGTGAAAACGGGCCCGCAACTCGGCAGCGACGGCAGCCGCCAGGCCGTGGGCCGCGCGCCGCATCAGCGCACCGTCTGGCTGGGATGCCAGCAACGGCGCCTCGGCCGCGCGGATGACATCGGCGGTGTAGTAGTGGCGCATCTGCCCCCGTTCACAGTCGATATGCGCGCGCGCCAACACGTTACGCGCCGACCCTGATCCGCGGGCCCGATCGTCCTCGCCCGGGATACCACTAACCTTCTAAATAGGCTTGATAGGTTATAACGCCTGGGGTTGACTCAGAGTCATGACCACCCACCATCGCCATGCGCAGATCGCCGGCCGCCAGATCTTCTACCGCGAGGCCGGCCCGGCGGACGCGCCGGCGGTGGTGCTGCTACACGGCACACCGGCCAGTTCGCACATGTATCGCAACCTCATTCCTGCGCTGGCCGACAGCTATCGCGTCATCGCACCGGACTATCCCGGGTTCGGCCACTCCGACGTGCCACCCGTCGGCGAGTTCGCCTATACCTTCGACACGCTCGCCGACCATGTCGACGCCCTCCTCGATCATCTCGGGCTTACGCGGTACGCGATCTACGTCCAGGACTACGGCGCCCCGGTCGGGTGGCGACTGGCCCTGCGCCACCCCGACCGCATCGCCGCGGTGATCACCCAGAACGGCAATGCCTACGAGGAGGGCTTCGTCGGTGACGCCATGGAACCGTTGTTCGCCTATGGACGGGATCGCTCGCCGGCCCATGCCGCCGTGTTGCGGAATCTCATCAGCCTGGACGGCGTCAAATGGCAGTTCACCCATGGGGTTTCGGACACCAGTGTGGTCGATCCGGATGCCTGGATGACGGCCCACGCCGCGGTGGCCGCCACCGAGCAACGCGTGGCGGCGCAACTCGAACTGTTCGCCGACTACATCACCAACGTGGAGCTCTATCCGCGTGTGCACGAATACTTCCGCAGCAGCGCGGTACCGCTGCTGGCGGTCTGGGGCCGCAATGACCCCATCTTCGGCCCGGACGGTGCAACTGCCTTCGGTCGCGATCTGCCCCACGCGCAGATCAACCTCCTCGACGGCGGCCACTTTCTGCTCGAGAGCCATCTCGACGAGGCGGTGGCCCTGATCCGGCCGTTCCTCGGTGAACATCACGGCTAAAGTGACCGCTCATGACCTACGGCTACCCGCCGTTTCCACCGCCCCCACCGGTGAAACCGCCGCGCTCCGGCGTCGATCTCGGCATCTCCATCACGTTGCTGGTGCTGACATTCGCGGGCGGTGCGGTGGCCGCATTCTTCTCGGTGTTCATGCTCGCCTTCACCGACTACTGCCCGCCGGAGAGATGCGATATCGATGCCGGGGTCACCGCGGTGCTCACCGGATTCGGGATCGCCATCTTGATTGCCATCGCAGGCACGGTGATCAGCATCGTGCAGATGGTCCGCCGCGCCCGGGCCTGGCCGTGGGCGACCGGCACGCTGGTGCTGTGCGGCCTCGCCTGTGGGCTGGGAATGGCGGCCTATATCGCAGCGGTGGGCGGCTGATCCGCGCCGACGACGTTGTCACCACCGGCACGCTTGGCGGTGAACATCGCTTCGTCGGCGTGAGCGATCAATTCGGCAAGGACCTCCACTGGGTCACCGGTTCCGGCAAATCGGTCCCGAGGCACCCCGACGTACCCGACGCTGCCCGTGACCGCGGCGCGGTCTGCCGGCCTGGCCAGCACGAGCCGCAGACTTTCGGCAACGGAGCGACTCTCTCCGGGACCGACGAAGTCGACGACGACGAACTCCTCGCCTCCGACGCGCGCCACCAGGGCCGTGCCGTCGACGACCGAATTCAGGCGGCTTCCCGTCCGGACGAGGACCTCGTCTCCGGTTGCGTGCCCGAAGGCATCGTTGACTTTCTTGAAGCGATCCAAATCGACGACAGCCACCATGATCTCGGGTGATCCCTTTGGGCCGCGCCGCAGGAAGTCCGCGAGGTGGATGAACAGGCCACGGCGGTTGAGCAATCCGGTCAGCGAGTCGGTCTCGGCTTCATTGGCGTCGTTGCGCAGCACCCAGATGCCGAATTGCGTGGTGACGGGCGCGACGGCGAGTGCCGTGCCGGCCAGCGCCCTGGCAATGATCAGCGGAACGTCGCCGTTGACCTCCGAGGCAATCTGGACCGAGATCAACACCATCGCGATGGTGACCCAGATGGTGTGCAGCACAATAATTTTCGGACCGTCGAAAAAGACGATGTAGAAGGAGACCAGGATCATCGCACTGAGCGCAAAGACTCCCGCCAGGCCACGGATGTTCAACAGCGACGCGATGAGAACGCCGACGTCGAGGTACACCAGGATGAAGCGGGACAGCCGCCGCGACGGCCACGGCCGCACCCACCAGACCACCGCCCAGGCGAACAGGGTGACGGCGAATCCGATGGAGACAGCCCGGGCGTAGCCCGTCGGCGGTGCACTGACCGAGAACTGGGCCACCGCAATCACGAGACCGATGGCGATCAGCGCGCCGCCGACCAGGAGTTGGATCAGGCCGCCCAGCGACCGTTTGGCGAAATACTCGACCTGCCCGTCGTAGTCGACCGGTGTAGTCCACCACTCGATCAACGAACGCGCTATGGCACGACGTGCCCTGGCATCTAGCAGCAACCCCACGCCCCCACGGAGTCAACATTGACGGATGCCCACAAGTGGACCCCGGCGTGGTCGCGACGCGATTTTCGCTGAACAGAAGGGGCATATCGGCAGGCAGTCACGACAATAGAGCATGTCGTGTGGTCTGCACCACCGCGCAGTGTCGACCTAGCGGACCCCGGCCCCCACCGCGCTGGGCTCGACGGTGACCTTGATGGCTTCACCCTTCTTGACGATGTCGAAGGCGTCGAGCACGTTGTCGATCGGGATGTGCCGGGTGATCAGATCCTTGACGGGCACCTGGCCGGTCGAGATGTACTGCAGGGCGCGCTTGTTGTGTTCCGGCGCGGACCCATTGGCGCCGTGGATGTGCAACTGGCGGTAGTGCACGACGTTGGAATCGCACGTGATGGTCGGATCGGTCTTGGGCAGTCCGCCGAAGAACGAGATCCTGCCGTTGCGTGCGGCCATCGCGATGGCCTGCTCCTGGGTGATGTTGGCCGCGGTGGCGGTGATGATGACGTCGGCACCACGGCCGCCGGTCAGCTCCATGACCCGGGCCACCACGTCGACTTCGGCGGCATTGATGGTCTCGTCGGGATGCACCGCGTCGGCGGAGATCTTCAGCCGGTGATCGTTCACGTCGACCAGATAGATGGGGCCGGCGCCGTGTACGCCACGGGCGATGCGGATGTGCATGCAGCCGATCGGTCCGGCGCCGAACACCACGACGGTGTCGCCCTCCTCGATGCCGAGCAGATCCTGGGCATTGATGGCGCATGCGAACGGTTCGGCAGCGGACGCCTCGTCGAACCCGACATTGTCCGGAATGCGGTTCAGCCCATCGACTTTGAGCACCTGGCGCGGCACGATCATGAACTCGGCGAACCCGCCGTCGTACTGGTAGCCCACCGAGGTCTGGTTCTGGCACACCGCCATCCAGCCCTTGCGGCATTCGTGGCATTCGCCGCACGGCACGGCCGCGATCACCTGCACCCGGTCGCCCGGTTGCCAGTTCGCGCCGTAGGTCGCATTCACGTTGGCGCCGACCTCGACGATCTCGCCGGCAACTTCGTGACCGAGGGTGCGGGGCGGCGTCAGGTTCTGGTGCCCGTTGTGGAAGATCTTGACGTCGGTGCCACACGTCGAGCAGTTGCGCACCCTGATCTTGACCTCGTCGGCACCGCACTGCGGCTCCGGCACGTCTTCCAGGCGGACGTCTTCGGGCGCGTAGTAACGGAGAGCTTTCATGACTGATCCTCCAGTGTCTGCGACGGCTGCTGATGTGACCATAACCGCAGAACGGTCATAAATCCACAGGTTTCTCTGCCCATTTGCGTGTGAATGCTTGCCTTTGTGCCCACTTGTGCGGTTAACTTGCGGGTATGTGATCGGCGTCACCCATCCGCCGGCAGAACACTGGACTAACTCGGAGGTCACAAGATGTCCCTGGTTGATACCCCCACCGAAGCGCCGCGCACCGGTGCGCGCGTGCGGGTGCAGAAGCTGGGCACCGCGCTGTCGAACATGGTCATGCCCAACATCGGCGCGTTCATCGCCTGGGGCCTGATCACCGCCTTGTTCATCAAGACGGGTTGGCTACCGGGCATCTTCAGTGACCTGCAGGACCCGGGTGGTTGGGTCGCCAAGATCGGCGGCTGGGGCGACTACGACGGCGCGGGCATCGTCGGCCCGATGATCACCTACCTGCTGCCGATCCTGATCGGCTACACCGGCGGGCGGATGGTGCACGGCAACCGAGGCGCGGTCGTCGGCGCGATCGCCACCGTCGGCGTGGTCACCGGCGCCGACGTGCCCATGTTCATGGGTGCCATGATCATGGGCCCGCTGGGCGGCTGGGCCATGAAGAAGCTCGACGCCCTGTGGGAAGGCAAGATCCGGCCCGGGTTCGAGATGCTGGTGGACAACTTCTCCGCAGGCATCCTCGGCATGATCCTCGCGGTGTTCGGGTTCTTCGGAATCGGGCCGATCGTCTCGGCCTTCACCCGCGGCGCCGGAAACGTCGTCGACTTCCTGGTCAGCCACGACCTGCTGCCGCTGACGTCGATCTTCATCGAGCCCGCCAAGGTGTTGTTCCTCAACAACGCCATCAACCACGGCGTGCTCACCCCGCTGGGCACCACGCAGGCGCTGGAGACCGGCAAATCCATCTTGTTCCTGCTGGAGACCAATCCCGGGCCCGGCCTGGGAATCCTGCTGGCGTTCACCGTCTTCGGGCGCGGCATGGCCAGGGCCTCGGCTCCGGGCGCAGCGATCATCCAGTTCTTCGGCGGCATTCACGAGATCTACTTCCCCTACGTGTTGATGAAGCCGAAGCTGCTGGCCGCCACCATCCTCGGCGGCATGACGGGTGTCTTCATCAACGTGCTGTTCGGCTCCGGACTGCGCGCCCCGGCCGCGCCGGGATCGATCATCGCGATCTACGCGCAGACCGCCAGTGGCAGCTTCCTCGGCGTCACGCTGTCGGTGCTGGGAGCCACCGCGGTGTCCTTCGCCGTCGCCGCCGTGCTGCTCAAGACCGATCGCGCCACCGACGACCCGGACCTGGCCGCGGCCACCGCGGAAATGGAGGCACTCAAGGGCAAGCGCTCCAGTGTCGCCGCCGCGCTCATCGGCGGGGACCCCGGCAGGATCAGCAACATCGTGTTCGCCTGCGACGCCGGAATGGGCTCCTCGGCGATGGGTGCATCGGTGCTGCGCAAGAAAGTTCAGGCCGCAGGCTTCGGCGACGTCAAGGTCACCAACCAATCCATCGCCAACCTGACCGACACCTACGGTCTGGTGGTCACGCACCGCGATCTGACCGATCGGGCTCGCTTACGCACGGCGTCAGCCATCCATGTGTCGGTCGACGATTTCATGAGCACCCCGCGTTACGACGAGATCGTCGAACTGCTGGAGCAGACCAACGGCACCGGCACCGCCGCCCCAGCCGAACAGCAGGCCGAGCCGGCCGAAGCCGCCGATGACGTGTTCCGGCTCGACTCGATCGTGCTGAACGGCTCCGCCTCCAACGCCGACGAGGCGATCACCGAGGCCGGCCGAGTGCTGGTGGCCGCCGGCGCCGTGGATCCGTCGTACGTCGATGCGATGCACGAACGGGAGAAGTCGGTGTCGACGTACATGGGCAACGGTCTGGCCATCCCGCACGGCACCAACGAGGCCAAGAGTGCCATCCGCAAGACCGGCATCTCCTTCATCCGCTATACCGACCCGATCGACTGGAACGGCAAGCCGGCCGAGTTCGTCGTCGGGATCGCCGGGGCGGGCAACGATCACATGGCGCTGCTGACCCGGATTGCGCACGTGTTCCTGGACAAGGATGAGRTAGCCCGGCTGCGGCAGGCCAACTCCGCCGAGGAGATCCGGGCCGTGCTCAGCGCGACCAAGTAAGTTCGCAGGGGCCCCGCCCGCCGAGCAGAATGACAGCCGTGGATTCAGAGAGCCGCCAGACTCGCATCGTCGAATTCGCCCGCACCAGGGGGCGCGTCGAGGTGCTTCCGCTGGCCGAGGAGCTTCAGGTCGCGTCCGAGACCATTCGTCGCGACCTGAAGGTCCTCGCGGGCCGCCGTCTGCTCAAACGTGTGCACGGTGGTGCGGTGCCCCTGGAGACCGTCGCCTTCGAATCCGCGGTGGAATATCGCAGTCAGGTCGACCTGGCCCAGAAACACCGCATCGCCACCGCGGCGGCCGACTTGTTGCACGGGTCCGAAACCGTCTACCTGGATGAAGGATTCACCCCGCGGCTCATCGCGGAGAAGATCGCCGGCCGGGACCTCACGGTGGTGACGTCTTCACTGTGGGCAGCAGAGGCGCTGGCGCACAGCGACACCGTGACGGTGCTTCTACTGGGCGGCCGGATGCGCGGCAGAACCCTTGCGACGGTGGACCATTGGGCGGTGGATCGGCTGCGCACCCTGGTGATCGACGTTGCCTACCTGGGCACCAACGGGATCACTGTCGAGCACGGGCTGACCACACCGGACCCGGCCGTCGCCGCCGTCAAGCAGACAGCCGTGCAGGTCGCCGGGCGCAGGATTCTCGTGGCGGCACATACCAAGTTCGGCGAGACCAGCTTCTGCCGATTCGCCGAGGTATCGGACTTCGAAGCCGTCGTCACTGGATCCGAGCTGTCCTCTGCCGAGGCACATCGCTACGAGGCCTTGGGACCCAGCGTCATTCGGACCTGAGCCGGTCGACACCGTCCCAGAACCGATGCGCCCGCCCGGCGATCTCGTCGGGGAACTCCCCGTTGATGGCGTGCGAAGCCGACGGCCAGAGCTCAACCTCGCCGTGCCGTAACAGTTTCCGGGCAGCATCCGCCGCGAGGCGGCCGTCGTGAATGACGCTGCGCCCGGCGATGAGCGCCAGCACCGGAATGTCCAACGCCCGCAACTGACCATCGGTGAACCTGGTGGGCGCGGGCTGGTGCAGCGCGAAGTCGGTTGTCCCGGCGTCGATCAACGCCGCCACCGGGCTGTGTTCGGAGACGTCCGCGCCGCCGGCGATCCAGCGCAGCACGCGACGGCGCAGCCAGTCCGGTGTACTCCGCAGTCCCATCGGGGCGACGGCCAGCATGGTGCGAATCGGGATGGGCGCGAACGTCAGCACCGGATCGAGCAGGGTCAGCGAAGCGACCCGCGCGGGGTTGTGCACGGCATAGTTGACCGCCGTCCACCCTCCGAACGACACCCCCATCAGATGGACGGAATCCAGTCCCAGCCCGACGAGCAACTCTCCGAACCACCACGCCTGGTCCCCGGGGCCGGTCAGCGGCAACCGCTGGACCGACAGTCCGGGTTCGCCGAGCAGGTCCACACAGTAGACCGTGCGGTGCGCCAGCAGTCCGGGCAGATTGTCGGCCCACATGGGCGTGGACGCATTGCGGCCGGGCAGCAGAACCACGGGGCGTTCACCGCGGACCGGGCCGAAACGATACGCCCGGACGGTGCCGAACGTGGTTGGCACATCGACACATTCACCCGTCACCGAAAGCGCGGCCATCGCCAATTCGTAGGCCGTGCGGAAGTGCGCGCGGGCCGACTCGCTACGCCAGCCACCGACGCTCACCGCAACTACTCGACGGTCACCGACTTGGCCAGGTTGCGCGGCTTGTCCACGTCATAGCCACGCGCCTGGGCCACGCCCGCCGCGAACACCTGCATCGGTATCGTCGACAGCAGCGGCTGATACAGCGTGGACACCGCCGGGATCTCGATCAGGTGGTCGGCATACGGCGCGACGGTGTCGTCGCCCTCTTCGGCGATGACGATGGTCACCGCGCCGCGGGCCTGGATCTCGCGGATGTTGCTGAGCAACTTGGCATGCAGGGTCGCCGAATTCTTCGGCGACGGCATCACCACGATCACCGGCAGGTCATCCTCGATCAGCGCGATCGGGCCGTGCTTGAGTTCGCCGGCGGCGAAGCCCTCGGCGTGCATATACGCCAACTCTTTGAGCTTGAGCGCACCTTCGAGCGCCACCGGGTAGCCGACGTGGCGACCCAGGAACAGCACCGCCGAGGACTGCGCGAACCGGCGTGCGAGTTCTGTCACCGGCTCCATGCACGTCAGCACGCGAGCCACCTGATCGGCCATCGCTTCCAGATCGTGGTATTCGCGGGCCACCTCGTCCGGGTACTTGGTTCCCCGAGCCTGCGCAAGGGCAAGTCCGACAAGGTAGTTCGCGGTCAACTGCGCCAGGAAGGTCTTGGTGGACGCGACCCCGATCTCCGGACCGGCGCGGGTGTAGAGCACCGCGTCGGCCTCCCGCGGAATCTGGCTGCCGTTGGTGTTGCAGATGGCCAGGACCTTGGCCTTCTGCTCCTTGGCGTGCCGCACCGCTTCCAGGGTATCGGCCGTCTCGCCCGACTGGGAGATGGCGATCACCAGCGTGCTGCGGTCCAGAACCGGGTCGCGGTACCGGAATTCGCTGGCGAGCTCGACTTCCACCGGAAGCCTGGTCCAGTGCTCGATGGCGTACTTGGCCAGCATCCCGGAGTGGTAGGCGGTGCCGCAGGCGACGATGAACACCTTGTCGACCTCGCGCAGCTCCTGGTCGGACAGGCGCTGCTCGTCGAGCACGATGCGGCCGTCGACGAAGTGGCCCAGCAGGGTGTCCGACACCGCGGTCGGCTGCTCGGCGATCTCCTTGAGCATGAAGTAGTCGTAGCCGCCCTTCTCGGCGGCGCTGAGGTCCCAGTCGATGTGAAACTCGCGGGCCGGTGCGTCATCACCCGCGAAGTCCGTCACCCGGTACCCGTCCGCGGTGATCACGACGGCCTGGTCCTGGCCCAGTTCGACGGCGTCGCGGGTGTGCTCGATGAAGGCGGCCACGTCGGATCCGACGAACATCTCGCCGTCGCCGACCCCCACCACCAACGGGGTGGACCGGCGGGCCGCGACGATGGTGCCGGGTTCGTCGGCGCAGGCGAACACCAGCGTGAAATGTCCCTCGAGCTGGCGCAGCACCGACAGCACGGAGCCGACGAAGTCGCCGGCAGTGGCACCCTCGCGATACGCGTGGGCGACCAGATGTACGGCCACCTCGGAGTCGGTGTCGCTGGCGAACTCGACGCCGGCGGCCTCCAGCCCGGTGCGCAGGGCGGCGAAGTTCTCGATGATGCCGTTGTGCACGACGGCGAACTTGCCGCTCGCGTCCCGGTGTGGATGCGCATTGCGGTCGGTGGGCCGGCCGTGGGTGGCCCACCGGGTGTGTCCCATGCCGGTGGTGCCGGACAACGCGGCGGGATCCGCCGCGCGGGCTTCGGTGATTGCTTCCTCCAGATTGGCCAGCCTGCCCGCTCGGCGCCGCACCACCAGGCCGCCGTCGCCGTCGAGCAGGGCGACGCCCGAGGAGTCATAACCCCGGTATTCCATCCGCCGCAAGGCATCGACCACAATCCCGCAGGCGGGGCGCCGTCCGACGTAACCGACGATTCCACACATGGTTACCCAGGGTAGTGCAGCGCCCGGCCACCCCCGGCCAACCGCGGGCCCGCGCGACGCGGCGATCTCAGCGGGCAGCACCGCCACCACGCCGAAGGCCGAGGAGAAGGTGGTACCCGTCACCACGTGACCGTGGTCACCGCACGGTTGACGTACGGTCTACGGGTGGCCAGCACGAAGAAGCTTTTCGCAGCTCTCACCCGGCGCGGCCCGCACCGGGTACTCCGCGGCGACCTGGCCTTCGCCGGCCTGCCCGGCGTGGTCTTCACCCCCGAGTCGGGGCTGGGGCTGCCCGGCGTGGCGTTCGGCCACGACTGGCTGACGGGCGCCGAACGCTATGCGGGGACCCTGGAACATCTCGCCTCGTGGGGCATCGTTGCGGCGGCACCGGATACCGAGAAGGCGCTGGCCCCGTCGGTGCTCAATGCCGCCTTCGATCTGGGCACCACGCTGGACATCATTGCCGGGGTGCGACTGGGAACGGGCAAGATCAGCGTTCATCCGGGCAAGCTGGCCGTCGCCGGGCACGGTTTCGGCGCCTCCGCCGCGGTGTTCGCCGCGGCAGGTATGCAGAGCAGGCTCGCAGCCGCGGCGGCGCTGTTCCCGGCCGCGTCCAGTCCGGGGGCCGAACAGCCGGCCGCCGGGTTGAAGCTGCCCGGACTGATCCTGCGCGCGCCGTCCGACGGCACCTCCCTGCGGTCCAATGCCGATGCGCTGGCAGGCGCCTGGAGCACCGCGACGACGCGCACGGTCAGCAAGGCCGAAGCGGGCGGACTGGTCGAGGGCCGGCGCCTGGGCAAGGTGGTCGGTCTGCCGGGCGCCGACCGCGGCACCCAGAAGTCGGTGCGGGCGCTGCTGACCGGGTATCTGCTGTTCACGCTGGCCGGCGACAAGGCCTACAAGGACTTCGCCGACCCCGAGATCACCCTGCCCAAGACCGCCGAGATCGACCCGGAGGCCGTCCCCGCGACGCTCGAGGACAAGTTCGTCGCGCTGCTCAAGGGCTGACCCGGCCCTGAACGTCCCGCTTTGTGCGACCTGGTCCGGTTCGCCCCGCGCGTCGCGGACGAAACGGCACACACCGTTCACATCGCCCCCAACCAACCGGTTGGTGATATAACTCCTCCATGCGGACAGGGATCTTTCTGGGCTACGCCGGCGGCTTCAAGGAAGCGGCCGAACAGGTCGTCAAGCTGGAGCAGGTGGGCATCGACATCGCCCTGGTCGCCGAGGCGTACTCCTACGACGCGATCAGCCAGTTGGGTTACCTCGCCGCGAAGACCTCGACCATCGAACTGGGCACCGGGGTGGTGCCGATCTACACCCGCACCCCCTCCCTGCTGGCGATGACGGCGGCCGGTGTCGACTACGTCTCCGACGGTCGTTTCCGCCTGGGCCTCGGCACGTCCGGTCCGCAGGTCGTCGAGGGCTTCCACGGCGTGGCGTTCGACGCACCGCTGGGCCGCACCCGCGAGGTCGTCGAGATCTGCAGGCAGGTGTGGCGCCGCGAGCCCGTCAACCACGACGGCAAGTACTACCAACTCCCCCTGCCCGCCGGCCGCGGCACCGGCCTGGGCAAGCCACTGAAGCTGATCAATCATCCTGTGCGCGAGCGCATTCCGATCACCATCGCGGCACTGGGCCCGCAGAACGTGCAATTGACCGCCGAGATCGCCGAAGGCTGGCAGCCGGTGTTCTACTACCCGGAGAAGGCCGACGACGTCTGGGGCGACGCCCTGCGCGCCGGTGCCGCCAAACGGGATCCGGCGCTGGGTCCGCTCGATGTGATGGTCAGCGCCAGCCTGGCCATCGGCGACGACGTCGACGACCGGCTCGCCTGGGCGAAACCGCAACTGGCCCTGTACATCGGCGGAATGGGCGCGCGCGGCAAGAACTTCTATCACAACCTGGCCACCCGCTATGGCTACGGCGAGGTCGCCGACCACATCCAGGACCTGTACCTGGCCGGCAAGAAGGCCGAGGCGATCGCGGCGGTGCCCGACGAGCTGGTCCGCAACGTATCCCTGGTCGGGCCAAAGGGTTTCGTCAAGGAACGGCTCGCCGCCTACGCGGAGGCCGGGGTGACGACCATCCTGGTGCATCCCCTCACCGGCGACGACGCCGAGGCGGTCACGTTCGCCGAGGATCTGGTCTCGCTCACCAGCTAGGCCGGCCAGTCGGGCGTGACACTCGCCTCACAATTGGGCGGCGCACCGGTTTGTTGGGTACGCTCTCCACAGCGGCATCGTCTGTTCTGCCTTTTGCCGCCTCGCCAGGGCTTTTATCGTAGCCCTGCTCGATCGTCACACCGAGAGCCGCGGGATCACCCCGCGCCGGGCAGGACGACCACACTCGACTTTTCTGGAGTTTCTTCGTGTCCACGTTTGCCGACCTCGGCCTGCCCGAGGCCGTCGTTTCCACGCTCGCTGCCAAAGGCATCGAGTCCCCTTTCCCCATCCAGTCTGCGACCCTGCCGGATTCGCTGGCGGGCCGTGACGTGCTCGGCCGCGGCCGCACCGGTTCCGGCAAGACCTACGCGTTCCTGCTGCCGCTGGTGAGCCGCCTGGCCGCCAACCCGGTGCCGCGCCGCCCCAAGGCTTTCCGCGCACTCATCCTGGCCCCGACCCGCGAACTGGTCGCCCAGATCGACGCCTCGCTCGCGCCCCTGGCGCAGGCGACCGGCCTGCGGTCGGCCACGATCTTCGGCGGTGTGAGCGCCAACCCGCAGATCGACAAGCTGCGCAACGGCATCGACATCGTCATCGCCTGCCCCGGCCGCCTCGAGGACCACGTCAAGTCCGGCTACGCCGACCTGTCCGGCGTGCAGATCACCGTGCTCGACGAGGCCGACCACATGGCCGACCTGGGCTTCCTGCCCCCGGTCAAGCGTCTGCTGGATCGCACCCCGCGCGACGGTCAGCGCCTGCTGTTCTCGGCCACCCTCGACAACGGCATCGACGTGCTGGTCGACCGTTACCTGCACGATCCCGTGGTGCACAGCGTCGACTCCGAGCAGTCGCCGGTGGCCGCCATGGCCCACCACGTGCTGCACGTGGACGGCGCGGCACGTTTCGATGTGCTCGCCGACCTGGCCGCGTCCCCGGGCCGCACCATCGTGTTCGCCCGCACCAAGTACGGCGCCAAAGGCCTTGCCCGCAAGCTCAATTCACGCGGCGTACCGGCAGTTGAGCTGCACGGCAACCTGTCTCAGAACGCCCGTACCCGCAACCTGGCCGCGTTCTCGGACGGTTCGGCCACGGTGATGGTCGCCACCGACATCGCCGCCCGCGGTATCCACGTCGACGATGTCAGCCTGGTCGTGCACGCCGATCCCCCGGTGGAGCACAAGGCATACCTGCACCGGTCCGGCCGCACCGCGCGTGCCGGCAACGACGGCACCGTTGTCACCTTGATGGTCGATGACCAGGTCTCCGATGTCCGCGTCCTGACCCGCAAAGCGGGCATCAAGCCGACGATCACCAAGTTCAGTGGCACGTCGCATCCGGTGCTGCAGGAGATCGCCCCGGGCGAGCGGAAGTTCACCGGCCCTATCGAGTTGGCCGGCGCCGAGCCTGCCGCGACGCGCGCGCCGCAGCAGCCCGGTCGCCAGCAGAGCCAGCGCCGTCGGCCCACCCGGGCCGGGGGTACCGGCGGTGGCCGCTCCGGTGGCAGCGCCGCCAGCAGCGGCGGCGGCAACCGTTCCCGACGGGGTGGCGCGGGACAGCACCGCTGAGCGATTGATGCACGTTCCGTAACGTCTCGCGTTACGGAACGTGCACAAGTCACCGGAGAACGCCGGGCGCCTCATCGCTCAATCTGAGCAGTTGGATCACCGCTTGGGCGATCTCCTCGGGACCGGTCTGCTCCTTGGGTCGAGACCACCGCGACACAGAGACGATCATGCCCAGGATCAGTCGTGCCGTGACGGCGGGATTCCCCTCGTCCAGGTGACCGTCGGCCATGTTGGCGCCGACCACACCGACCCACATCTTCTCCATCTCACGGCTCCAGGACAGCCACCGCGAGTAGACGTCGGGCGGCAGCCCGGGGCCTCCGACAATCAGGTCGATGTAGCTGCGCATGCGTACCGCGGCGTCGGCTTGCACCCGGATCATCGCGATGAGCTGGGCGGCGGGACCGGCGGCACCCGCCATCGCGGCGGTGGTGCTTTCGGTCAGCGCTCCCGTGCACTGTTCGAACAGGATCGCGACGAGTTCTTCCTTTGTCGGGACCGAGCGGTACAGCGTCGCGCGGGAAACGCCCAGTCGGTCCGCGGTCTCGACGATCGATACCGCCTCGTAGCCACCCTCGGCATACAACTCCGCCACCGCGTCGGCGACGTCCTCGTGGTCGATGGTGAGACGAGGTCGGCCGCGAGTCCGACGCGGCGGGCCGTCTTCAACACGCTCCGACACTCCACTCCTCCGACCCACGCTGGTTCCGTTCACGCGTTTTAAAGCCTTGTACTGACCTGAGAGGTTAGGTACGCGGCTGGCGGGTGGTTGACCGTTGAGTGCTGTGTGGCCGCGGTGGTGATTGTAGGTGTGTAGCCATCGCGGGAACTCGTCGCAGCGTTCGGCGTCGCTGCGGTAGAGGCGGGCGTAGGCCCATTCGTCGGCCAGGGTGCGGTGAAATCTCTCGACCTTGCCGTTGGTCTGTGGTCGATATGGGCGGGTACGCCGATGTGTGATCTCACCGAGGGCATCACGAAATTTGTGCGAACGATAGCAGGAGCCGTTGTCGGTCAATATATTTCGCACTGTAAAGCCACAATCATTGAACCAGTGGTTGGCGCGCAGCCAGAACGCCGCGGCGGTCTCTTTACGTTCGTCGGTCAGGATTTCGGAGTAGGCGAGCCGGGAATGGGCGTCGATGGCGGTGTGCAGAAAGTGGTAACCCCGGCTCGGGTCGCCGTTGCGGCCGCGGGTCCCAGTACTTCTGTCGGCCACCGAGTTGTGCTTGCCGATGGAGCGGCCCAGCATGCGCCAACCGCCGCCGGCGGGGATCTTGCCAAGCTTTTTGACATCGACGTGAACGAGATCGCCGGGGTGCGGCGATTCCATGCGCCGAACCACACATCCGGTGGGGCGGTCCAGCCAGCGCAGCTTGGCCAGCCCGTAGCGGGTCAGCACCCGGTGCACCGTTGAGGGGTGCAGTCCGAGTAGGTAGCCGATCCGGGCTGGTCCCCAGCGGCGGATGACCCGCACCTTGATGATCCGTCGTTCGGTCTTGAAAGCGTTCTGCAGCTCGTCGCAGCGTCCATCCGTCCTCGACTACGCAACGAGCAAGGCGCAGACGGCCGGTTTCTGACAATGGGGCGTTACGGTGGGACACGAAGACCTCCGAGGGTGGGGAGCGTTCCTAGACAGCTCGCACTCCACTCGGAGGTCTTCTTCATGTCACCACGCCACGCCGTACCTAACGTCCGTGGTCAGTACAGCTAGTCAGCCTTCGGCCGCCAACTGCCCACAGGCCGCGGCGATCTCGCGGCCACGGGTATCCCGCACCGTGCACGAGACCCCTTTGGCCAGAACACGTTTGACGAACTCTCGCTCCACCGGCTTGGGGCTGGCGTCCCACTCACTGCCCGGTGTCGGGTTCAGCGGGATGAGGTTCACGTGCACCAGGGCGCCCAGCTTGCTGCGCAATTTCTTGCCGAGAAGGTCTGCGCGCCAAGGCTGGTCGTTGACATCGCGGATCAGCGCGTACTCGATCGAGACCCGGCGGCCGGTGGAATCGGCGTAATAGCGGGCGGCATCCAGGACTTCGTCGACGCTCCAGCGGTTGTTCACCGGGACCAGGGTGTCGCGCAGTTCGTCGTCGGGGGTGTGCAGCGACACCGCCAGCGTCACCCCGAGCTTCTCGTCGGCGAGCTTGCGGATGGCCGGCGCCAGCCCGACCGTGGACACCGTCACCGAGCGGGCGCTGATCCCGAAACCTTCCGGCGGGGGCGCAATGATGCGCTGCACGGCGGCCAACACCCGGTTGTAGTTGGCCAACGGCTCCCCCATGCCCATGAAGACGATGTTGGACAGCCGGCCGTCATGCTCCTCGCGCATCGCGAACGACGCCGCCCGCACCTGCTCCAGGATCTCGGCGGTGGACAGATTGCGCTTGAGCCCACCCTGACCCGTCGCGCAGAACGGGCACGCCATGCCGCAGCCGGCCTGCGACGAGATGCAGACGGTGTTGCGCTGCGGGTAGCGCATCAGCACCGACTCGAAGTTGGTGCCGTCCTGCGCACGCCACAGCGTCTTACGCGTCTCGCCGGCGTCGCACTGGATCTCACGGGCCGGGGAGATCAGCGTCGGGAACAACTCACCGGCGACCTGGTCGCGCACGGCGGCGGGTAGGTCTGTCATCTGGCGTGGATCGGCGATGAGGCGTCCGTAGTACTGGTTGGCCAGCTGTTTTGCCCGGAACTTCGGCAACCCGAGTCCGGTGACGGCCTCGATCCGGCCGGCTTCGTCGAGATCGGCGAGATGCCGCGGCGGCATACCGCGGCGGGGGGCTTCGAAAACCAGTTCCTGCTTCATGATCCGTTCCAGTATCAGGCTTGTCCGGCGATAACGTCACGCACGGTCTGCTCGACGGTGTCCAGGACCGTGGCGTCGACGCCGGCCCGGCCGCGGACGAACACCGACGCTCGACTGGCCGGCGGCAGTCCCTCGGCCAGACACAGCCCGTCGGGCAGCCTGCCGATCATCGGTAGCAGTGCCACCCCCAGCCCGGAACGCACGGCGGCGAACAGGCCGGACAGATCGGCGGATTCCGCGGCGATGCGGTAGTCGGTGTCGAGCCGGTCGAGGGTCGCGAAGGTCGGTTCGCGCAGCGTGCACGGTTCGGAGAACATCACCACCGGCAACGCCTCGTTGGCGGGCACGGCGAAACTGCGACCCGAGACCCATTTCAACGCGAGCATTCCCGACGCATGCGCGGGATCCAGCCCCGATCCGTCGAGCATGACCGCGAGGTCGACGAAACCGTGCTCGATGGCGTCGGCCAGCATGACGTTGCGATCGAGCCGGAAGCGCAGCCGCCAGTCGGGCAGCCGTTCGCCCAGTGCGGCGGTCAGTGCGGGCAGCATGACATCAGCGCCGTGTTCGGTGGCGCCGATCAAGAGCACGCGCTCCTCGGCCGCGCCCAGGTCGGCCAGTGCCGCGTCATGCGCGGCCAGGATGGTCCGGGCGTGGCCCAGTACGCGGTGCCCCAGCTCGGTGAACGCGACGCCGCGGCCGGCGCGCTCGACGACCGGGCCGCCGACGACGGCCTCGACCCGCCGGACGTGCTGACTGACCGCGGACTGAGTCATGTGCAACACCGCGGCGGCGCGGTGAAACCCACCACAGTCCGCCACCGCCACGACGCTGCGCAACGGCGCGATGTCCAGCAGCTGACCCATGCGGCCAAGGTACTCCGATCAGTGCAGACGATCAAAAGTCCCGACGATTTGGGCGGATGGCTAGGTTATTCCCCGCAATTGATCATCATTGACGATCGATCCCGATAGCCGATATTCGTTGGACCTCTCGCGCCCCGCCGCCCACGATGGAGCCATGACCCCGATGCCGTTGCGTACCGCGACGACCGTGACGTTCTTCTACGCGCTGGGCTACCCGATCGGCAATCTCGCGGTACACGCGATGTCCCCGATGGCGGTGCTGGCGTTCCGATTCGGGTTGGCCGGCACGATCCTCGGGGTGTGGGCGGCGCTGGCCCGGGTGCGTTTCCCCACTGGACGCACGCTCGCCCATGTGGCGGTCGCAGGTCTGTTGATGCAGGCCGTGCAGTTCTGCGCGCTGTACATCGCCATCCAGCACGGCGCGCCGGCCGTGCTGTGTGCGGTGGTCATCGCGATGAATCCGGTGGCGACCGCCCTGCTGGCGGCGACGGTCCTGCGCGACCGGTTGACGCCGCGTCGGGTCGTCGCACTGGTGCTCGGTGTCGCCGCGGTGCTCACGGCCTGCGCAACGCGCCTGATCGCCACCGGCGGGGTGGACCCGGTGGTGGGACTTCTGCTGGTCGCCCTGCTGGGACTGGCCGCAGGCGGGGTGTATCAGCAGCGCTTCTGCGCCGACGTCGACTTCCGGGCCGCCACGTCGGTGCAGAACGCGGTGGCCTTCGTGCCCGCGCTGGCCTTGGCGCTGAGCACACCGATCGTGGTGCACAACATGACCCACGCCGTGTTCGCGGTCGCCGGCGTCGTGCTGCTGAACGCCACCCTCGGGGTGTCGCTGTACGTGCGAGCGATCAGCTTGCACGGTGCGTCGGCGGTGGCCATGTTGTTCTGTGTCATTCCCGCGGTCGCGGGTGTGTTGTCCTGGCTGATGCTCGGCGAGCGGGTGAACATCGGGATCGCCGCGGGGCTGGTCCTGGGTGCGGCGGCGTGTTGGCTGAATGCGTCGGGCGCGTCGGGCGCGTCTGGCGCGTCAGGCAAGAAGCGTCAGGACGATCCAGCCCACGACGGCGGACGGCAGCATCGCGTCGATGCGGTCCATGATCCCGCCGTGACCGGGTAGCAGCGTCCCCATGTCCTTGATGCCGAGGTCGCGCTTGACCTGGGATTCCACCAGGTCGCCGAGCACCCCGGTGATGACCAGGAGCACGCCGAGCGGCACGCCGACCCAGGCCGGCTTTTCCATCAGGAAAGCCACTGACAAGACCGAGGCCGTGATGCCGAACAGCAGTGAGCCGCCCAGGCCTTCCCACGATTTCTTGGGGCTGATCGCGGGTGCCAGCACGTGCTTGCCGAACAGGACGCCGGCGACGTAGCCGCCGATGTCGGCGAACACGACCGTCACGATGATGGTGAACACGCGTACGCCGCCGTGGTCGGCGAAGATGAGCAGCGCCGTGAACGCCGCGAACATCGGCACCCAGGTGGCCAGCAGCACGGTGGCGGCGATATCGCGTAGGTAGTTGACCGGCTGCTGGTTGAGGCCTTGGCCCACCAGTCGCCAGACCATGCAGACCACGATGGTCCCGCCGTAGGCGCCCAGCAGGCCGTCGATGCCGAACGGCCAGGTCAACCAGATCATCGCCTGGCCGCCGACCAGCAGCGCGACGGTGGGCAGTGCATAGCCGTGCTCACGCAGCCGCCGGATGACCTCGTGGGTGGCGATGGCCATGGCGACCGAGAGCAGCGGCAGCCACCAGATGGGCGCGAAGAGCAACGTGCCGATCGCCATGGCACCCAGGACGGCACCCACCGCGATGGCGGCAGGCAGATCGCGCCCGGCGCGCGAAGTCTTCTTGGGTGGCTCGGTCTGTGCCACGGGAGTCGGGTGCTGAAAGGTCGTCTAGACCTCCAGCAACTCGCCTTCCTTGTGCTTGACCAGTTCGTCGATCTGGGTGACGTACTGCCCGGTGGACTTGTCCAGGTCCTTCTCGGCGCGGCTCACCTCGTCCTCGCCGGCCTCGCCGTCCTTCTTGATGCGGGCCAGTTCCTCCATCGCCTTGCGGCGGATGTTGCGGATGGACACCTTGGCGTCCTCGCCCTTGCCCTTGGCCTGCTTGACCAGGTCGCGCCGGCGCTCCTCGGTGAGCTGCGGGATGGAGATCCGGATGACGTTGCCGTCGTTGGACGGGTTGACGCCCAGGTCGGAGTTGCGGATCACGTCCTCGATGGCGCGCAGCTGGCTGGCCTCGTAGGGCTTGATGACCACGAGCCGGGCCTCGGGCACGTTGATGCTGGAGAGCTGGGTGATCGGCGTCGGCGAACCGTAGTAGTCGATGTTCAGCCGGGAGAACATGCCAGGGTTGGCACGGCCGGTGCGGATCGACGCGAGGTCATCGCGCGACACCGACACCGCCTTCTCCATCTTCTCTTCGGCATCGAAGAGGGTTTCGTCGATCACTTCAGTATCTCCCGTCGCATTCGCCCGCCCAGCATCTCAATCACAATGCGCGGCTGTCAGCTGGTGACCAGTGTTCCGATCTTCTCACCTGCGACCGCTCGCGCGATATTGCCGTCGGTGAGGAGATTGAACACCAGGATCGGCATGCCGTTGTCCATGCAGAGGCTGAACGCGGTGGAATCGGCCACCTGAAGCCCGCGGTCGATCACCTCGCGGTGCGTGATCGCGGTCAGCAGCTCGGCGTCCGGGTTGGTCCTGGGGTCGTCGGTGTACACGCCGTCGACCGCCTTGGCCATGAGGACGATCTCGGCGCCGATCTCCAGCGCACGCTGCGCCGCGGTGGTGTCGGTGGAGAAGTAGGGCAGGCCCATCCCGGCACCGAAGATGACAACGCGGCCCTTCTCCAAGTGCCGCCGAGCTCGCAGCGGGATGTAGGGCTCGGCGACCTGTCCCATGGTGATGGCCGTCTGCACCCGGGTGTCGATCCCTTCCTTCTGCAGGAAGTCTTGCAGCGCAAGGCTGTTCATCACGGTGCCGAGCATGCCCATGTAGTCGCTGCGCGTGCGTTCCATGCCCCGCTGCTGCAGCTGGGCGCCGCGGAAGAAGTTGCCGCCGCCGATGACGACGGCGATCTGGGCGCCGCCGCGGACGACTTCGGCGATCTGGCGTGCCACCAGGGCGACGACGTCGGGATCGAGCCCGACCTGCCCGCCGCCGAACATCTCGCCGCCGAGTTTGAGGAGCACTCGCGAGTACGCGGGCCGGATCTGTCCCACCGCCATCAGACTCCTTCGGTTGCGACAAAGAATCGCCACCATCCTGCCTCATGACGACGCCCCGGCCACGTCGGGGTGGCCGGGGCGTACTACCGATTTGGTCAGTCGCGGTGTGCGGTCAGTAGCCAGGCCCCGACCGATTTGCGACCGTTGGGCTCATCACGGACGTCGGCGCCGGCGAAGGCACCGAAGTCGGCCAGCGCCGGCGGGACCTGCGCGTGGATGCGGGCCGGCCGGATCTCGTCGATCTCCCAGTACTTGCCGACGACGTCGCGCAGTTCCTCGGCGGTGACGGCGTTCACCGGTCCATCGGCGGGCATGCCGGCGGCGTCGAAGACCAGCACGAAGTAGGACGCACCGGGCGCCGACGCCCGCACGATGGACTGCTGGTACCCCTCGCGCAGTTCGACGGGCATGGAGTGGAACAGCGTCGAGTCGATGATGGTGCCGAAGCGGCCGTCGTATCCGGTGAAGGCGCTGATGTCGGCGACGTCGAAGCTGACGTTGGCCAGACCCCGGCGGCCGGCCTCCGCACGGGCCAGCTCGATGGCGGTCGGCGAGGAGTCCAGGCCCACGGCGGTGAACCCGCGCGCGGCGAGATCCAGCGCGGTGGCCGCTTCCCCGCAACCGGCATCCAGGACGTCGCCGTGTACCCGGCCCGCCGCGATGAGCGCCGCGATCTCCGGCTGGGGCTCGCCGATACTCCACGGCGGGCGGGCGCCCTCGAAGTCGGCGGCTTCGCCGCGGTAGGCCGATTCGAACATCTGGTGTGGTGTGGTCATACATCCGGTATATCAACCTAGTTGATATGTGTCAACATTGTTGACATGGGTGACCCGGTCGACGATCTTCCCCTCGGCTATCTGCTGCATCGCGCCGCCATGACATTGCGGTCCGAGGTGACGGCGACCGTCCTGGAACCCTTGGATCTGACCTTTGCCCAGTACCTCTGCATGCGGATGGTGTCCAAGTCGCCCGGCCTGTCCAACGCCGAACTGGCCCGTGAACTGAGCGTCTCGCCGCAGGCGATGAACATGGTGGTGCGGGGTCTGCAGGATCGCGGACTGGTCGCGCGCCCGACCAGCGTGGCTTCGGGGCGCGCGCTGCCCACCGCTTTGACGCGCGAGGGCGTGGCGATCCTCAAACGCACCGACGCCGGGGTGCGCGCTGCCGAACTCGATGTGCTCGGCCATCTCACCGATAGCGAACGCACCGAGCTGAAGCGGATGCTCGCCGCCGTCGGTGACTAGAGAACGAAAGTCGCCGCGCTGTCCGCGGGGCCAGGCGAGTCGCGCAGGAGGCTGCCGGGGCTGAAGTCCGCCTTTGCAGCCGTCCGGAAGAGCAGCCCGACGGTGTCGCCCGCCGACGCGGCATCCAGCGACTTGCGGAACGCCTCGATCGCGTCGACGCGGAAGGTCCGGTCGGCGACCCACAGGGAGTCACCGACACGGACCTCTCCGGCGTCCACGCGACCGGTCACCACGACGCCGCGATTCTTGATCACGAACACGTCGTCGATCTTCATGCTGAACACGCGGCCGATGTTAGTGCTGGTGGCACGCTTTCGGTGGCGATGGCGGCAGATCCAGCGCCGGATTGCCGTCGAAGAAGCCGACCGGCTTGAGGTGGAAACCCGTGTAGGCACAGGGCATCACGGGCCAGTCCTCCGGCCGCACCACGTGATGCGCCCCCAGGGTGTACCAGAGCACCACGTCGGTGTCCTCCAGCGGCGCGTCGTCGGCGACGAACTCGGGCAGGCCCTGGGCGTCGGCAGACTGGTACATGTAGTCGCCGGCGGCGAACATCTCCGACGGGTCGTACTTGGTCACCCACAGGTTGTGCTGGACGAACCGGGCCCTGTCGTAGATGTAGGACCCCTCCTGCACCATCACCGGCACGATCTCCTTGGGCACCAGCTTGTAGGCGACGGCCGAGCCGAGTTCGTTGGTCTTGGACGGATTGGTCACCTTCCAGTACCGGCCGGTCTCCCAGTTCCAGTCACGGGCGCCGTCGGCCTCCGAGGCCACCAGCGTGTCCTGGGTGATCCACGCGTTGTGATGCGGGTTGAGCGCGGGATCGGGCTCGGGTACCGAATCCACCTCGTAGACACTGTTTCCGGCGCCGTCGATGCTCATGTCGAGCCGGAAGTTGAAGAAGTGCTGATGGTTCGGCCCGTAGATGCCGGGCGCCACCATCTTGCCCCAGCGGGGCGTCTCTCCTTCGGCCACTGCACCGGTGGTCAGCACGCCCGACAACTTGACCTCGACCTCGATGGAGGCGTCGTTGTAGAAGTACCAGAAGAAGCCGTACTCGTAGTTGCCCACGGTGCATATCATCGACACGACCAGCCGCCGCGACCGGCGCACCTCGACCTCACCCGTCCGGAAATCCGTGTGCTTCCAAGAGATCCCGAAATCCTCCTCGTGCATGCAGATCGCATTCGGGATGACGACGGCGTTTCCGCTGGAGTCGTTGACCGTCCCGTCGAAGTAGTGGATCTCGCCCAGACAGTCGCACCCCAGGGTCAACGGATTGGCCGAGAAGCCCATCCCGACCTCGCCCATGTCGAACACGTTCTTGTTCCAGTGCGTCGGCGAGGTGTCGCCGTAGGGCACCACCATCTCCGACAACGACCCGCGGTAGAGGATCGGACGGGTCTCGCCCCGGTCGGTATAGCTCACCTCGTGGACCGTGACGCCCTCCCGAGGGTTGAACCCGATGCGCAGGGACCACTTCTGCCACTGCACCTTCCACCCGTCGACGGTGAAGCTCGGACCGTCGGGCTGGGTGATCTCGATGGGTTTGACGTCGTCACGGAACTGAGTGAAGGCCGGCCTGTTGTCGGGAGAGAACATGAACTCCTCGGCGTAGTTGCCCGCCGTCGGCGGCAGCGGCACCACACCGTGGTCCTCGATGTCGATGACCTCCATCGCGTCGAGATCGAAGGTGACGATCAGACCCTCGACCGGGCGCGCGTACCCGTGTTCGGATGGTGCGGCACGCATGAAGGTCAACGGCCGGCAGATCAGCGGCGAGTTCTCGTGGTGGTCCCCCGCGCCGTAATAGCCTGCGGGCCAGGGATCGATCATCGCCAGACTGAAGTCGGTGACGCCCCGTTTGAGCATCGCCTCCTGCCACCGGGGATCCTCGCGGACCTTCTCCTCCACACCTGTCATGTGCTCGACGAGGTAGGACGGGAACCGTCCGGGCACGCCCTTCCACGACTCGATGACGCGGGCCCCGAGGTCCACGACGGCTTCGTAGATCATCTTGGCCGCCGCGTCGTACATGCTCGCGAACGCGCGCCGCGGCACCTCACCGTCGAACGTCAGCGTGGCCGTCTTGCCCGGTTCGGCCAGCTGGATCATCACGAACTTCAAGGTGGGGCTGGCATATTCGGATCCGGTGATGACAGCCGCCGCGGCCTCTATCTCGGCGCCGGTGAGCGGGTCCAGCGGGTAGCGGGTGGACGGTGCGGCGGTGCCCGTGCCCAGCACGGTGTCCTCCATGGTCACTTGACGGTTTCCTCTGCTTCCTTGTTGAGATCGAACACCGCGAGGTGGGCCAGGGCGTCGTCTTGGGACACCTTGTGTGCCGAGCGGCGGCCGAAGATGTACACGACGAAGCCGAGCGCGAACATCCCGACGCTGATGCAACCGACCCATGTCATCCACTCGGCATCACCGACGCCGGCGCTGGTCAGCCAGGACTTCGCAAAGGAGTAGTAGACGCCGGCGACCGTGCCGACGGTGCCCACCACGACGACGATCCAGACCCCGACCATGCCGCCGGGGATACGCCAGAACGTCTCGTTCTCATAGCGATCCGCGTACTTCTTCCGCGCGATGACCACCGGGATCAGGAAGAAGAAGCCGGACAGCAGCCACACGGTCGACAAGCCGCCCTGCAGGAAGATCGTCGTGTTGACCAGGCTGCTCTGTGAGTACAGGCCGATGATGAGCAGCGACGAGATGACGCCCTGGATCAGGATGGCCGACACCGGGTTACGGGTCCGCGGGTTCAGGTGGGTGAAGATTCTCGGCAGGTGCCGTTCCAGACCCGACACGAAGATCAGTCGGGAGTAGGCCACCTGGTAGGTCATCAGCGCCACGACGATGATCAAGGCCAGCACCACGGCACAGATCTCCATCAGACCGGGGAATCCAGCGACATCCAGCATGCCGATGACACCGGTCACCGCGTCGATCTCGCTGGTGGGCAGCGCCATCATCGTGCCCAGGGTGGTGAGCAGATAGATGGCGACCAATGCCGTTGAACCCCAGAGGATCATCCGCGGACCGCTCTTGCGCACCGACAGGAATTCCGCGCCCATGTTGTACGGGGTCTCCACGCCGAGCAGGTAGAGCAGCACCGTGCCGTACAGGAAGCCCGACACGGCGAAGTTCGGAATGGTCGCCTCCGACCAGCTGAACGGGGTCGCCGAGCCGTTGCGCACCGCGAAGATCACGCCGGAGACGAAGATGGTCAGCGCCAAGATGCCGAACACGACGAAGACGACGTTCATGATCCGCTGGTTGGCGGCCAGCTTGGCGAGCGCCAGCCCGACCACCGTCCACAGGATCACCAACTGCAGGATGACACTGGACATCACACCCAACTCGGCGTGGAACGCCAAGAGCAGGAAGGAGAGCACCACCGCCGGCGACGATGCGGCGTTGAGGATGACGGGCACCCACGACAGGTAGCCGCCGATGAAACCCCACGTCTCCCCCATCGTCCGGGTGGCCCAGATGTATACACCGCCTTGGCCGGGCCACAGATTGCCGAGTTCGACGACGGCCATGCCGGCAGGCACCAGGAAGGTCAGTATGCCCAACACCCACATCGGGATGGCGGTCCAGCCACCGGTGGCCATCACCGAGGAGCCCGTGATCCAGCAGATGATGAACACGTAGGCGGCGGTCAGGCCGAAGGTGCTCATCACCTTCGGCAAGATCTGCTCGGGGACCAGTTCGGTCGCCATCAGCTTGTCGCGGTCAGCGGTGACCGAATGTTCCAGTTCTTGTGTCATGAATTGTCTCCCAATACCTTTGGATCAGTTGACGATCTGTCCGTCTCGCATCCGGACAACACGGCTCGCTTCGTCGGCCACCGTGGGATCGTGGGTGCTTGCGACGACCGTGACGCCGAGCGTCGAACACAGGTCGCGCAGCATGCGCACCACCGTCTCCCCCGTGCGGTGGTCCAGATTGGCGGTCGGCTCATCGGCCAGCACCAGCGTCGGGTTGCTGATCAGCGAACGCGCGATGGCGGTGCGCTGCTGTTCCCCTCCGGACATCTTGGTCGGCTGGTGGTGGATCCGATGCCCCAAGCCGACCAGCTCGAGCAGTTCGGTGGCCCGCCGGCGCAGCGCCTTGCGGTCGTACGGCTCGAACATCAGTGGCAGTTCCACGTTTTCGACAGCCGACAGGAACGGGATCAGGTTGTAGCTCTGGAAGATGAACCCGATGGTGTCGTGTCGCAGGGCGGCGAACTGACTCTCCGAGATCGTCGCGGTGTCCTGACCTGCGACCCGCACGGCCCCCTTGGTGGGACGGTCCAAGCCGCCGATGATGTTGAGCAGCGTCGACTTGCCACTGCCGCTGGGACCCATCAGGCAGACGAACTCCCCCGGCATGACCCGCAATTCGACGTTCACGAGGGCCTTGACGACCTCGTCGCCGAGCTTGTGCAGCTTCCACACGTCGGAGATCTCGATGACCGGCGCCACGCCGGCCGGTTCGGTGTCGGCCAACCGGACCGATTCGGTGGTTGTCTCGTTGATGGCAGTCATGTGTTCCTATCCCGTGCTCAACGATCGGATGGGTGGGCGCGAGGCGGCGTTCCAGGTCGGGACGACACTGGTGGCCAGTGCCGCGATGATGCTGACGGCGACGGCGATGACCGCCCCCATGGCCAATCCGCCGAGTGCGACCCCGGTCGGGACGAAGCCAACGGCCGCCAGCGTCAGCGCGGCGATCACCGCCAACACTGCCCCGCCGATCGCTCCGAGCAGGGCGGCGATGACGGGTTCGACGAGCAGCGCGATCACCACCGGTGTGCGGGGAATCCCGTTGGCGCCCAACACACCCAGTTCCCTGGTCCGCTGGGCGACCGTCCGGGTGGTGGCGACCGCCACCTCTACCACACCGACCAGCAGGACGGTGACGGCGATCAGCACCACGGCGGCGCGGATCTCGTCGGCGTGACCGAGTGACGCCGACTGGGCGCTGATGCCCTCGGACATCCCGAAGACGATGACGACCAGGAAGGCGCCCGTTGCGGTGGTGATGGCGGGCAGGATCATCTCCCCGAGCCGGCGGCGCGCCGCCAACCAGCCGTACGACAGTCCGTAGCGCATGGCCTACCTACCCTCTCCTCTTCGCGCAGGCGCTCATCGGTACCTTCTCCTCTTCGCGCAGGCGCTCATCGGCCACCCAGCAGATCGACGGGACGTTGTTGCAACAGCCGGTGCACGGGGATCAGCGCTCCGACGATCGCCATGGCCGGGATGAACGCGGCCACCATGCCCGCGGCCTGCGCCCAGGCTGCCACCGTCGCGATGCCCGGAATCACCAGTGCGACAGCCGCTCCTGCGCCGAGCACTCCGACGACGTAGGCGACGGTGAACACGATCGCCGATTCGACGAGGAAGAAGTACAGGACTTCATCGGCGAGGCCGATGCTCGACATGATGCCGAACTCCCGCTTCCGCTCGGCGACGGCGGCCAGGAACGAGGACACCGCGATGACGAAGCCGAGGATGAGCCCGATGGTGGAGATGAGGCCCAGCGTCGAACCGGTGATCTTGCCGGAGAACAGCGCCGAGAAGTTCTGTTCGAACGTCAGCGGACCGACCCCACCCACCGTGTCATAGATCAGGCCGGGGCCGCCGCTGTCGGGCAGCACCGACGGGTCCGTGGTGGCGGGCAGGCCGGTCGCCGCACCGAACGTCTGCGCCAGGTCGCGGCGCTTCTCCTGACCGGCGGGCGCAGTGACCGTCCACCAACCGTTGTCCCCGACCAGGCTGCGCGCCAGATCGATTGGCACGGTAGCTGATTGGCCCGTGCCGGACAGATCAACCACCAGGCTCTGGCCGCCGATCACCACCCGGTCACCGGCACCCAAGCCCAGGCGGGTGGCGAGCTGATCGCCCACCGCGACGTGACCGGCTGCCACCGCGTCGCTGCCGCGGATGGACACCGGAAGGCCATTGACACTGGTGGTGCCGGACGGAGTCCGGGTGGCGGACCAGCCATCGGGAAGTGCGGTGATATCGGGTGCGGCGCCGTCGGCAACCAGTGCCCGGGTGTCGGTGTCGTAGTGCACCCCGGCGGCCGGCACCACCCACAGCTGGGCGCCACCGATCACGTCGGTGACCGAATCCTCGCCTGTGATGGCGAAACTGGCGGCGATGGTGCGCACCACGGTGACGCACAAGATGGCCAGGGCGATGCCCAGGACCGATAACACGAAACGTTCCGGGCGGCGCCTGATGTTCGCCAGCGCGAACCGGACCAGGCACATGAAGGTGTTACCGGATGCGGTGGCGATCTCCGGTGGTCGGGTGATGGCGGGTGGTGCAGCGGACTCCACGAGAGGGATCGTGGGCGCGCCGTGTTTCGTGGAAAGCTATCTGCGGTATCCGCCGCGTTAACGGAGACTGCTTGCGATTACAACAAGGTGTCTCGACGGCAACGGATTTCGTCGCCGGATCTACAGAATCGCGGCCGCGATGATCAATCCGAAGGCCAGATACGACGCCGCCACGACCAGCACCTCGGGGGTGAAGCGTTCCTCGGCCAGCACCCGGCCGATGTCGACGCCCTTGATCACGCCGACCAGGCGCACCGAGAACGCTTGCGCGGCAATGCCCAGCAGACCGAAGATCAGCGTCTTGATCAGACCACCGATCAGATCACCGGAGGAACTGTAGATCGCGAGCACCACGATCAGCGCCATCGAGACCACTCCGGAGGCGGTGATGGCGGCGGCGTTGGGGCGGCCGGCCTGCACCAGGGCGCGCAGCGGCCCCGGCGTGGTCCAGTCGATGACGAAGAAACCCAGGACCATCAGTGCGATGCCGACGATCGTGTACAGCACGATCGCCGACGCACCGTGGCCGACGATCGACCAGTAGTCCGGCCCCAGGGCCGAGAGCATGGTGCGGTTCATTGACTGATCCTTCCGATCACAGCGGAATTCGGTGGGGTACAAAGGCGGCGCCGTTGTCGGTGATGAGGCCCGAGGTCTCCCGGATGCCGAGCCCGGCGGATTCGTCGCCGACGATCCAGGCGCCGAGCGCGGGGCGCATGTCGTCGAATTTCGGCAGCGGGTCCAGCAGTTGGTAGACGTAACCTTCCTCGCCGTAGACCCCGCCGGTCTCCATGTCCTGTCCCGCACCGACCACGCTGATGTTCGCCCCTTCACGGCCCAGTTTGGGCTTGCGGACGTACTCGGTGAGCTCGTGCGGGTCGTCGAGGTAGGCGGGCAACAGGTTCGGGTGTCCCGGGTACATTTCCCACAGCACCGCGAGGATCGCCTTGTTACTCAGCAGCGTCTTCCAGAGCGGCTCGACCCACATGGTCGACGGCAGGGTGTCCAGGGCGTGCCTGCCGAAGTCGTCGTCGAGGATCCACTCCCACGGGTAGAGCTTGAACAACGATGAGATGGGCGCTTCTTCGAGGTCCACAAAGCACTGCAGGTCTTGGTCGAAGCCGATGTCCTCGATCGCGAGGCCGACGGTGTGCAAACCGGCCTCCGCCGCACACTCCTGCAGGTAGGCCAGGGTGACGTTGTCCTCGCCGCTGGCGTCGGCCGAGGACCAGGTAAAGTGGGTTTCCTTGCCGGGCAACCGATCCCGGATCTCGGCCCACCGCGCGACGAGGCGCTCGTGCACGGAGTTCCACTGGTCGTCGGCGGGAAAGACATCGGTCTTCCAGTGCCACTGCAGGACGGCGGCTTCCAACAGCGAGGTCGGGGTGTCGGCGTTGTACTCCAGCAGCACCGGCGGCTTGCGGCCGTCATAGCGCAGGTCGAAGCGGCCGTACAGGTGCGGATCGCTACGGCGCCAAGACTTCTCGATGTGCTCCCACGTCCACTCCGGCAGACCGAAGTCGTGATAGCGCCCGACGAGCACGACATGCTCGACGGCGTCCAGGCACATCGAGTGCAGCACCTCGACGGAGGCTTCCAGGGACAACACCTCGTCCATGTCGAAGACGTAGTGCACCGACTCGTCCCAGTAGGGTCGGTCGGCGCCGTTCGCATCTTGGGCGGGCGTACCGAAGCACATGCCCTGCTCGGCGACGATCCGTTCCCAGCCCGGTCGCGGGGAACTGCGGACACGGCGCATTCAGCTACCCGAGCTTCCGTGGCTCGACGAGCCGAACCCGCCGCGCGAGACCGTCGATCCGGAACTCGTCTTCCCGGTGGTGCCCTTCGGCAGCTCCAGGGTGCCGCCCCGGGCGGGGGTGCCGATGCCGCCGTTGCTGCCGCCGTAGTAGTACCGGTACGGCGAGCCCGCCCAGATGAAGACGCCGCCCGCTCCGGAGTAGCCGCTGCTGCAGTAGCTGTCCGGAACCACCTCGTTGCTGCCATCGGCCACGCAGGTGGCCGAGACGGTGTCCTCGTGGAACATCTGATAGCCCAGTGCGACGACGCCCACGACGCCGACGACGGCTACCGAACCCATCAGGAGCTTCTTGCCGGTGGCCGCACGCTTGTCGGCCTTCTCCTGTTGCAGGGCGGCGAATCGCTCGGCGGTCTCGCGGGCGCGACGGGCCTTGTCTCGCTGGCGTGCCTCGGCGACGGTCGGCTGCCGGGGTGTCGTCGATGCGGCGTCTTGCTGGCGCACGGAGCCGCGCTGCGGCGGTGCCGCCTGATGATCCTGCGGCGGCGTGCCCTCGGATACGTCATCGGACCCGGATTCCATCTATCCCCCACTACTGTTCGACAGCCGCCTCACAGCATAGAGCGGTCAGTCCTGGATACGGGGAAACGCCTGGGCCTCTTCGAGTTCGTAGGCCAGTTCCAGCAGGATGCGCTCCTGCCCCGTGGGCGCCGCGAACATCATCCCGATCGGCAGGCCCGCCGCGGATCGGCCGACCGGGAGCGAGATCGCCGGGTCGCCGGTGACGTTCTGCAGCGGGGTGAAGGCGACCCAGTCGATGAGCCGGTCGATGATCTGCTGGTACGGAGCGGTCGGGTCCAGATGCCCGATCCGGGGTGTCACGTCGGCGAGGGTGGGCGTGAGCAGGACGTCGTAGGACGCGGCGAGTCGCATGATGGTCCGGCGGGTCTGCGCCAGCCGCCCGATCACCAGCGGCATCCGATGCAGGTTGCGCCCGGCCAGGTGCTCCAGTCCGAGTGTCAGATTGTCCAGCTTGGTCTTGTCGAAGCTGGGGCCGAACGTCCGCCGCCCACCTCGCACCAACGCGAAAGCCAGCAGCGACCAGTACAGCAGGAAATCGTTCATGAATGAGGCAGGCACCGGATTCGAGATCTCGGTGACACGGTGGCCGAGGCCCTCCAGCAGCGCCGCGGTCTTCATGGTCTGTTCGCGGATCTCCGGGCTGGCCTCGCGCGCAATCGATTCCGTGCACACGGCGATGTGTAACCGCCGGGCGCCGGGGCCGGTGACATCGCCGATGGCCGGCAGTTTGGGATTGCGCTGCAGGCGTTCGGCCTCACGGTAGAACGCGGCGGTGTCGCGCACCGATCGGGTGAGCACACCGTTGGCCACGATGCGCAACGGCATCTGGCGCATCTGCTTGTCCAGCGGCAGCCGGCCCCGTGACGGTTTGAGCCCGACGAGCCCATTGCAGGCCGCCGGGATGCGAATGGATCCGCCGCCGTCGTTGGCGTGCGCGATCGGCACCACACCGGCGGCGACGAACGCACCCGATCCGGACGACGAGGCGCCTGCGGTGTGCTCGGTGTGCCACGGGTTGCGCACCGGCCCGAGCCGAGGGTGCTCCGCGGAGGCGCTGAATCCGAACTCGGAGAGTTGGGTCTTGCCCAGGGCGATCAGGCCGGTGCCCAGGAAACTGCGGGCGAAGTCGCCGTCGGCGGGCGCCGGGCTCGGCGTCCAGGCGTCGGTGCCCTCCATCGTCGGCATGCCGGCGACATCGGAGTTGTCCTTGACGAACGTCGGGATCCCGGCGAAGAAGCCGGTGCGGGGCGCGGCGGCGCGGGCCCGGTCGAACGCCGGGTACGCCAGCCCGTTCAAGGCGGGGTTGACGGTCTCGGCGCGGGCGATCGCGGCGTCGATCAGTTCGGCCTGCGAGACGTCACCGGCGCGCAGTGCTGCGGCCAGCGCGACCGCGTCCAGGTCGCCGAGGGCGTCGTCGCCGAAGGCGTGCACACGTGTCATGCGCCCGACGGTACCAGCACGTACCACGGGGCTGCGCGGGGCGCCGGGGGGTTCTCTGGCTGATCTGACTAGGACTGACCGACCTCGAACCGGACGAACCGGGTCACAGTCACGCCGGCCTCGTCGAGGAGCGCCTTGACGGACTTCTTGCTGTCCGACACCGACGACTGATCGAGAAGGACCACGTCCTTGTAGAAACCGGTGACGCGACCTTCCACGATCTTGGGCAGTGCCGCTTCCGGCTTGCCCTCTTCCTTGGCGGTCTCCTCGGCGATGCGACGCTCGTTGGCGACGACATCGGCGGGCACGTCCTCACGCGTGAGGTACTTGGCCTTGAGCGCGGCGATCTGCAGGGCGACCGAGTGGGCGGCCTCCTCCGTAGCACCGGTGTACTCGACCAGCACACCCACGGCGGGCGGCAGGTCGGCCGACCGCTTGTGCAGGTAGGTCTCGACCTGACCGTCGAAGTACGCCACGCGGCGCAGCTCGAGCTTCTCGCCGATCTTGGCACTCAGGTCGGCGATCAGCTGCTCGACCGTGGTGTCACCCGACTTGGCAGCCTTGAGCGCGTCGATGTCGGCAGCCTTGGAGGCTGCCGCCGCGGCGACGATCTGGTCGGCCAGCGCCTGGAACTCCGCGTTCTTCGCGACGAAGTCGGTCTCGGAGTTCAGCTCGATGAGCGCGCCGTCCTTGGCCGCGACCAGGCCCTCGGCGGTGGCACGCTCAGCGCGCTTGCCGACGTCCTTGGCGCCCTTGATCCGCAGCACCTCGACGGCCTTGTCGAAATCGCCGTCGCTCTCGGTCAGCGCGTTCTTGCAGTCGAGCATGCCGGCACCGGTCAGCTCCCGAAGGCGCTTGACGTCGGCAGCGGTGTAGTTAGCCATGAATGCGTTCTCCTTGGACTGAAGAGGTCAGGAAGCGTCAGTGGTGGGCTCGGCAGCGACGGTGCTGTCGGCCGGGCTCGCGGTGGCACCGGCCAGCAGCTCCTGCTCCCACTCGGCCAGCGGCTCGGCGGCGGCAGCGTCCTGACCGGCCTCGGCCTTACCGGCGCCGGCACGGGCCTGCAGGCCCTCGGCGACGGCCGAGGCGATGACCTTGGTCAGCAGTGCTGCCGAACGGATCGCGTCGTCGTTGCCCGGGACCGGGTAGTTGACCTGGTCCGGGTCGCAGTTGGTGTCGAGGATGGCGATGACCGGGATGCCGAGCTTGATGGCCTCGTTGACGGCCAGGTGCTCCTTGTTGGTGTCGACGACCCAGATGGCCGAGGGCACCTTCTGCATGTCGCGGATACCGCCGAGGCTGCGCTCAAGCTTGTTCTTCTCACGCGTGAGCATGAGGATTTCCTTCTTGGTGCGGCCTTCGAAACCACCGGTCTGCTCCATGGCCTCGAGCTCCTTGAGGCGCTGCAGACGCTTGTGCACGGTGGAGAAGTTGGTGAGCATGCCGCCCAGCCAGCGCTGGTTCACATACGGCATGCCGACTCGGGTCGCCTCGTCGGCGATGGACTCCTGGGCCTGCTTCTTGGTGCCGACGAACATCACGGTGCCACCGTGCGCGACGGTCTCCTTGACGAACTCGTAGGCCTTGTCGATGTAGGTCAGCGTCTGCTGCAAGTCGATGATGTAGATGCCGTTGCGGTCGGTGAAGATGAACCGCTTCATCTTGGGGTTCCAACGACGGGTCTGGTGCCCGAAATGGGTGCCGCTGTCGAGCAGCTGCTTCATGGTCACTACGGCCATGGTGGTGCCTCACTTATATATCGGTTGTCGTCCGGCATCGGGTGATCCCGGACCCTGGCGTCTGCTAGCTGCCGGACCCGTTCCGGTTTCCCGGTTCAGGACCGCCCGGCTGGCTGGTGCAACCCTGTTGGTACGAGGTTGCGAAGCAGGCGCGCGAAGTCAGCTCACGCAAGTGAGCTGCGGACAGAAGTTTACACCGTGGATACAGCGGCTTTTACCACTGCAGTTGTGCACAGTCGGGCCATCATCCACATTCTCCGGATATCGGGTTCCCTCTCATCCTGCCAGCCGCTGAACTGGGGTGATGAGGTTCCTCGGGGTGGCGCTGCTGATGGTGGCGGCTACCGCCCCGGCGCATGCCGAACCGGCACGCCTGAGCTGGCCGTTGCACCCCCAGCCCGCCGTCACCCGCGGTTTCGACGCGCCCGCGCCCAACTGGAAGCGCGGCCACCGGGGTGTCGATCTCGCCGGGGCATCGGGTCAGCCGGTGTATGCCGCCGGAGACGGGACCGTGGTGTTCGCCGGTGAGCTGGCCGGTCGCCCACTGGTGTCCATCGAGCATCCGGGCGGTCTGCGCACCAGTTACGAGCCGGTGCGCGCCACGGTGCGTCCCGGGCAGTCGGTGGCGGCCGGCACCCCGATCGGGGCGCTGATGGCTGGACATGCGGGCTGCCCGGTAGCTGCCTGCCTGCACTGGGGAGCGATGTGGGGCCCGGCCGCGAGGGCCGACTACGTCGATCCGCTCGGACTGCTCGCCCAGACCCCGATCCGGCTCAAGCCGCTCAGGCCCGGGGATGCGCCTGGTCGTGCACCGCCCGGAGCCGAGCCACCGTGACATGGGTGTAGAGCTGCGTGGTGGCCAGCGAGGAATGGCCGAGCAGTTCCTGCACGATGCGCAGGTCGGCGCCGCCTTCGAGCAGATGGGTGGCCGCGCTGTGCCGCAGGCCGTGCGGACCGATGTCGGGGGCACCGTCGACGGCGGTCATGGTGTCGTGCACGACGGTGCGGACCTGACGCTGATCGAGGCGGCCGCCGCGGGCACCGAGCAGCAGCGCCGGGCCCGACTTCGGGGTTACCAGCGCCGGCCGGCCGTCGGCGAGCCAGGACATGAGTGCCGCCGACGCCGGCTCGCCGAACGGCACGGTGCGTTGTTTGTTGCCTTTACCCAGGACGCGCAGTACCCGGAGCGAGGTGTCGACGTCGTCGATGTCCAGCCCGCACAGCTCGCTGACGCGGATACCGGTGGCGTAGAGCAACTCGACGATGAGACGGTCCCGCAGCGCCAGCGGATCTCCTTGCTGGGCACCGGAATTCAGCGCCTCCAGGGCGTCCAGCGCCTGGTCCTGCCGCAACACCGCCGGCAGGGTGCGATGGGCCTTCGGGGTCTGCAGGCGCGCTGCCGGGTCGGTACGCATCAAACCGCGATGGCACGCCCACGCGGTGAACGTCTTGACCGCCGACGTGCGCCTGGCCAGCGTGGTGCGCGCCGCCCCCGCGCCGGCCTGGGACGCCAGCCACGAACGCAACGTCATCAGGTTCAGGCTGTCCAGGCCTCCGCCGGTGAATTCGAACAGGGACCGCAGATCGCCCAGATACGCGCGGCGGGTGTGCTCGGAGCGCAGGCGCTGCAGCGCCAGGTGCTCGTCGAACTCGGCCAGAATCGGGCCGATCCCCCCGTCGCTGTGCACCTTCCCACCGTGCTCAGCCTGGGCCGGGCTGTCTAGGTGACGCGCCGAAGCGTGTCCGGGGTGAGATCAGCCAGTGACCGGTAGCCGTCGATGGCCATGATCAGGTCGGCCTCGGCGAGCAATGAGCGCAACACGTGCACCACGCCGTCGACGCCGCCGAGCGCCAGTCCGTAGGCGTACGGCCGCCCGACCCCGACGGCGGTGGCGCCCAACGCGAGCGCCTTGACGATGTCGGCACCGCTGCGCACCCCGGAATCGAACAGCACCGGCAGCCCGTCGGCCGCGGCGACCACGTCGGGCAGGCAGTCGATGGCAGGGAGGCCACCGTTGGCCTGACGCCCGCCATGGTTGGAGCAGTAGATGCCGTCGACCCCGAGGTCGCGGGCGCGCCGCACGTCGTCGGGATGACAGATGCCCTTGACCAGCAGCGGCAGCTTCGTCAACGTCCGCAGCCAGGCCAGGTCGTCCCACGTGACACATTGCCCGAAGTTCTGGATCCAGCTCAGGATCGCAGCTTGCGGATTCTCCTCCGGCGGCTGCGCCAGGCCCGCCCGGAACACCGGGTCGCTGGTGTAGTTGGTCAGGCAGTGGCCGCGCAGCTGTGGGAAGTTCGAGGTGCCCAGGTCGCGCGGCCGCCAGCCGGGCACCCAGGTGTCGAGCGTGACGATGATGCCCTTGTATCCCGCGGCTTCGGCGCGGGCCACGAAACTGGCCGCCAGCTCCCTATCTTTCGGGGTGTACAGCTGGAAGAAGCCCGGGGTGTCGCCGAATTCGGCGGCGACCGATTCCAGGGGGTCGGCGGTGAGCGTGGAGACCACCATCGGCACCCCGGACCTGGCGGCGGCGCGGGCCGACGCCAGGTCGCCGTGGCGGTCCTGGGCGCACAGCCCGATCACCCCGATGGGCGCCATGAACAGTGGCGAGGGCAGCGTGAGCCCGAACAGCTCGACCGTCAGGTCGCGTTCGGTGGCGCCGACGCACATCCGCGGGATCAGACCCCAATTCTCGAAAGCCGTGACGTTGACCCGCTGGGTGCGCTCATCGCCTGCACCGCCGGCGACATAGGACCACAGCGACGGGGACATCGCTTTTTCGGCCCGCTCCTCCAGTTCGGCGAAGCCGATCGGAAGGGAGGGCACGACCCCGGAGAGGCCCTGCAGATAGATCTCGAGCTGATAGTCGCCGAATGCCATGGGGTCAGTCTGACTGGCCCGCTTCGGCTTTCGCCAGCTCCGATTTCCACTGCCGGAACGTCTCCTCGGTGCGGCCGCGGCGCCAGTATCCGGAGATGGAAGCCCACTTGGCCTCGACTCCGCGTTCTTTGCGCAGGTACGGCCGCAGATTGTGCATGACGGTCTGCGCCTCGCCGTGCACGAACACCTGCACCTGACCGGGCAGCCAGTCGGCGCCGCGGACCGCGGCCACCAGTGGCGCGTTGTCGCCGGCCGCCGAGTCGGGCACCTGATCGGCGCGACCGCCCCGGTGGATCCAGTGCACCGCCACGCCGGCCGGGACGGTCAGCTCGACCTCGTCCTCGGGTCCGGCCACCTCGATGAAGGCCTGGCCGACGGCGGCCGCGGGCAGCGCCTTCAGTGCGGCGCTGATCGCGGGGAGCCCGGCCTCGTCACCGGCCAGCAGGTGCCAGTCGGCGGCGGGGTCCGGCGCGTAAGCGCCGCTGGGCCCCATCAGATACGCGGGTGCGCCGGGGGCGACCGCCGCGGCCCACGGCCCGGCCACGCCCTGCTCGCCATGGACCACGAAATCGACTGTGATCTCCCGCTTTTCGGCATCTGCGTGCCGCACCGTGTAGGTCCGCACCGTGGGTCGCTGATCCTCAGGGAGTTCGTTGAAACTGTCCAGCGTCAACGGCCTCGGCAGCGCACCCGTGTTGACGCCGTCGGGGACGATGACGAATTTGACATAGGAATCGGTGAACGCGCTGGGCGTGAAGGTGTCGAAGCCCTCGCCCTCCTTCGAGCCGCCGAGCACCAGCCGAATCATGTGCGGTGTCAGCTGCGTGGAGCTGATCACCTCGAAGGTATGGACCGGACGTCCCGCCACAGTGCCTCCCCGTTCTTGTCTGACGATTGCCCCACCACTGTACGAGCGGCCCAGCGGGCGCGGTCCGCTACGCCCCGTCCGAGCCCCGTCCGACTCATCTGGACACGATCCGCCACCGCCCCTCCTTGCGCGTCACCAAGCCCGACACCTCCAGCAGCGCGAGCGGGCCGAGGACCGATTCTGCCGGCAGCGCGGCGTCCACCGCGATCTGTTCGACGCTGCGATAACCGCGCGCAGGCAACGCCTCGTAGACGAGGCGTTCGGGCCGGGACAGTCCGTCCAGCGGAGAGGCCGGATGCTCGGGCTCCTCGGCGAACTCCCCTGCCTTCCCGACGATCTCGATCAGCTCGTCCGGTCGGTCGACCAGAACCGCATCGCCGCGCAGCAGCACATGACAGCCCGCCGATGCCGAGGACGTCACCGGCCCCGGGACCGCGCACACCACCCGGCCCATCGCCTCGGCCCAGGCAGCGGTGTTGGCCGCACCGCTGCGTAGTCCCGCCTCCACCACGACGGTGGCGCGCCCGAGCACCGCGACCAGACGATTGCGGGCGAGGAACCGGAACCTGGCCGGGCGCACCCCCGGCGGATACTCGGTGAGTAGCAATCCACTCTGCGAAATCCTGTGCAGCAGAGCCGAATGCCCGCTCGGATAGGGAACATCGATACCACCGGCGAGCACCGCGACGGTGCAGCCGTCGACCGCCAGCGCCGCCCGATGCGCCGCACCGTCGATCCCGTAGGCGCCGCCCGACACCACCGCGACGTCGTGTTCGGCCAACCCTTCGGCCAGGCTGCCCGCCATGTGCTCGCCATAGGCGGTCGCCGCACGGGTCCCGACGATGGCCGCGGCGCGGTCGGCCACGTCGTCCAACCGCGCGGGCCCGATAGCCCACAGCACCATCGGTGTGTGACCGTCCTGCTTATTGGTCACCTTCTCATTGCCGAACGCGCCGAACGCCAGGTACGGCCATTCGTCGTCGTCGGGAGTGATCAGCCGGCCCCCGCGACGGTCCAACATCGCCAGATCATCCGCGACACTGTCGATTTCGCGGCGGATTGCCACCGCATCCGTCAGCCACGGCGGTTCGCTGCCCGAGCGGATCCGCGCGGCTGCCTCGACCGGACCGTGGCTGCGCACGTACGCCGTCAATGCGGGGCAGGGCGGCTCGGTGACCCGGGACAGGTAGGCCCAGGCATTGCGGGTTTGTTCATCGACCATCGTTGACCACCTCGTCTCGAAAGCTGAGCGCCGTGCACACGTCGTCCACGGTGGGAGATTCCTTGCCCGCCAAGTCGGCGATGGACCACGCGACCCGTAGTGACCGATCGACCCCCCGGATGCTGAGTGAGCCGCGATCCAACGCTCTGCGCAGCGGTTCCATCGCGGTTCGGCTGAGTCGAAACGCACGGCGCAGCACCGGCCCGGGCACCTCCGCATTGGTCCGCACCCCGACGGCCTGCCATCGGAACGCGGCAGCGCTGCGGGCGTTCGCCACCCGTTCCCGTACGGCCGCGGTCGGCTCGGGAACCGCGCTACCGAAGGCGACGCCGCGGACTTGATGCATCTTGACGCGCAGGTCGACCCTGTCCATCAACGGACCGGACAACTTGCCGAGATAGCGTCGCTTCACCGCGGCCGGGCACACGCAGTCCCGCGGGTTGGCCGGGGCACACGGGCATTCGTTGGCGGCCAGAATCAGCTGGAACCGTGCCGGATATTTCGCTACCCCGTCGCGCCGCGCCAGCCGAATCTCGCCGTCCTCCAACGGTGTTCGCATCGCTTCGAGCACGCTGGAGCCGATCTCCGCGCATTCGTCCAAGAACAAGACGCCACGATGCGCCCGGCTGACCGCACCCGGGCGGGCCATCCCCGTTCCGCCGCCGACCATCGCCGCGACACTGGAGGTGTGATGCGGGGCGATGAACGGTGGCTCGGTGATCAGCGGGGTCTTGCCCGTCAGCAGCCCGGCCACCGAATGGATCGCGGTGACCTCCAACGCCTCGTCCTCCGACAACTGCGGTAGCAGTCCGGGAAGGCGTTGCGCCAGCATCGTTTTGCCGATTCCCGGCGGACCGCTCAGGAACAGATGATGCGCGCCGGCGGCCGCCACCTCCACCGCGTAGCGGGCTTGGGTCTGCCCGATCACATCCGCGAGATCCGCCGCCACCACCGGTGCGGGCGGCACCGTGTCGAAGCGGCCCGTCAGCCCGCCCTTGCCCGCCAGCCAGGCCTGCAGCTGGCGCAGGGTGCGCACACCCCATACCTCGATGCCGTCGACCAGGCTGGCCTCGGCGAGATTCTCCTCGGGCACGACCACCACCGGCCAGCCCTCTTTCTTGCCGGCCACCACCGCGGGCAGGATCCCGGTGACCGGCCGGACCCGGCCGTCGAGTGCCAATTCGCCCAGCAGCAGACTCTTCTCCAGCCGCGGCCACTCCTTCTTGCCGTGCGCCGAGAGCACCGCAGATGCCAGGGCCAAGTCGTACGCCGACCCGTTCTTGGGCAGCGTCGCGGGCGAGAGCGCCAGTGTCAGCCGCGACATCGGCCATTCACTGCCGCAGTTGGTGATCGCCGCGCGGACCCGGTCCCGCGACTCCTGCAGCGCCGCATCACCCAAACCCACCAGATGTACTCCCGGCAGACCGGAGGTGATGTCGGCCTCGACCTCCACGATCAGCCCGTCCACCCCGCGGATGGCCACCGAATACGCCCTACCCAGTGCCATCAGCCGATGCCCTGTACGAGGGTCAATTCCGGCACCCGGGTCCGGCCGATGCGCACCCCGACGACATCGATACGCACCCCCGCCCAGCTCTTCGGCTGCTGCGCCAGCCACACGCCGGCCAGCCGCCGCAACCGCCGAACCTTCGCCGGGGTGACCGCCTCGGCCACCCCACCGAAAGCGTCACTGGTGCGGGTCTTGACCTCCACGAACACCACCGTGCCGCCGTCGGCGGCGATCACATCCAGCTCGCCGTAGCGGCACCGCCAATTACGTTCCAGCACTTGCAGACCCAAGGCCTCCAGATGCTGCACCGCCAACCGCTCGCCCAGAGCGCCGATCTCGGCGCGACTCCATGTCTCCATGGATCAACCATCGCGACACCCGCCGACAGGCCGGCGCACGAAACCGGGCAAAAGCCCTAGTTATCCACAGTCACCGATTCATCCACAGGCGAGGCCCGAAGCGGATGCCTACCAGGCGAGCAGCTGGGACTCCGGTGACCGCGCGACCGAGTCGAATTCACCGAGCGCCGAGACGATGGCCCCGGCCGGGAGCACTGTGGCCAGGCCTTCGGCCAGCCGGTGCAACGCCCGCGCCGACGGGCTGTCCGCGTCCACCAGCAGCAGGTATCTGTTCGTTTCACGGATACCGGTGGCACTCAGCAGCTCGAACGCGAACACATTGCCGGCCCGCCTCGCAGGCCGTCGGATCAGGGATTCCATGAACGGCCGCACCGAGTTCAGCAGCGCATCCGTCTGCTCCTCAAGCGGGCCGTCCACGGGAATCCGGATCGAGATCGCCCACGTGGTCATGACAACAACCGTAGGCGCGGCCATTTCGCTGGAGCCGAGTAGGCGTGTACTCGCTTTTCGCCGTGCGGCCGGTCTGGCCGTCAGGCCAGCGCGTCGAAGAGCGCCGCGAGCTGGCTGGGCGACACCGAGACACCGCACTGGCTGCGCAGCGACGTGAGCGGCCGCGCGATGCCCTGTAGGTCGAGGAACTCGCCCGGATGCCCGGTGAAATACCCCCTGATCGCCGCGGTCGCGTCGCCCGTGCTCTGATTGCCCGCCGCGGTCAGGACGTCGTTGGCACCAGGATGCGCGTCGAGGTACGCACCCGCTTGGCCGAGCACACCGCTGGCGGTGGTGGCCAGACTGCTCGCCGAGCAGGGGTCGGCGGCGGCCGCGGTCGGCGCCGCGACGGTGGCGAAGACGGCGGACGCGCTGAACAGGAGGATGGCAATCGGCTTCATCTCTCGATCCTATGGATCGGCTACGACAAAACGCAGCCTTTGCGCGGACCGGCCCGCTCGGGGCCGGCGTCGTCGAGCGTGCCGTGAGAGCGTGATTTCGCGCTCGGCGGCGATCTGGGTGCACGCTCGCGCGCACAACGTGTCGGCCACACCGCCGCCACGGGAACTTGTCGGACACCGGCGTTACGTTGCGACCATGACCTTCGACATGGAGTCCTACGTCGACCTGGACCTCCCGGCGCGGCGTTCTTCGGGCGTCCCTCCGTTCGACGCTGACGCGGCACTCGACCTGGTGACCGAGTTCTGCACGTCGCGGGACGTGCATCTGGGCACCAAGTACTCCGTCATCCCGCAACTCGACCGGGCCTTGCGGATCGCCTCGCTGAACGGCCCGGACAAACGCTGGACCCGGATCGCCCGCTGGTCGGGCAGCGACGATGCCGGCGACGTCCCGGGCGCCGTCGTCCCGAACGACCTGCGCGACATCCTCTACAGCCGCTTCGTCGCCGCCCTGCCGGACGCGCGCTGGCTGCCGCCGATCGGTGTGGTGTCCGTCAGCCGCTGGGCGCGGTTCTCGCTGGCGATGCGGTCGGCTCGGGACCTCGGGCTGGGGTGGGTGATTCCGATCCACCGAGAAGTGCTGCTGGTGCCGATGCCGGCCGTACGCTACGCCGAAGGCAGCACCAGCGTGCTTCACGACGACACCGGCCGGCCCGCCGTCGAATGGTCGGACGGCTCCGGCATCTACTACCTGCACGGCACCGAGTTCGGAGATTCCGACTATCACCGGATTGTCGGCCGCGAGTTGTCCATCGGTCACATCGCGGGGCTGCGCCACGCCGACCAACGGTCAATCGCGTTGCGCTACCTCACCTTCGACCAACTCGAGGAATCAGGTGCCGAGCTGATCGACCCCGCCAGCCGGCTGTACCGGTTGCCACTGCCTCCGCGGTTGGCGCGGGACCGGGCGCCGGCGTACGGCGGTTTCGACTATTTCATCGACATGCCCGACCGTGGGATCCTCGAGTGGGTGGACCCGCGAGTCGCCCGGCGCCGCGCCACCGGACAGCTAAGGCTCCCTATCGGCGAACAGCCCTTCCTGGACCAGCGTCGCGGCGACCACGCCGTCGGCTCGTAGCAGGCTCGCGGTGATCAGGCTGCGCCCACGGGCCGCCGCGGGCGAGGCGGACTCCAGCAGATTCCACTCATCCGCGCGCACCGGCTGGTGCAGCCAGATCGACGAATCCGTGGTGCTGGTGCGGTGCACCCGCTCCTGCATCGACGAGCCGTGCACGTGGGAGGCCGGGTCGACGCCGTACAGGTCGGTGATGTACACCGCAATCAGAGTGTGCAGCAACGGCGCATCCGGCAGCGGGGCGGTCACCCGCCACCACATCCGCCGGACGAAATCGGCACCGGCACCGACGTCCTCGATCCGGATGTCGAGTTCATCCAAGGGCAGCGACGGCGCCGGGCCAGGCGGCCCGGTCGGCGGCAAGGTGTCCGGATGCGCCGGCATCGTCTGCCGCACACCGTGTTCGGGCCCGGCCAGCGGCACGGTGAACGATACGGTCGCAGCGGTGAGCAGACGACCGGCCTGGCGGCTCTCGACGCGCCGCGAAGCAGCGGTGCGCCCGTCGTACACCCGGTCCACCCGCAGATCCAGCGGCACGCCGGCGTCACCGCCGCGCAGGAATTGCAGGTGCATGTTGGTCGGCTGATAACCCGCATCGAGGGTGTGGCAGGCGGCGGCCAGGCTCTGCGCGGCGATCAGGCCGCCGAAGGCCCGCTTGCCGTCGGGCCCGCTGGCCGGGCCGGTCCACGCATCGTGCCCCGCCTCGGCCAGGTCGAGCAGTGCCGCGAGGGCGCTCACGCGACCGTGCCGGCGTCGGTCAGGCGCGCGATCTCGTCCGCTCCGAGCCCCAACTGTTCGGTGAGCACCTGCGCGGTGTCGTCGCCGAGTGCCGGCGAGGGCACCGCGGCTGGGTAAGCGCCGTCGATGGCGACGGGCAGCCCCGGCGCCAGGTAGCTACCGATGCGGGGCTGGTCCAGGGTGGTGAACAGCGGGTTCTCGGTCACCTTCGGGTCGGCGGCCGCCTCGGCGAAGCTGCGGTAGCGCTCCCACAGGATGGACGTGCCCGCCAGGGCGGCACCGACCTCCACCGCGGTGTGGGCGCTGAACCACGGGGTGAACAACCCGGTCAACGCATCGCGGTGGCGGTAGCGCTGCCCCTCGTCGGTGAGATCGGCGCCCAGCGATTCACCCAGCGCGGCAACCGCTTTGGTGTTACCGGTGATCTCGGCCAGATCCTTGAAGTGCCGGCCGGTGAGCGCGACGATCATGAACGCGACCCCGTCGGCGCTGGTGAACTGCTGGCCGTACTGACCGTAGATCGAGTTGCCGATCCGGGGCCGGTCATCTCCGTTGATCATCACCTCGGTCAAGAAACTCAGATTGCCCGCGGTGGCCAGCGCGACGTTCTCCAGCGGGATCGACACCCGCTGGCCGTGCCCCGTCGCGTCGCGGTGCCGCAGCGCTGTGGTTACCGCCAGCGCTGCGTAGAGCCCGCAGGCCACATCCCAGGCGGGCAGCACATGATTGACCGGGACATCCAGCCCGGCGGGCCCCGTCACCAGCGGAAAGCCCAGACCCGCGTTGACGGTGTAGTCCACACCGGTGCCGCCGTCGGCGCGGCCCGAGATCTCCACGTGGATCAGGTCGGGGCGCAGCGCGGCCAACGCGTCATACGAATGCCATTGCCGCCCGGCCACATTGGTGATCAGCACGCCGGCCTCGGCAACCAGCCGCGCGATCAGATCCTGACCCTGCTCCGACCGCATGTCCACGGCCACCGACCGCTTGCCCTTGTTCAGCCCGGCCCAGTAGATGCTGTCGCCGGCCTCGGTCACCGGCCAGCGCCGATAGTCGGCGGCTCCGCCCACCGGGTCCACCCGGATCACCTCGGCGCCCAGCTGGGCCAGCGTCATACCCGCGAGTGGTACGGCGACGAAACTGGAGATCTCGATGATGCGAACACCGGCCAACGGCCGGACAGCCTCTGGTGCGTCAGTCACCCGCCCAGGCTAGTTTGTTCACGTGGCCTCGATCACGCTCGATACCCCGGACGGTCCCATCGACGCATTGCTGGACACCCCCGACGGACCCGGGCCCTTCCCTGGGGTGGTGGTCGTCCACGACGCCTTCGGCTACGGGCCGGACTGCCAGGCCATCTCCCGCCGGATCGCCGACGCCGGCTACCTTGCCCTCACCCCGAACCTGTACTCCCGGGGCGGCCGGGCGCGCTGCATCACTCGGGTGATGCGGGAACTACTGACTCAGCGCGGCCGCGCACTGGATGACCTCCTCGCAGCCCGCGACCACCTGCTGGCACTGCCGGAATCCACGGGCACCGTCGGCATCGCCGGCTTCTGCATGGGCGGCCAGTTCGCACTGGTGCTGTCGCCCAAGGGTTTCGGGGCGTCCGCCCCGTTCTACGGCGCGCCGCTGCCGCGCAATCTGGAGCGCACGCTGTCCGGCGCGTGCCCCATCGTGGCCAGCTTCGGGCGCCGCGACCCACTCGGGATCGGCGCCCCGGAAAAGCTCACGCGGACCGTCAACGCCCTCAACATCACCGCCGACATCAAGGTCTACCCGCGCGTCGGGCACAGCTTCGCCAATCAGCTTCCCGTGCAACCACTACTGCGGGTCACCGGGTTCGGCTACGACGAAGCCGCCACCGAGGACGCCTGGACCCGGGTCTTCTCCTTCTTCGGCGAACACCTGCGCGCGTAGCGCTGCCAGCGTATTGACAGCTGCTTCAACAACGAGTAGTCCTGCTGTCATGGTCGACGTCGACTATTGCGTGGTGGGCGCGGGTTTCGCCGGATTGACGGCGGCGCTGAGGCTCACCCAAGCCGGTCATTCGGTCCGGCTGTTGGAAGCGCGTGACAGGGTCGGCGGCCGCACCTTCACCGAAACCCATGACGACTACTGGGTGGACCGCGGTGGTGCCTGGATAGGGCCCGGGCAGGACCGCATCTACGCCCTGATGCACGAATTCGACGTCCCCAGCTACAAGCAGTACACACACGGCGACGCCATGATGTTCGTCGGTGGCAAGAAGTACCGCTATACGGGAACGATCCCCTTGTCGATGAGCCCGTTCGCCGTGGCGAACATCGGGACGGTGTTCGCCGAACTCACGCAGATGTGTAAGTCGGTTCCACCCGAATCACCCTGGGACGCACCGAAAGCGCAGAAGTGGGATCACACGACGTGGGCGAAATGGCTCGACGGCAACACCTGGTCCAAGCCGGCCCGCGAACTCTTGGAGCATGCGGTCGCCGGCATCTACACCTCCGCCGCATCGGAGCTGTCGCTGCTGTTCGTGCTCTATCAGATGGCATCCGCGGGTGGCCCGAGCTTCGTCCTCGGCGTCAAGGACGCCGCCGAGGACGCCCGGCCGATCGGCGGAATGGGCGCCATCCATCGAGCGATGGTGGCCGAACTGGGCGACGCCATCACGCTGTCGCAGCCCGTCCGCAGCATCACGCAGGACTCCGAGGGCGTCACGGTCCGTTCTGACGGCATGGTTGTGCGGGCCGGTCGCGTCATCGTGACGGTGCCGATCTGCATCGCCTCGCACATCACCTACGAGCCCATGCTGCCGGTCGATCGGGCGTTCCTGCATCAGCGGATGCCCAGTGGCGCGGTCTTCAAGATCGCGCTGGTCTACGACGAACCGTTCTGGCGTGCCGATGGATTGTCGGGCCAGTCGTTCGCACCCGACTCCGCGGCCACCCTGACCATCGATTCCTGCACGCCAACCGGTGATCCAGGCATCCTGACCGTCATCACCGAGGCGCAGGCCGCGCGTGACCTGTGCGCGCTGGGCGACCGCGACCGCCGTCAGGCCGTCCTGAACGCGGTCTCCGATCGGTTCGGCGCGCGGGCGCTCACCCCGGCGGATTACGTCGAGCAGAACTGGACCGTCGAACGGTATTCGGGGGGCGGCATGATCTCGCATGCCCCGCCGGGCGTGCTGACCGAGTTCGGTCCGGCGCTGCGCGCCCCGTGCGGTCGCATCCACTGGGCCGGGACGGAGACGTCGGACCTGATGTACGGCTTCATCGACGGCGCGGTGCGCTCGGGTGAGCGCGCGGCCGCCGAGGTCATCCGCCACGACGCGGCGGTGCGGGCCTGATCCCGGGCCTGATCCCGGGCCTGATCCCGGGCCGAAGCCCCACGAGGCCCACCTGTCGGCTCAGTCCGGCAGCCGCAGCTCGGGCTTCTCGACCTCTTCGATGTTGACGTCCTTGAACGTGATCACGCGGACCTGCTTGACGAAGCGCGCCGGCCGGTACATGTCCCACACCCAGGCGTCGGCGAGCCGCAGCTCGAAATAGACCTCGCCGTCGGCGTTGCGCGGCACCAGCTCCACGCTGTTGGCCAGATAGAACCGGCGTTCGGTCTCCACCACGTAGCTGAACTGGCCGACGATGTCCTTGTACTCGCGATACAGCGAGAGCTCCATCTCGGTTTCGTACTTCTCGAGATCCTCGGCACTCATCTGCTCTGCTGTCCTTCGTCTAGGTTGGGTTCCATCATTCCGCACGGCTCGCCTGCATCCAACCGAGCCGTCACACCGGAGCCCGCAACGCGTGCAATGTTGGCGAACGAGAACCGGTGCTGGCTGCACGGGCCCAGTCGCGCCAGCGCCTCGGTGTGCGCCGCCGTGCTGTAGCCCTTGTGCTCGGCGAAACCGTATCCGGGGTGCTCGGCCTCCATACCGACCATCAGCCGATCGCGGCTGACCTTGGCCAGCACGCTGGCGGCCGCGATACAGGCGGCGGCGGCGTCACCACCGATCACCGGCAGCGACGGCACCGCCAGGCCCGGCACCCGGAAGCCGTCGGAGAGCACGTAGCCGGGACGAAACGGCAAGCCTGCCACGGCACGGCGCATCCCTTCGATATTGGCGATGTGCACCCCGCGCCGGTCCACCTCGGTCGAGGGGATGAACACCACGTGGTAGGCCACCGCGTACCGGCGGATCAGCGGGAACAAGCGTTCGCGTTCGGCCTCGGTGAGCTTCTTCGAATCGTCGAGCGCGGCCAGACTCGACAACCGGTTCGGGCCGAGCACACAGGCAGCCACCACCAGCGGCCCGGCACACGCGCCACGTCCCACCTCGTCCACTCCCGCCACGGGTCCCAGGCCGCTGCGATACAGCGCGGATTCGAGGGTGCGCAGACCGGATCTGCGGATCACGGTCCTCGGTGGCCAGCTCGCCGGCAACGCCAGATCTCCTACGAGGCGGGCGCCGTCTGCGGGTTCACGCTGTGCACGCCACCCCACCGCGACGGCGGCCATGCGATGAACCGGGCCTTGCCGATGACGTTGTCGACGGGCACCGTGCCCGCGACCGGGTCACCGGTGCACAGCAGCCCCTTCTGCGCATCGGCGGGCAGATTGGTGCAGTGCGCACGGGAGTCGGCCGAATGCGTGCGGTTGTCCCCCATCACCCACAGCCGGCCGTCGGGCACCTTGACCGGGCCGAACTCGTTGCCGAGGCAGGGGTAGACACTGGTGTCGGCCATCATGGTCGTCGGATCGAGGTAAGGCTCGTTGAGCTTCTTGCCGTCGACCGTCAGCCCGGTGGCCGCACGGCATTCGACGGTCTGGCCGCCGACCGCGATGACCCGCTTGACCAGGTCGTTCTCATCCGGCGGCACGAAGCCGACGAAGGACAGCGCATTCTGCGCCCCCCGGATGATGGCATTCTCGGAGCGGATCGACTTGTAGCCGATGTTCCAGTTCGACGGACCCTTGAAGACGATGACGTCGCCCGGCTCCGGTTCGCTGAAGTCGTACGTCAGCTTGTCGACCATGATCCGGTCGCCGACGCAGCCCGCGCACCCGTGCAGGGTGGGCTCCATCGATTCGGACGGGATCAGATACGGCCGAGCGACGAAGGTGAGCACCACGTAGTACATGACCAACGCGATGGTGACGAGGACGACGCCCTCACGCAGAGCACTGCCCTTGCGTTTGGGCTCATCGCCGTCAACGGTGCTGTCTTCGACGGACTCTTCCGCCGTGCCTTCTTTGTCCTCGGTCACGGCATCAGGGTAGTCAGCGTTCGGACACAAACCCTGGCAGGGCGCGTCAGCGCTTTTCCTTGATCTTCGCCTTCTTGCCGCGGAGCTCGCGCAGGTAGTAGAGCTTGGCGCGACGCACGTCGCCGCGGGTCACGACATCGATGTGGTCGATGTTGGGCGAATGCACCGGGAAGGTCCGCTCGACGCCGACGCCGTAGCTCTCCTTGCGGACGGTGAAGGTCTCGCGGGCGCCGCCGCCCTGGCGCCGGATGACGACACCCTTGAAGACCTGAACGCGCTCCTTGGAGCCCTCGATGACCTTGACGTGCACATTGATGGTGTCGCCGGGGCCGAAGGCCGGGATATCCTCGCGCAGCGACGCCTTGTCGACGAAGTCAAGCGTGTTCATCGGTGACACTTCCTTGTTGTTAGCGGCTCATGTGACACCGCGCCGGGCGCGGTCGAGCCGAGGTATTTCGGGTATATCGGGTCCTGCGTCACGCAGCAGGCCTCACTGGTTACAGGACGCCGTGCGCAGACAACTGCTCAATTGTGCCAGACGGCACGCATACGACGAAATCGCCGCGTACCGGGGCGAAACGCCCGGCGTCATGAGGTGCACGACGAGGGCGTCCAGCCGCTAGGCTACACACGGGTCAGGACCGGTTTTGCGGTGTCTATGTCACCGGCCCGCCACTTGGTTTACACAGCGGTTCACCAGGCTATTGACAGTCACGTCCAGGAGGAGAGCTATGCGAGCGCGGCCGTCGAAATTGATGACGGTGACCGCGACCGTGCTCTGTACCGGTGCATTGGTGTCGGCCTGCGAGGCCAAGGTCTACGGCACCCCACCCGCCCCACCGGAATCGCCGCAGCTGACGGTCATCGCACCGCTGGGCAACTCGGCGCCACTCCCCGAGGCGCCGCCCGATCAACCGACCGCCGCGTTCGACGGATTGGATCTGCGCATCCGGCAGGCCACCACCGATGCCGCGAAATCCGGCGCCGACATCACGGTGGCGATTCTGGATCGCAACACCGGCCAGCTCGTCACCAACGGGCAGGCCGACACCGTCGCGATCGCCTCGGTGGTGAAGCTGTTCATCGCCGACGACCTGCTGCTGCAGGAGTCCAAGGGCCAGACCACCCTGAGCCCGGACGACCGCCGGATGCTCGACGTGATGCTGCGGTCCTCCGATGACAGCGCCGCCGAGGTCTTCTGGAACCGCAGTGGCGGCAGCGCCATCATCAATCGGGTGGTCGCCCGGTACGGGCTGTCCTCCACCACCGCTCCCGGCAACGGCCGTTGGTACAACACCACCAGCACGGTCACCGACCTGGTTCGCTACTACGACATGCTGCTGGCCGGCACCGGCGGACTTCCGCCTGCCGACGCCAGCATCATCTTGTCCAATCTCGCCGAATCGACTCCCACCGCACCCGACGGGATGGTGCCGGGCGGGGTCTACCCGCAGCGTTTCGGCATTCCGGAGGGCTTGCCCGCGGAACCCGTTGCGGTGAAACAGGGTTGGATGTGCTGCGTCGGTGCGGACTGGATGCACCTGTCCACCGGCGTGATCGGGCCGGACCGGCGCTACGTGATGGCCATCAGTTCCATGCAGGCCGCCACCGCCGACAAGGCCCGCCAGACCATCACCGCGGCCGTCGCGACGATCTTCCCCGGCGGGCGTATCTAAACCCCGGGTCGCTTCGCTCCTGCCCGCCGAAACTAGAGGAGGTCGGGCCTGCGCTCGCGGGTCCGTTCCAGTGACCGCTCATGGCGCCAGGCCGCGATCTTGGCGTGGTCCCCCGACAGCAGCACCGGCGGCACCTCTAGCTCGCGCCAGACAGCGGGCCGGGTATAGCTGGGGCCTTCGAGCAGACCGTCGGAATGCGAATCCTCAAGGTGGGACTGCGGATTCCCGAGGACCTCGGGCAGCAGGCGCACCACCGCCTCGACCATGACGAGCACCGCGGCCTCCCCGCCGGCCAACACGTAGTCGCCGATGGAGACCTCCTCGACGCGCATCCGGCGGGCGGCGTCATCGGCCACCCGCTGATCGATGCCCTCGTAGCGTCCGCAGGCGAAGACCAGGTGTGATTCGGCACTCCAGCGTTGCGCGACGGCCTGGGTGAACGGCCGCCCGGCGGGCGTCGGAATCACGAGAAGCGTTTCCGGGGAACAGATCTCGTCGAGTGCGGCACCCCAGACGGGGGCCTTCATGACCATGCCCGGGCCGCCACCGTAGGGCGAGTCGTCGACCGAGCGGTGCACATCATGGGTCCAGCGGCGCAGGTCGTGCACACCGATGTCATAGATGCCGGCCTCGATGGCTTTGCCGGGCAATGCCTGTCGCAGGGGCACCAGATAGTCGGGGAAGATCGTGACGACGTCGATCCGCATATCGCCCTACAGGTCTTCGATATTGAGCAGACCGTCGGGCGGATCGATCTCGATCAGCTGATCGGTCAGCGAGACCGACGTGACAATGGCCCCGACGAACGGCACGAGAATCTCGGCACCCTCGGGGGTTTTGACCGACAGCAGCTCGCCCGCCGAGGTGTGCAGCACCTCTGCCACGGTGCCGATCGCGGTGCCGTCGACGGAGCGCACGGCCAACCCTTCGAGTTGGTGATCGTAGAACTCGTCGGGGTCGTCGATGGGTGGCAGATTCTCGGTGTCGACCAGGAACACGGTGCCGCGGACCTCGTCGGCGGCGTTGCGATCGGACACGCCGGCCACCCGCACCAGCAGGCGGTTACCGTGCTCCCGCACCGTTTCGATGACGAACTCGCGTTGCGGACCGTCGCGCTTGAAACCGCGCAGCCGGGCGCCCGGGGTGAACCGGGCGTCCGGGTCGTCTGTGCGTACGTCGACGACGAGTTCGCCGGTGATGCCGTGGGCCTTCACGACCCGACCGACGACGAGATCCATGCTGAAATCCCTCCCCGGGTCGCTTCGCTCCTGCCCCGCCGCTACTACTGGTCGGTGTCGACCACGTCGACACGGATACCGCGGCCACCGATACCGGCGACCAAGGTCCGCAGCGCGGTGGCCGTGCGACCACCGCGACCGATGACCTTGCCCAGGTCCTCGGGGTGCACGTGCACCTCGACCGTGCGGCCGCGCCGGTTGGTCACCAGGTCGACCCGCACGTCATCGGGGTTGTCGACGATCCCGCGAACGAGATGTTCGACGGCGTCGACGACTACGGAGCTCATTCGGCGGCGGGTGCTTCCGTCTCAGCGGCGGCTTCGGCAGCCGGCGCCTCGGCTTCGGGCGCCTCGGCGGCCTCGTCCTTCTTGGCCGGGGCCTTCTTCTTCTTCAGCTGGGTGGCCTCGCCGGTGGGCTCGTTGTCCGCGGCGGCCAGGGCGGCGTTGAACAGGTCCAGCTTGGAGGTCTTGGGCTCCTTGACCTTCAGCGTGCCCTCCGCGCCCGGCAGGCCCTTGAACTTCTGCCAGTCACCGGTGATCTTCAGCAGGGCCAGGACGGGCTCCGTCGGCTGGGCGCCGACGCTCAGCCAGTACTGCGCGCGCTCGGAGTCGATCTCGATGAGGCTCGGCTCTTCCTTCGGCTGGTACTTGCCGATGACCTCGATGGCGCGACCGTCACGACGGTTGCGGGAGTCAGCGACCGAGATGCGGTACTGGGGGTTACGGATCTTGCCGAAGCGGGCGAGCTTGATCTTGACAGCCATGATGAAAGCGTTCTCTCCTGTGATTGCCACGCAGGCAATTCGGCGACTCGAGCGGGTTGCCCGGTCCGGTTTTGCCTCTGCATGTGTGACCGCCGCGCAGCGCATCTAACGGTGTCGCGCGACAGACAGCCGCTCATTCTGCCAGAGCAGCCGGGATCAGCCCAAATTCACACCACGCGGTCGAAGCACTTCGCCTCGACGCGGCGCGTCATCCGCCAACCGTCGGCGGTGCGCACGAACTCGTCGTCGTACCAGAGCCCGCAGAACAGCACCTGTCCGACTTCTCCGCCCAACACCATGGGGTTGAAGCACAGCGTGCGCGCCGACGCGGTGTCACCGGTCACCCTGACGTCGAAGTTCCCCAGCATGTGCGCATACGCCGGGAAGTTCGGCAGCACCTGCGCCAGCCACGCCTTGACCTCCGGGAAGCGGCCGTCCACCCCGCCCATGGCGCGGTAGTCGATGTAGGCATCCTCGGTGAACACCTGGTCGAGGTCGTCGAACCGGCGGTTGTCGATGGCCGTCGAGTAGGCGACCAGCAGATCTTGGATCTCGAGACGGTCGGAGATCTCTTCGATGCTCAGCACGCCTCGATTGAACCACTACGCCTGCGGGCCCACCGGACCTTCGGCAGGCGGCCAGTGCTCGCCCGACCACTCCCCCGGCTCGGCGTGGTCGCCACGCGACAGCGGCACCCATTGTTCGGTGGGCGCGGGCTGCTTCGACGACGGGAAATCGCGCAGCTTGCCCGTCGGCTTGGCATCCCATTTCGCGAAGGTCAGCGGGGTCTGCAGCCACGCGAAAAGCAGGTTGTAGACGGCTTCCAGGGAGTCGATGTTCGTCCGCTCCCAGCCGTGGCTGCCGTCCAGTCCGAACCCGACCAGCGCGGCCCGGGTGTTGGCCCCGGCTTCGATGGCCGCCGCCGCATCGGACCGGTAGAAGCGGAACAGGTCACGCGCATAAGGGATTTGGCGCTTGTCGGCGAGCTTGCACAGCTTGCGCGTGAGGTGATAGTCGAACGGCCCGTGCAGATCGGCCATCGGGATGGTCACGCCGTCCTCGATGGAGTGCTGACCGGGCGCGCACACCGCGTTGTCGACGGACACCAGTTCGGCGACGTCGGGATCCAGCCCGTGGCTGGCGCCGTGGCCCACCTCTTCGGTGATCGTCACCATGATGGTGGTCTTGTGCGGTAGCACGATCTTTTCCTCGGCGACGGTCTTCGCCAGGGCCAGCGCGACGGCCACCCCGGCCTTACCGTCCAGGTGGCGCGACACGATGTAACCGTCCGCGGTGAGCTCAGGGGCGGCGATCAGGGCGACGAAATCGCCGACGTTGAAGCCGAGCGCCACCAGGTCGGCGCGGGTGGAGACCTTGCGGTCGATGCGGACCTCGACGTGCTCCCACTCGGTGGGCTGGGTGTCGATCGCGTCGCCGAACGCATGCCCGGAGGCCTTCAACGGCATCACCGTCCCGGTGTAGAACTCCTCGGGGTCGTCGGTGAAGACGCGCACGCGCGCCCCGGTCGCGAACCGCGCCGAGAACGTGCCGACCGGGATCAGCTCGAGGCGGCCGTTGTCTTTCAGATCGCGGACCATGCAGCCGATGGTGTCGGCATGCACGACCACCGCCCGGTCGGTGGTCTTCGACTCACCGGGCAGGACCGCGGTGAGTGCGCCCCGGCGGGTCAGGGTGAACGGCACCCCGAGTTCGTCGAGGGTGTCGCCGATCAGTTGCATCACCGCGTCGGTCCGTCCCGACGGACTCGGCGTCTGCAACAGTCCGAGCAGCGTGTCGATCATCCACGCTCGTGTTGCCTCCGGCATCTGCGCAGGTTCGGACACCATGCCTCCTTCTCAAGCATCGGAAATACGGGACCGGCGTGGCGGGCCCCGGCGGTTCAGCCCTGATCGACCGGATCGGGCTGCCAGGCCCACGGCGTGGCCGCGGTACGGGGAAAGAGTAGATCCACGAAAGCCTGGGCGGTCGGGCGCGGCTCATGGTTGGCCAGCCCGGGGCGTTCATTGGCCTCGATGAACACGTACTCCTCGCCGGACACGGACGGCACCATCAGATCGATCCCGGTGACCGGGATGCCGATGGCGTCGGCGGCGTCGATCGCCACCCGCGCCAGTTTCGGGTTCACCTCATCGGTGACATCCCCGATGGTTCCGCCGGTGTGCAGGTTGGCAGTGCGCCGGACGGTCAGCCGCTCGTTGATGGGCAGCACGTCGTCGAGCTCCCAGCCCGCCTCACGCACGGTATCGACGGCGACATCGTCGACGGGGATCTCGGATTCACCGTGCGTGGCCACGGAGCGCCTGCGGCTCTGCGCCTCGATCAGCTGCCGCACGGTGTGCTTGCCGCTGCCCAGCACCTGGGGTGGACGACGCACGGCCGCGGCGATCACCTTGCCGTTGATCACCACCAGCCGCAGATCCTCACCCTCACAGCGCTCTTCGATGAGCACGTCGGGGCAATGCTTGGCCGCCCACGTCAGCGCACGGTCCAATTCGTCGGTTTTCGTGACGCCGACGGTGATGCCCGCGCCCTGTTCGCCGCGGGCGGGTTTGACCACCACCGACCCCACCTCACGCATGAACGCGTAGTCCTCGTCGTCGAAGGTCGCGGTCCGGCCGCGGGGCACCCGGATCCCCGCTTCGGACACCACCCGGCGGGCCACCCGTTTGTCGTCACACCGGCTCATCGCGACCGCGTTGGTCAACTCCGACAGCGACTCCCGGGTGACGACGCTGGTGCCGCCGTGGGTCAGCCGCATGTAGCCACCCTTGCCGTCGAGGACCTCCACGTGGATACCCCGCATGATGGCCTCGTCGGCGATGATCCGGCCGTACGGGTTGAGTTCGGCGAGACCCTCCTCCTCCTGCACGGGTGCGAACAGCTTCTCGTTGATGGCGTTCTTGCGTTTGATGCCCAGGGCGGGGACCCGCTCGAAACCCATCCGTTCATACAGCGCGATCGCGCCCTCGTTGTCGTGCAGCACCGAGAGGTCCATCTGGTCACGGCCCCGCCGGATGAACTCCTCCACCAGCGAGCGCACCAGCAGTCCGCCCACGCCGGGCCGGGACACGCTGGGGTCCACCGCCAGACACCAAAGGCTGGAACCGTTTTCGCCGTCGTCGAACAGTTGCCGATGGTCGATGCCCGTCACGGTGCCGATCAGGGCGCCGGTGTGTTCGTCGGTGGCGACCAGGTAGACCATGTGCTCTTCGCGCTGCACGTTGTTCCACATCAGGTCGGTGTCGGCGGGCACCATCCGGCAACGCACGTAGATCTCGTTGATCGCACCGCAGTCCGCCAACGACTCCACGGGCCGCACCACGACGCCGGGCACATCGCCCGGCCAGAACTCACCCCGCTCGGAGAAGGTCAGCCGATAGGTGAAGCTCGGGTCGATGAAGAACTCCTGCGGGTGCAGGGCTACGAAGACGTGCGGGGCGTCGAGATACATGCCGATGTCCCGTCGGCCGCTGGCCTCGGCCCGCAGCGCGGTACCGAACGCCTCCGGGTCGTCGAAGGTCTGGCCGAAGACCAGCCGCCCCCAGCCGAGGTCCTGCACCACTCCGACGTCGTCCCGGGTATCCGACATGGTCAACGCGTACCTCCGTCGATGTTCTGCGCCAGCCACATCTCCAGCAAGCCGATCTGCCACAACGGATTACCCCGCAACGGGGTGAGGTTGCCGTTCGAGTCGGCCAGCAACCCGTCCACTGCCGACGCATCGAAGAGGCCCCGCGAACGGGCCGCATCGCTGTGCAGCGCGTCGCGCACGAGGTCCAGATACGGTCCGGCCAGGTGCTTGAGCGCCGGGACCGGAAAGTAGCCCTTCGGCCGGTCGATGACCTCGCTGGGAATGACCCGGCGGGCGGCCTGTTTCAGCACACCCTTGCCGTCGAAGGCGGTCTTGAGTTCGGGCGGGCAGGTGGCGGCCAGTTCCACCAGTTCATGGTCCAGGAACGGCACTCGGCCCTCCAGCCCCCACGCCATGGTCATGTTGTCCACCCGTTTGACGGGATCATCCACCAACATCACGGTGGTGTCCAACCGTAGGGCCCGGTCGGTGGCGGTGGCCGCACCCGGGGCGGCGAACTGGTCGCGCACGAAGTCCCCGGCGATGTCGGTGTCCAGCCGCCACTGCGGCTGCAGCAGCGCATTCACACCGGCATGGTCGCGGTCGAAAAAGGCTGCGCGGTAACGGCTCAACGCATCGCCGACGTCACCGTCGGCCGCCGCAGCCATCGGCGGGTACCAGTGGTAACCGGCGAAGATCTCGTCGGCGCCCTGGCCGGACTGCACCACCTTGACGTGCTTGCTGACCTCTTGGGACAGCAGATAGAACGCCACGCAGTCATGGCTCATCATCGGCTCACTCATCGCCCCGATCGCGCCCGAGAGGGCGGGCAGCATGCGGGCGGTGTCGATGCGGATCTGATGGTGGTCAGTGCCGAAATGACGCGCGATGACGTCGGAATACTTGAATTCGTCACCCTCCTCGCCACCGGCGGCCTCGAAGCCGATCGAGAAGGTGGCCAGCCCGTGCTGACCCGCCTCGGCGAGCAGCCCGACGATGAGGCTGGAGTCCAGTCCGCCCGACAGCAGGCAGCCGACCGGAACGTCGGCCACCAGGCGGCGCTCCACCGCGGTGCGCAACGACGCCAGGACGGCTTCCTCCCAGTCCTGCGCGGACCAGTCGGCGCGCTCGGCGACGCGCTCGAAGGCCGGGCTCCAGTAGGTGCGCTCGGTGCGGCGACCCTCGGCGTCGATGCGCATGATGGTGCCGGGCGCCAGCTTGCGGACCCCACGCAGGATGGTGTGCGGCGCCGGGACGACCGAGTGGAAACTCAGATAGTGGTGCAGCGCAACGGGATCGATCGACGTATCGACCCCGCCGGCGGCGACCAGCGCGGGCAACGTGGAGGCGAACCGGAACGCGCCGGTCGCCCCGGGGATGTCGGCCCAGTACAGGGGCTTGATCCCGAGGCGGTCCCGCGCCAGCATCACCTCGCCGCTGTCGGTGTCGGTGACGGCGAAGGCGAACATGCCGAACAACCGGTCGACGACGCCCTCACCCCACGCGTGGAAACCCTTGAGCACCACCTCGGTATCGCTGTGCGAGAAGAATCGGTAGCCCTTGGCGATCAGGTCGTCACGCAGCTGCGGATAGTTGTAGATGCAGCCGTTGAAGGCCACCGTCAGATGTAACTCGGGATCGTGCATCGGCTGGTGTCCATGACTGGACAGGTCGATGATCGCCAGGCGCCGGTGCCCGAACGCCACCCCGTCCTTGGCCCACATACCTCCACTGTCGGGTCCGCGGGGAACCATCGTGTCGGCCATCGACGCGACGGCTCCGATGTCTGCTGCCCGTCCGCGAGCAATCTCACCCGCGATGCCGCACATGGCGTGAACCACCTCTTCCTCGATTGAGGGCGACCGTGCCGGTTTGGTCAAGGCACGTCGCCCGCGAGCATGGATACCCGCCGGTGGCTCTTCCAAACGCGACCTGAGTCACAGCCGACGGTGGCGGCTGCCGATAGGGTTCGTTGTCCATGGGGAGATTACTGACTGTTCTGCTCAGCTGCCTGTCCGTGATGTTCGCGCTGACCGCACCCACCGCCTCCGCCGACGTGGCGATACCCGCCGGCGCCGKGCCGGCGCCGGAGGGACCTGCCGAGGCGTGGGTGGTCGCGGACATCGACAGCGGCGAGGTGCTGGCCGCACGCAACGAATACGGCCGCTACGCACCCGCGAGCACCATCAAGGTGCTGCTGGCGCTGACCGTGCTCGACGAGTTACCGCTGGACGCCACGGTCGTCGCCAACGTGCCCGACACGGTGGTCGAATGCAACTGCGCCGGCGTGGCGCCCGGTCAGACCTACACCACCCGCCAACTGCTGGATGGTCTGCTGCTGGTGTCGGGCAATGACGCCGCCAACACGCTGGCCACCATGCTCGGTGGCCGCGACGCCGCGATCGCCAAGATGACCGCCAAGGCAGCTTCCGTCGGTGCCACCGCCACCACCGCGGGCAGCCCGTCCGGACTCGACGGCCCCGGCATCGATGTGTGGACCACCCCGCACGACCTGGCGGTGATCTTCCGCGCCGCCCTGGCCCACCCGGTGTTCGCCGAGATCACCGCCCAGCCCACCGCGCTGTTCCCGAGCAAGACCGGTGAGCGGGTGCTGGTCAACCAGGACGAGATGCTGGCCCGCTATCCCGGCATGCTCGGCGGTAAGACCGGATTCACCGATCTGGCCCGCAAGACGTTCGTCGGGGCGGCCCAGCGGGACGGCAGGCGCCTGGTGGTGGTGCTGATGCACGGGCTGATCAAGGAGGGCGGACCGACCTACTGGGATCAGGCATCTGCCCTGCTGGACTGGGGATTTGCGCAAGGACGCGGCGCGTCCGTCGGCACGTTGTGACGCTGCCCGCCGGCCGATGCCGAACGGCAACCTGATCGCGCGCTGACCGAGTCCTGTGCGCCGTAATCTCGGCGCGTGCGAAGACTGTTGACGGCGACCCTGCTCACCGTGGCGACGGCGTTGACCGCAGGAGTCGCCTCCCCTTTTTCGGTAGCCCAACCGGGTGCCGAGCTCGCCGGCGTGCAGGCGTTCGCGGACGGCCCGGCCAAGGCCTGGCTGCTGGCCGACCTCGATACGGGCGCCGTGCTGGCCTCCAAAGATCCCTATGGCAGCTATGCCCCGGCCAGCACCATCAAGGTGCTGCTGGCCACCGTCGTGCTGGACCGGCTGCGCCCGGACAACTTCGCCCGCGCCAACGCCTCCCACACCAAGGTCGAATGCTCGTGTGCGGGACTGAAGGCCGGGCAGGCCTACACCACCCGCCAACTGCTGGAGGCCCTGCTGATGGTGTCCGGCAATGACGCCGCGAACATGCTGGCCGACATGCTCGGCGGGCAACGGGTGGCGGTGGCGAGGATGAACGCCAAGGCCCAGCAGTTGGGCGCCCGGCACACCAAGGCGTCGTCCCCGTCGGGCCTGGACGGCCCGGGCTGGGCGACGGTGACCACGCCGCATGACCTTGCGCTGATCTTCCGCGCCGCGCTGGCATACCCGCTGATCGCGCAGATCATGACGCAGCCGTCGGCGGAATTCCCGGGCCGCACACTCACCAACCAGAATGAGCTGCTGAGCCGCTATCCGGGTGACCTCGGCGGAAAGACCGGCTACACGAATTTGGCCCAGCACACCTACGTCGGTGCCGCTCAGCGGGGTAATCGCCGGCTGGTGGTGGTTCAGATGTACGGCAACGGCGACCTCTACGGCCAGGCGGTCAGCCTGCTCGACTGGGGCTTCAGCCGCTCCGCGTAGGGAGGCCCCCGCGCGACACCACCCGTGAAGTAAGGTGACCCTAATTTTGCGCACGCACAACTGAGGGGAGCCGATGTGAGCGGCCAACAGGAGTCATCGCTGATCGTCGCCTTCGGTACGGATATGGGCAACTCCGAGGACGCCGCGATGACGTTCGCCGAGTCCGTCGCCGCCATCGGCATCCAGGCCGAGGCGATCGAGCTGAACCAGGTCGAACTCTCGGAGTTGCAGAGCGCCACGCACTTCGTCGCCGTCGTCTCGACCTTCGGCGAGGGCGAGTTCCCCGACACCGCCACCATCTTCTGGGAGGCACTGGAGGCCAGCTCCGAGCGGCTGGAGAATCTGAGTTACTCGATCCTGGCACTGGGCGACAGCTCCTACGAATTGTTCTGCAACGCAGGCAAACTGCTCGACGAGAAGCTCGAAGCGCTGGGCGCAACCCGCATGGTCGACCGGGTGGACGTCGACGGCTTCTACGAGCAGCCGGCCAAGGCGTGGACCGCGGACGTGGTCAAGATGATGACCGCCGAGCACGGCGACGCCGCACCGGTCGAAACCGTCGCCGCTGCGGTCGCCCCCCGGGAGCGCCACGAGGTGTTCGAGGCCGCGCTGGCGGTGAACCGGTTGCTCACCGCTGCCGATTCCGACAAAGAGGTGCGCCACTACGAGGTCGACCTCACCGGGTCGGGCATCACCTATCAAGCGGGTGACTCACTGGCCGTGCACGCCAGCAACGACCCCGCGCTGGTCGCCCTGATCCTGGGCGAACTCGGCGTCGGCCCCGACCACGTGGTGCCCGACCATGACGAGCCGCTCGGGGTGCTCCTGGCCGAACGGCTGGAGATCCGCATTCCCTCGCGGGCCCTGCAGGACCTGGCCGGTCCCGCGGCCTACGGCGAGGACGTCCTGGACCTCATCCGGCGCGCCGGACTCAAGACCGATGACGTCCTGGACACCCTGCGGCCGTTGGCTTTCCGCGACTACTCGATCGCCTCGAGCCCCGTGGCCCATCCCGGGCACATCCACCTGACGGTCGCATCGGTGCGCTACCCGGGCGCCGACCGCGAGCACAACGGTCTCGCGTCGACGTTCCTGGCCGACCGCACCGAGCACGTACGGGTACACCTGCGCCCCAACCACAACTTCCGGCTGCCCGGCCCCGACGTGCCGATCATCATGATCGGTCCCGGCACCGGCATCGCCCCGTTCCGCGCCTTCCTGCAGGAGCGCCAGGCCACCGGGGCGACCGGTCGGTCGTGGTTGTTCTTCGGCGACCGGCACCGGGCCACCGATTACCTGTACGGCGAGGAGCTGGAAGGCTTCCTCGCGTCGGGTGCGCTGACCCGGCTGGACCTGGCGTTCTCCCGTGACCAGGACGCCAAAGTCTATGTGCAGCACCGGATGTCGGAGAACGCCGAGGAATTCTTCGGCTGGCTGACCGATGGAGCGTACGTGTATGTGTGCGGGGACGCCGACCGGATGGCCAAGGACGTCGACGCCATGCTGCACGACGTCGTGGCCCGCGGCGGCAGGATGGACGCCATGGCCGCGCACACCTACGTCAACGACCTGATCAAGTCACATCGCTACGTGCGCGACGTGTACTAGTAGACCCGGCCGCGCAGAATCACCAGGTCGGGGTGTCCCACCCCGACCTCGCGGGGATCATCGGCGAAACACAGCAGGTCCGCGGACGCGCCGTGTTCCAGCGCGGGCCTGCCCAGCCAGGCACGCGCATCCCAGCATGCCGCACCCAGCGCGTCGGTGGCGCTGAGCCCGACGGTCTGCAGCGCCGCGATCTCGTCGCCGATCCGGCCGTGCGCGATCATCCCGCCGGCGTCGGTGCCCGCGAAGATCGGTACGCCGGCCTCGTGGGCGGCACCGACCCGTCGATGACACGAGGCGTACAGCTCACGCATGTGTGCGGCGTAGGCCGGGTATTTGCCTGCGGCGTCGGCGATTCCGGGGAAGTTCTCGATGTTGATCAGGGTGGGCACCAGGGCCGTGCCGTGTTCCAGCATCAGGTCGATGACATCCTCGGTGATGCCGGTGCCGTGCTCGATGCAGTCGATGCCCGCGGTGATCAGGCCGGGCAGCGCGTCCTCGCCGAAGACGTGGGCGGTGACGCGGGCGCCGTTGGAGTGGGCGGCGTCGATGGCCGCCTTGAGGATGTCGTCGGACCACAGCGGCGCAAGGTCGCCGATCTCGCGGTCGATCCAGTCGCCGACGAGTTTCACCCAGCCGTCGCCCCAGCGTGCCTGCTCGGCCACCGCCGCGGGCAGTTGTGATTCGTCCTCGATGTCGATGGGCAGTCCCGGCATGTAGCGCTTGGGCCGGGCCAGGTGCCGGCCGGCGCGGATGATGCGCGGCAGATCGTCCCGGTCGTCGAAGCTGCGGGTGTCCACCGGGGAGCCGGCATCGCGCAGCAGCAGCGCCCCCGCCCCGCGCTCGGTCTCGGCCTGCTCGACGGCCTCGTCGAACGTGGTGGGCCCACCGGGCTTGAGCCCGACGTGACAGTGCGCGTCCACCAGGCCCGGGATGATCCAGCCGCCGTCGAAGACGGTGGGGACGTTGGCAATCGGCTCCGCCGACAGCACACCGTCGTGAATCCACCACTGCACTTCCTCGCCGCCGGGAAGCCCTCGACCGCGAACGTGCACCGGGGCTACTTCTGGCCCGGGAACTTCAGCTTGGACAGGTCGAAATCGGCCAGGCCGGGCGGCAACTCGTCCAGACCCTTGGGCATGTTGGACAGGTCCGGGAAGCCCGCGGGCAGCGCTCCTGGCGCCCCGAACGGATTCTTCGGCGGGGTGGGGCCGTTACCGCGGCCCTTGTTCTTGCCCTTACCGGCCTGCTTGTTCTTGCCCTTGACCGCCTTGCGGGCAGTGTTCTTGCGGGCGAACGGCATTCCCATCTGGCCGGCCATCTGCGACATCATCTTGCGGGCGTCGAAGAACCGGTCGACGAGCTGGTTGACCTCGGCGACGCTGACACCCGAACCGTTGGCGATCCGCAGGCGGCGCGACGCGTTGATGATCTTCGGGTCGGACCGTTCGCCGGGAGTCATACCGCGGATGATGGCCTGCACCCGGTCCAGCTGGCTGTCGTCGACGGCGGCCAGCGCGTCCTTCATCTGGCCCGCGCCGGGCAGCATGCCCAGCAGGTTGCCGATGGGGCCCATCTTGCGGATGGCCAGCATCTGCTCGAGGAAGTCCTCCAGCGTCAGCTCCCCCGTGCTGATCTTGGCGGCGGCCTCTTCGGCCTTCTGCTGATCGAAGACCTGCTCGGCCTGCTCGATGAGGGTGAGCACATCGCCCATGCCCAGGATGCGGCTGGCCATCCGGTCCGGGTGGAAGACGTCGAAGTCCTCGAGCTTCTCACCGGCGGAGGCGAAGAGGATGGGCACACCGGTGATCTCGCGGACCGAGAGCGCCGCGCCACCGCGGGCGTCGCCGTCGAGCTTGGTCAGCACCACACCGGTGAAACCGACGCCGGCGCCGAAGGCCTCGGCGGTGGTGACGGCGTCCTGACCGATCATGGCGTCCAGGACGAACAGCGTCTCGTCGGGCTGCACGGCATCACGGATGGCCGCGGCCTGGGCCATCAGCTGCTCGTCGATGCCGAGGCGGCCGGCGGTGTCGACGATGACGACGTCGAAATGTTTGGCCCTGGCCTCGGCCAGGCCCGCGGCGGCCACCGAGACCGGGTCGCCGGTGGCCATCATGTCGATGCTGACCCCGTCCGGTGACACACCCGGGTGCGGCGCGAACACCGAGACACCCGCGCGTTCACCGACGATCTGCAGCTGGTGCACCGCACCGGGGCGCTGCAGGTCGCAGGCCACCAGCAGCGGGGTGTGGCCCTTGGCCTTCAGCCACTTGGCGAGCTTGCCCGCCAGCGTGGTCTTACCGGAGCCCTGCAGACCGGCCAGCATGATGACGGTGGGCGGGGTCTTGGCGAACGCGATCTGGCGGGTCTCGCCACCGAGGATGCCGACGAGCTCGTCGTTGACGATTTTGACGACCTGCTGGGCCGGGTTCAGCGCGCCGGAGACCTCCGCGCCCTTCGCACGATCCTTGATGCGGCCGACGAATGCGCGCACCACGGGCAGCGACACGTCGGCTTCGAGCAGGGCCAGGCGGATCTCGCGCGCGGTCGCGTCGATGTCGGCGTCGGTCAGCCGACCCCGGGCGCGCAGGCCAGCCAGTGCACCGGTCAACCGGTCAGACAGCGATTCAAACACCTGGTAAGCCTAACGGTCGCGGTGAACTCAGGTCTCAGGCGAGTCACCGGCGCTAATCTGTCAACGCACATTGACAGATATCGCCGGAGGGCCCATGACCGCGATCGACGTACCCCTGCCCGAGATCCGCCCCGCCCCCGATGACGCCGTGAGCACCACGCATATCAGCCAGTGCACCCTGTGCGAGGCCCACTGCGGAATTCACGTGACGGTCACCGACGGCAAGGTCAGCCGTATAGAGGGAAATCCCGACGATGTGTTCTCCAAGGGCTACATCTGCCCGAAGGCCACCGCGATGGGCGGCCTGCATCACGATCCGGATCGCCTGCGCACCCCGATGCGGCGGGTCGGTGACCGATTCGAACCGGTGAGCTGGGATGCGGCGTTCGCCGAGATCGGCGCGCGGCTGCGCCGCGTCCGCAAGGAGCACGGCGTCCGGGCGCTGGGCATGTATCTCGGCAATCCGGCCGCACACAGTTCGGGCGCCGTCTACGGACTCATATTGCGGATGGCGCTGCTGACACCGAACTTCTTCACGGCGTCGTCGATAGACCAGATGCCGCACGAATACGCGGCCTGGCGGGTGTTCGGCTCCAACATGCTGGTCCCGATCACCGACATCGACCGGACCCAGCGGCTGGTGATCGTCGGCGCCAACCCGGCCGTGTCCAATGGCTCGCTGTCGATCATGCCGGGGGCCAAACGCCGCATCAAAGCGGTCCGCGACCGCGGCGGCAAGGTCGTCGTGATCGACCCGCGCCGCACCGAGACCGCCCGACTGGCCGATCAGCACGTCTCGGTACGCCCGGGTGGGGATCTGTACCTGCTGCTGGGCATCCTGCATGTGCTGGTGGACGAGAACCTCTGCGATATACGCGCCATCGACACGCAGGCGTCGGGCTGGGCGGAGCTCAAGGACCTGGTGCGCGACGCCACGCCGGACGCCGTCGCCGAACGGGCCGGTGTGGACGCCGAGACCATCCGGACATTGGCACGCGAGCATGCCGCGGCGGAGTCGGCGGCGATCTACGCACGGATCGGCATCTGCCAGCAGGAGACCGGCACGCTGGTCAGCTGGCTGGTCATGGTGATCAACGCGGTGACCGGAAATCTGGACCGGGCCGGCGGGACGATGTTCTCGACGCCGATCGTCGACGTTCCCCGGGCCGCGCGGTATGTCCCCGTCGGGCACGCGGCGTGGTCGGACCGCTCGGGGCGCTACCAGTCCTTCCGCTCCGAACTTCCCGCCGTCGCGATGGCCGATGAGATGCTCACCGCCGGTGAGGGCCAGATCCGGGCGATGATCACCTACGCCGGCAATCCGGTGTCGTCGATCCCGCAGCGGGGCCGCCTGGACGAGGCACTGTCCGGGCTGGATCTGTATGTGGCGGTGGACATGTACGTCACCGAGACCACGCGGCACGCGGACTTCATCCTGCCTCCGGTGTCGCCGCTGGAGCGCGAGGACGTCGGCCTGCTCACCACGATCTTCAGCGTGCGCAACAACATCCGGTTCCAGCACCGTTCCTTCGACCCGCCCGCCGGCGGCAAGGAGGACTGGGAGATCCTCAGCAGGCTGACCATGGAGTTGCTGCCCGCACCACTGCGTCAGGTCCTCGCCCCCGTGCGTACCCGGTTGATCGACTTCGCCAATCCGCTGCGGATGGCCGGCCTGGCCGTGACGACGGGACCCTGGGGCCGACTCCGCAAGGGCCGCAAGGGAATCACGATGCGCGGGCTGCGGGCCAGCGCGGGCGGTCTGGATCTGGGTGCCCTACAGCCACGGCTGCCCAAGGTCATCGCCACCCGCGACCGCAAGGTCGCGCTGGCGCCCGCAGAATTCGTGGCGGCCGCCACCGGATACCTGCGCACGCCGGCCGACGGCGCGGGGCGCACCTACGATCTGCAACTCATCGGGCGTCGCCAACTGCGCAGCAACAACTCGTGGTTGCACAACGTGCCGACCATGACCGGCGGCAACAACAAGTGCACCGTGCTGATGCACCCCGACGACGCCCTGGCCCGCGGACTGGCCCAGGGCGAATCCGTGCGGGTCACCTCGGCCGTCGGGGAAATCGAAGTGCCACTGGACATCAGCGACGATATCCGGCCCGGCACCGTCGCGGTGCCCCACGGCTGGGGCCATCGGGGGACCGGCTGGAGCCACGCGAACACCCTGCCCGGCGCGAACGTCAACGCCCTGCACGACCCGGGTCAGGTGGACACTTTCACCGGCACCGCGGCCGTGAACAACACCTGGGTGACGGTCACCGGCGCGTGATTCAGCCGTCCGGTTTGGGTTCGGCGGGGCCCGGCCGGGTGTCATCCGTGATGTGTTCGGGGTGGTGGTAGATGTTGGTGCGGGCTTGGCCGGTGTCCAACAGTGGTGGGGGGATCCATTCCACGGTGCCGTCGGCATGGATCACCGTTTTTCAACCCTTCTCCGTGACGTAGCGGTTGTGCGGGCCACAGGCGGGCACCATTTCCTCGATATCGGTGTTGCCGCCCTGGGCGAAATCGCTTTTCCCATGGTGTGCCTGACACCCCGACGCCGGAACCCGGCACCCCGGAAACGTGCAGCCCCGATGCTTGTAGATCAACACCAGGCGCTGATCCGGACTCGCGCAACGGCGGGTCCGCCCAAAATGCAACGGCTGACCCGATACGTCGTCG
>NZ_JBFUFU010000013.1:31726-198839 GCF_056403275.1 Mycobacterium sp. P2_H7 | reverse complement strand
CCCGCGGCACGCGCGGGTCAGCGCGCCGAAGTCGCTAGACCACCTGGCCGTCGATGACGGTGGCCGCCACCAGCTTCGCGTCCAGGTCGCGCAGGACGTCCTCGGGTGCGGCCGTCAGCACGCACAGGTCGCCGGGCTGGCCGGCCGCCACCGTGCGCGCCCGGGTGGGCTCGATCGGTCCACCGAGGAACAGGTCCAGTGCCGTTCGCGCGCTGACCTGTTCACGCTCGCCGAGCACGGCGCCCGACGGGGTCCGTCGGTGCACCGCCGCACGCAACACGGCCCACGGATCGCCGTCACCGAACGGCATATCGGTGGAAAGTGCCACGGGGACACCGGCTTCCAGCAGCGACGCCAGTCGCCACAATTGGTGGTGCTCTTCGGCAGGCACATCGGCGAGATACTGATCGCCGCGCTCGGCGACGAAGTTGGGCTGGGTGACCACGGTGACACCCAGCCCGGCCAGCACGTCGAGCTGGTCGTCGGGCACCACCGCCGCGTGCTCGATCCGGTCACCCGGATGCACACCGGCGTCGGTCAGCGCGGCCAGGCTGACGATCAGCTGGGCGGCCGTCACACAGTGCAGGGCCACCGGTGCGTCCTCGTCATGACGGCGCCCGATCCAGCCGGTCAGTTCACCGAGATCGAGATCCTCGTCGTGCAGGATGCGCTTGCCGGGAGCCAGATGGTGCACGTGCTGACGCAGACCGCCGCGGCGATGCACCTCGGCCAGCAACACCATGTCGGTGATATCGAGATCGGGTGTGGCATCGGTGATTCCGGTGACGCCGTACCGGCAGAGCCGCCGACTGAGATCGTCGACGGACGTGTCCCGCCGCTTCAGCGCGTCCGACCACGACCGGTCGGCGCTGCGCAGCCGCCCGTCGGGGTGATCGGCGAGCCCGACGGCCGCCAGGCCCGCGGAGTTGAGCGTCCACAGGATGCCGCTGCGATGCTGGATCCGGACGGGCACCGCGGGCGACAGCGCATCCAGGCCGTGCCGATCGAGCGAACCGGCCACCACCTCGTGGTAGCCGACGGCCCGGATCCAGCCGTCCTCCCCCACCTCGGCCGCCGCCAGCACCCGCGCCAGATCATCGCCGTCGTGCACCTCACCGACCCCCACCCGCACCGAATCCGCTGCGGCAGCGGCCGAATGCACGTGCACGTGATGGTCGTGCAGACCGGGGATCACCAGGCCCAGTGCCGCGTCGAGCACCCGTTCGCCGTCGGCGGGCTCCAGCGCCGGGGCCACCTCGTCTATCCGGGTGTCGACCCGGATGTCGACGACGCTGCCGTCCAGCAGGGTTGCACGCCGAATCAGCATGACACGGACCACCTTTCCTCGATCATCGTGTGAACTCGGCCGTTGTCGGCCCCAGATGCCGGTGCCCGCATCGCGGGTTCCGGTGCTGTGCCGCACTGTAGTTCGCCACCGAGGCCGGCGTAGCGGGCCGCCGTCGCCGCCATCGACACCTCGATCAACTCTCCACCGCCCCGGCCCAGCGAAGCTGTCACCGCCTCGGCCGCCTGCAGACCCGTCAGCGGGTCGGCGATGGCGTCGCCGACGAAAACCGGCCGCCCACCGTCATACCCGACCAGAGCGCCGGACACCGCGGCATCATCTCCGAACGCCACCCAGTCCGCACCCGGCGCGTCGGTGCCGTGCCCGGTGATCTGCACCCACACCCGGCCATCCCGCGCCTCGACGGCATCCGGGCCGAACCCGCGCCGGTTCAGCGCGGCGGGCCGCGAGGACTCGATGACCACGTCGGCCACCGACAGCAGCCGGCGCAGCGCCTCGGTATCGTCGAAATCGACTGCGTAGGAGAGTTTTCCGCCGTTCATCCAGTCATAGAAGGCTGCGGGCCCTGCGCGGGTGCCGTCGGGGCGCCGCGGGCTCTCCACCTTGACCACGGTCGCACCCGCGTTCGCCAGCAGGTGGCCGCACAACGGACCGGCCCACATCGAGGACAGATCGGCGACCAGCAGGTCTGCCAACGGCCGGCTGCGCGCCCGGCCCGTGGTGCGTATTCGCGGTGCCGCCGCGGCGGTTTCGCCGAGCAGAGCCGCGGGCAGGCCCAGCAACCGGGCGCGCTCGACGACGGCGGCTGCCCCGTGGTCGTCGACCCCGCCCTGTACCGCCTGCCACGGGTCGTCCACCCGGTCCGCGCCGACCAGGGCGGGCACCGCGTCGATGTCGTCGGCGCGTGCCAACGTCAGGGCACACCAGCCGTCCGCACCGCCCAGCAGCCGCGTGGCGCCACCCGCCGAGACCGGGCCGTGGGGCGCCCAACCCAATTGGACGGCGCGGCCGGTGAGCAGTTCGGCCGCATCCACGGCGGCGCCGGTCCGCGCCGCGACCTGATCGGCCAGGGCCTGGGCGCGTGCGCAGATCTGCTGCGGGACGCCGGACGCGGAAGCCATCCCGCCATCTTGCCCCGCGGCGCAACGCGGGCGCTCCGGTTCAGGCGTGCAGCGCGGTGAAACGCCAGTCCAGCACGGGGCGGTCCGGCTCGCCCAGGTCGGCCGCGACGGCGTACACCACCGAGCGCAGCCGTAACCGCACCCCGACGGCGGCCGGCTCGGCCGACTCGATGTGCAGCTCACTGTGCAGCGTGTCGTTCTCGTGGACGGGCCCGGTGTGGTCGCAGGACTCCCAGCCGAGCACGGTGATCAGGTCGGGCAGCAGGCGGGTGGTCTGCGCCAGGGCCAGGCCGATGGTGTGCCCGCCGTACACCAGGCGTTGCCCGCCGGAGCGCCAATCATGATGCGTGGCAGCGATGTTCAGTGACAGACGGGCCAGCTCGGGCGCGCTGGACACCACGTCGGCGGTGCTGGGCACGACGGTCCCGACGAGCGCGTGGTCGAACCCCGTCCCGGACAGGGCGCGAGCGTTCCAGCCGGCGGTCGGATCCGGCGGGCTCTGCCGGTCGACTCCGATCGCGGCCAGGTCATCGGCGTGTCCGGTGTCCGGCGCGTCCGGGGACAACGGCAGCATGGCGCACCGGTAGAAGTCGAGCACGGAGCGACCGGACTGGTCGACCGTCGTCATCCGCAGTGCGGCCAGCCCGGTGGCGGCACGTCCGGGCTTCGCGGAGTTCTGCCGCAGGGCGACCACCTCGGTGCGGGTGGTCAGGGTGTCCCCGATGACCGGGAATCGGTGGAAGGTCAGGCCGCGGTAGAACAGGTTGGCCTTGACCCGCTGGGTGACCAGCGTGGACTGGCCGATCGCGATGTCGCACACCAGCGCGGGGTGCGCCAGCGGGCCGGCCTCCCCGGTCACCGCGCGGGCGAGCTCCGCGTCCAGGGACAGCCGCAGCCGATCGCCCAGGATGGCCTGATGCGCGGCCGCCGCACCGGAGGTCAGGGTCATCGCGGGGGCGGTGTCGAAGACCTGGCCGACATGCAGGTCGTCGAAGTACGGTCCGCCGGGTCTGTGCACAGTCACGGCTCGCACTCTAGGACGTGCGGCGCGTCAGTCACTCACCGGCGAGCGCGCGGTCGGCCAGTGCCCCGACGGCCGGTGCCAGGAACTCGGAGTATTGGCGGGTGATGTGGCCGCCGTCGAAATACACCATGGTGTCGCCGACGATGGCCGGGCAGCGGTTGTCGGCGCAGAACAGGTCGGTGACGTCGGCGTACTGTCCCCCGGCGCCGGTGACGACGGCCGACTCGGCGGCGGCGCCGGGACCGTGCTTGGGGTTGCGCACCGAGCCACACACGGTCGCGTCATCCAGGTGCCCGGACAGGCAGAGCGGCACCGGCGCAGGCAGATCGGCGGACGCGCCGAGCACCAGCACCCGCGCGCCGGTGTCCCGCAATTCGGTGGTGAGCCGACCCAGACTGTCGACCCAGGCCCTGTCGTACATGTCGAGCCCCGGCACCAGGGTGTGGGCGCCGTTGGCGTCGTACGCCCGCGACGACACGACCACCACCAGCTCGGGGCGCTCGGCCCGCAGCCGGGACAAGATGTGATGACGCCACTGTGCACAGCGCTGAATGCCTTCGGCCAGACCGTTGAGGTGGCTCGCGATCGGCATTTCCGTGATCGGGCAGCCGGCCTTCGCCATCATCTCCAGCCGCCAGTGCCGCTGTTCTGCGACCTGCTTGAACGCCGGGTTGAACATGGCTGCCCGCGAATCGCCGATCAGGGCCACCCTGGTCGATGAGTCGAGGTCGCCCACCGCGCACTCGGGATGCGACGCGTCGAAGAGCAGGATGCGCAGGCAGCCGTTGGTCAGGATGGCGAGTTGCTGGGACCCGCCGGAGGTCAGTGGCGGATTCAGGTTCGAGGGAACGGCTTTCAGGTTGACGGATGCGGCGACGGCGGCCTGCACCTGTTCGAAGGCATCGCGCACCGCCGCGTCGTAGGCGGCCATGCCGGAGCCCGGCGGCACCTGAACCGCGTTGATGTTCACGGGCCGGGCGGCAGGCCCGCGGCCGACCGGCGTCGGCACGGTGACCAAGACGACCACGCCCACCACGACCGCCACCGCGGTGACGCCGCCGCCGAGTCCCAGGCTGGCCCAGGCCGACGTGCGGATGCACGGGGCGAAGCGCAGCGGATTCTCGACGAATCGCAGGGTGAGGACTGCCAGCCCGGCCGCCACCAGCACCAGGGCCAGCTTTGCCGCCAGCCCCAGGGGGTGACCGACCAGCAACGGAATCAGAATCAGCACCGGCCAGTGCCAGAGATACAAGGGGTACGACACCCGGCCGATGGCTCTCATCGGCGCCAGCCCGAGGACGCGACCGCACCCGCGCGACGGGTCGGCGCAGCCGGCGCCGATGACGAGCACCGCGCCGAGGGTGGGCAGCAACGCCGCAAATCCCGGGTAGCTCGTGGCGCCGCTCAAGGTGGTACACGCCACGACGATCAGCGCCAGTCCAGCCCAGCCGACGAGCGCCGCGGCTCGCGACCGCAACCGGCGCCACTGCACCACGGTGAGGGCGACCAAGCCGCCGGCGGCCAACTGCCACGCCCGGGTCGGCAGCGAGAAGAACGCCAGCGGCGGCAACAGGTAGGTCAACACCACCGACAGGGCGAACGACACGGCGGCGACAAGTCCCAGCACCACCAGGTAGGGGCGAACCGACGTCGTGGTGCGCCGGCGCACGCGACGGAGGAACCAGGCGGTCGCGATGATCAGGATCGGCCACACCAGATAGAACTGTTCTTCGACGCCCAGCGACCAGTAGTGCTGAAAAGGCGACGGCGACAACAGGTTCTGCTTGCCGAAGTATTTCACGCCGGAGAAGATGAACTGGTAGTTGCTGACGTACAGGGCGCTGGTGATGCCGTCGATGGTGACCGACTTGACCTGCAGGGGCGGCAGCAAGAGAGCCGAGGCGATCAAGGTGACGACGGCCACCAGCGCCGACGCCGGAAGCAACCTGCGGGCCCGCGCGCCGTAGAAGTTGCGCAGCTTGACCGTCCCGGCGGTGCCGACGTCACGCCAGAGAAGTCCGGTGATGAGGAAGCCCGAGATGACGAAGAAGACGTCGACGCCGACGAACCCACCGCCCAAACCGGGCAGGTCCGCATGGAACAGGACGACGGCCAACACCGCGACGGCGCGCAGACCCTCGATATCGGTGCGGAATGTCTTCGGGGTAGCAGCAACCGGTTCCGCGAGAGCCGTGTCCTGTCGTTCGACGCGCTGCGGCGCCCCCGTGGTCACCACTTTGCGAGAACCGCTCTCACCGTGGCGCCGGACTCGGCGCACGGGGCATCCGGACCGCCGCGCCATGCAGCGTCCCGGCTACCCGCCGACGTCGCCGAGGTCGCCGCGAAAGAGCCACCGAAATGCGCTCCAACCAGCGGTTGCTGGCGGGCCTGGGTGGCCCTGGCGGCCCCGGAGGCCTCACGGTAGGTGCCCATGGGCCAGCAGAATATACGCCCACGTCAAATACTGCCAACCGAGTGGTCGGGGGACGTTTGGTTATTTGCCGTGTCAACGATACGGCGCGGGAAACACCAGCCCCTTGCGTTACATATCTGGTTGCTTTTGCAATGGTCTATCGACGGTGCTCAGCGGTGCGTGGGCTCCCCGGTGACCCGGTGGTCGGCGTGATTGAGCCCCTCCTGCACCAGCCGGCTCAGATGCCCGTCGCGCAGCCGGTAGAACACCCGGCGACCGTCCTTGCGGGTTTCCACGAGCCGGGCGAACCGCAGTTTGGCCAGATGCTGACTGATCGACGTGCGGGAGGCCCCGGTGGCGTCGGCCAGCGCGGTCACGTCGGCCTCGCCGCGGGCCAGCAGCCACAGCAGGTGCAGGCGGGTGCGGTCGGCGAGCATCCGGAAGGTCTCGCTGGCGATGTCGAGGCGCTCATCGTCGGGCGCAGCGTCATGAACGAGACTGGGCCGCGGGCTCTGCGGTTCGTGCCCCACGCGCCCGTCGCTGCCCGGTTCCCTGCCCATCGACCGTGCCCCTTTGTGCGATCCGGGCCGCGGCGATCGCTGCGGATGTAGCGACAATAGCGAGAATCGTGGCCGCGGCACCCTGATCGACGGTCGCGCCCACCCAGCCGGCGACCGGGTAGGTGATCAGGAATCCCGCGTGGGACAACGAGAACTGGGCGGTGAACACCGCGCCGCGGTGCGGACCGGCATTCCGGCGCAACAGCCGCCCGGCGGGTGTGTTGACCATCGATGTCGCGGCGCCGAGGACGGTCCACAACACCGCCAGGACGGTCCAGCCGGCCAGGCCGCTCACCAGCACGACGGCCGTCACCCCCAGCCCGGCCGCCGCGACAGCCGCGCCGGCGAGCATCAGCGTCCGATCCGCCAGGACATCCAGCAGGCGCGGGACCAGCAGGGCCACCGTCAGTGACCCCGCGCCGTAGCAGGCCAGCAGCAGCGCCACGTCCGCGTTGCCGCCGCCGAGCAGGTCGCGGGCATAGACCACGGTGTTGACCACGACCAGCCCGGTGGCCGCTGCCACCACCACATTCATGGCCAGTAGGCTTCGTAATTCGAAGCTGCCCAACATGATTCGACTGCCATCCAGAATGCGCCCCGGGAGTCCGGTCTCGGTATCGACGCTTCCTCGTCGCGGTATCGCGGTGCCGAGAACCAGCACCAGCGACACCACGAATCCGGCGGCGGTGCCGACGAACAGGCCGTGATAGGCGATCACCGTCAGCAGCGCCGCGGCGAGCAACGGGCTGAGCAAGGACTCCAGGTCGTACGCCAGCCGGGACAGCGCCAGCCCGCGGGTGTAGTCGGCCTCGTCGGTGAGCACATCGGCGATGACGGACTGGAAGGCCGGGGTGAACGTCGCCGAGGCCACCTGCAGCACGAACACCAGCAGGTAGATCTGCCAGACCTGGCCCACCCACGGCAGCGCCAGGGCGACCAGCGCCCGCACGACATCCGCGCCGACCAGTACGGCCTTCGGCGGGAGGCGGGCGGTGAGGCCCGACATGACCGGCGCCGCAACGACGTACGCGATCATTTTGATCGCCAGGGCGGTGCCGAGCACCGTGCCCGCGGCGCCGCCGGCCAGATCGAAGGCGAGCAGTCCGAGCGCAACGGTCAGCAGCCCGGTGCCGGCAAGGGCGGTCACCTGGGCGATGTAGAGCCGCCGGAACACGGGATGCCGCAGAACCATGCGACCAGTATTACCTATATGTGCGCAATTGCGCACATATAGGTTACGTCAGGTCACGTCGTCGACGAGCCCCCATACCCGTGCGGTGTGCGCGTCGATGGTGCGACCCGACAACACCAGATAGGCCGTGCGCCAACGACCGACCCGCCTGGTGATGCTCACCGTGCCGCCGGCGCCGGGGATGAGCCCGAGTGCGAGCTCCGGCAGCCCCAGCACGGCGTCGGGATGGCAGCGCACCCGACCGCAGTAGGCGGCCATCTCCAGACCGCTGCCGAGCACCTGCCCGTGCACCTCCGCCCGGCACCGCTCCCCCAGCCGGCCGGCGAGTTCGGCGAGCACCAGCGCGGGGCTGTGCCGGGTGCGGGCCAGATGGGCACTGGACGGATCGGCGAAGCTGCCGAACTCGGCGAGATCACCACCACTGCAGAAGGACCGGCCGTTGCCCGACAGCACGACCTCGGTGATGCCGTCGTCGAGTCGCGCGACCTCCAGAGCCTCCAGCAGCGCGGCCCGCGCATCGGTCGTGAACGCGTTGAGCCGTTGCGGACGGTTGAATCGCACGAACAGGGTGTCCCCGTCGCGTTCGGCCTGCACCGGATCGGGCAGCAGGGGCACCTCGGCGGGGCCGCGTTCGGCAAGCCAGCGGGCGAATTCGGGCCCCGCCTGCAGCGTCGAATAGGCCAGCGATTCGGTGATCACCCCACCGAACGCGGGTGCCGCCGGGTCCAGGGCGCGCAGCACGTCGTCGCACACCGCCGCCGCCTGCGGCCAGCGCGCGCAGCGTTCGGTGAGCTCCGTGATCGTCTGCTCGATCGAGTCGACGGTGATCACCCGCGGGTCATCCGAGGCCGCCTCGGCGAGCGTGAAGGTCAGATGGTCCGCGGGCGCAGCGGTGCCGACGAGAATGCCTGCCGGCAGCGCCAGTTCGCTCACGAGTACTTGTTTATCAGTTCCTGCTTGTAGAGCTTGCCGGTGTCGGTGCGCGGCAACTGAGCCTCGAACGAGATGGACCGCGGGCACTTGTAGTGCGACAGGTTCTCCCGCAGCCAGGCCAGCAGTTCCGCGGCGAACTCTTCGGTGGCATCCGCCGGGTCGACGGTCTGCACCACGCCCTTGACGCTCTGGCCCATCTCGGTGTCCGGGATGCCGAACACGGCGGCGTCCATCACCTTCGGATGGACGACGAGGGCGTTCTCGGCTTCCTGCGGGTAGATGTTCACCCCGCCGGAGATGATCATGTGGTGCCGCCGGTCGGTGAGGTAGAGGTAGCCGTCCTCGTCGAGGTAGCCGATGTCGCCGACGGTGAGCCAGCCGTGGGTGTCCCGCGAGGACGCCGTCTTGCCCGGGTCGTTGAGGTACTCGAAATCGTTGCCGCCTTCGAAGAAGATCTCGCCGGGCTCGCCGGCGGGTAGCTCGTTGCCGTCCTCGTCGAGGATGTGGATGACCCCGAGCATCGGCTTGCCGACAGAGCCGGGGTGGGTCAGCCAGTCCTCGGCGCTGATGAGCGTCGATCCGATGGCTTCGGAGGAGGCGTAGTACTCGTCGACGATCGGGCCCCACCACTCGATCATCTGCTTCTTGATCTCCACCGGGCACGGCGCGGCGGCATGCATGACGCGCTTGAGCGACGAGATGTCGTACGACTCGCGCACCGACTGCGGCAGCTTGAGCATCCTGGTGAACATCACTGGGACGAACTGGCCATGCGTGACACCGTGTTTCGCGATCGCCTCCAGCGCGCCCGCGGCGTCGAACTTGTCCATCACGACGACCGTCAGGCCGCCGGCCAGCGCATTGAGCGACCACACCGACGGTGCGGTGTGGTACAGCGGCGCCGGGCTGAGATAGATCGCGTCGGGACCCATCCAGTACTCGACGAGCATCGCCATCATCCCCGGCACCTCGGCGGGCGGCAGGTGCGGCAGGGCTCGCTTGATGCCCTTGGGGCGGCCGGTGGTGCCCGAGGAGTACTGCAGCAGATCGCCTTCGATCTCGTCCTCGATCGGCGTCTCGGGTTGGTCGGCGACGGCGGCCGGGTACGGCGCCCAGCCGTCCAGATCGTCTGCGGTGCTGAGCAGGACAGCGGGCAAGCCGTTGGGCAGATGCTCCGCCAGGCCGGCACACACCTCACGCAGCGCGGCGGACGCGACGACGGCTTTGGCCCCGCTGTTGTCGATGATGTAGGCCGTCTCGGCGGCGGTCAGGTGCGTGTTGATCGGCACGTAGTAGAGGCCGCTGCGCCGCGCCGCCCACATGATCGTGTGCATGTGCTCGGTGTTCTCCATGAGGATCGCCACCGCATCGCCCTCGCGCAGACCCTGGCCGCGGAAGTAGTGGGCAAGTTGATTCGCCCGCGCCTCCATCTGACCGAATGTGACCACGGTGCCGGCCGGATACAGGATGACGGCCGGCTTGTCAGGAGTCGCGAGAGCGGTTTCACGGATCTGCATGGGGTGACTCTACGACCCGATGTTTGACACCCGTCAAGTGGTGGCCTGCGCCACACTCGGCACCACACCTCGGCTGTGGCCTACATCACGTCGATATGCAGATTTAGCAAAGTTTTATCTCGTCGCGAACAGAGATTGATACCGCAGTCACACCAGTTCAATGTGCCAGTCTTCTCGCAGACTTCACCAACTGAAGTAGATACGGCGAATTATCGACAGGCGTTGCGCTATGCTTCCGCGCAGCTGAAATCAAGGAGTGATCCATGGCCGGAGACCTCGCCGCACGCCCGACCGGAACGCCCGCCGTTCCCGCGCCGGAGCCGGCACCCCACGCGCTCGACCGCAGCCCGCACGACATCGCCGCCGAGATCGACATGACCGGATCGGCATGCCTGCGGGCCCTGACCGGACCGGAGTGGACGGCGCGGGCCAGGGCGTACGCGCACGCACTGGCCGCGCGGGGCGAACACGAGGTGATGATCGAGGGTCCCGAGGCCGACGATCTCGGGTTCATCCGTGAGTTGACCGCCGACCCCCGCCTCCGGGCATTGCTGGACGGCGTCACCCGGGCCGGCTACCCCGACGCGAGCCCCGCGGACGGCACCTTCTCCTGTTCCATGCGGGTGATTCAGGGCGCCGATCCGCTGCAACGTCCCCTGTGGTTTCACTACGACGCGAGCGTCGTGACCATGGTGATCCCGGTCGACATCCCCGACGCGGACCCCGGGCAATGCGGTGAGCTGGTCCTGTGCCCGAATCATCGGCCGTACCGGCGATGGGCGCTGACCAACATCATCGAGAAGGCCGTCGTGCAGAGCGACGCCTACCGGCGCCGGTTCCTGACCGGTGTGCGGTGGGACCGGGACGCCGAGGTGGTGCCACTGACGCCGGGCAACGCCTATCTGTTCTGGGGCTACCGGTCGTATCACGCCACCCTGCCCGTCGCGGCCGGGCACACCCGGATCACCGTGGTGCTGCACTACACCAACGTGCACAACCGAAGCCGCGTCCTGCGGCACGCCAAAGCGCTGCGGGGCCGGTTGCGCGCCCGCTGACACCCCCGGGCGCCTGATCGCGCCATGACGGGCCCATCCAGGCGACCGGTGACTCCGAATCATCAAAGCAGCGGTTTGGTCTGGGAGGTTCGGTGGAATACACGCACTGTCGCGAGGCCCTTCGGGTCCGTGGCCGGCGACGGGGGGCCTGGTGACCGACAACGGATCGCTTCGCGTTCTGGTCACCGGCGCCACGGGCTATATCGGCGGGCGCCTCGCGCCGCGTCTCGTCGACGCCGGTCACGAGGTCCGGGTTCTGGTCCGCGACCCGGACAAGATCCACCCGACGCCGTGGGCCAAGAGCGTGCAGACGTTCTGCGGTGACCTGATGGACCCGGCCACCCTCGACGCGCCCTGCCGCGACGTCGACGTCATCTACTACCTGGTCCACTCGATGAACAGCGACGGCGAGTTCATCGAGCAGGAGCGCCGCAGCGCGCGCAATCTTGCCGACGCGGCCAGACGTGCGGGCGTGGGACGCATCGTGTACCTGGGCGGTCTGCACGCGGACTCCGAGCAACTCTCGACGCACCTGCGGTCGCGCACCCAGGTGGGAGAGATCCTGATGGACTCGGGGGTGCCGACCCTGGTGCTACAGGCCGGTGTCGTGATCGGTTCCGGCTCGGCCTCTTTCGAGATGATCCGCCATCTCACCGAACGCCTGCCGGTGATGACCACACCGCGCTGGGTGAACAACCACATCCAGCCCATCGCGGTGCGCGATGTCCTGCACTATCTGATTGCCGCGGCAAGCGCCGCGCTGCCGGAGAGCCGCACCTATGACATCGGCGGACCCGATGTACTGCGCTACGGCGAGATGATGCAGATCTACGCCGAGGTGGCCGGCCTGGCACCGCGCCGGATTCTGGTCCTCCCGGTCCTCACCCCGAAACTCGCGGGTCTGTGGATCGGCCTGGTGACGCCGGTGCCCCGCTCGATCGGCCGTGCCCTCATCGAGTCGCTGAGCACCGATGCCGTTGCGGCCGAACACGATATCGATACGGTGATCCCGCCACCGCCGGGCGGGCCCACCGACTACCGGGCGGCCGTCGCCCTCGCACTCCGGCAAGCCGCCAAGGGCGAGGTGGAGACCACGTGGGCGAACGCCGCGGCCAACGGGGCGCCGTCGGACCCACTACCGTCCGACCCCAGTTGGGCCGGCGAACTGGTGTACACCGACGTGCGCAGTGCCGACTGCCCCGCCAACGTCGCCCAGGTGTGGAACGTCTTCGAACAGCGCTGCGCCGAGAACACGCTGCGCTCGTTTCCCTTCGGCGCCGGCCGCAGCCACTGGCGCGTCGAGAAGAAGACGGATCGGTCGTTTCTCCGCCTGCGCGCGCAGACGCGCGCACCGGGCGGGGTATGGCTGGAGTGGCAGCTCGAACCCCTGGACGCGCACCACACCCGGGTACATCAGCGGGCGATCTATTCGCCGAAAGGTCTTGCCGGACAGATCTACTGGAATGCGCTTCGGCCGCTGCACCGGACCGCTCTGGCCGATGCGCTGCACAACCTCACCAGCGCCTGACCCACACGAAGGACAACGGATGATCCAGATGCAGCGCGAGGTCACGACCGAAGCCGCGCCGGATGCGGTGTTCGCGTATCTGGCCGACTTCACCACGACCGAGCAGTGGGATCCCGGCTCGGTGCGCACCGTGCGGGTTGCCGGCGACGGCGGTGTCGGCACCCGCTACGAGAACACCTCGAAGTTCGCGGGCCGCACCAGCGAGCTGGTCTACGAGGTGATCGGTGTGACACCGGGGGAATCCATCCGCCTGCGCGGCGAGAACTCGTCACTGATCGCGCATGACACCATCACCGTGCACCCGCACCCCGACGGCTCGCAGGTGATCTACCGGGTCGAGTTCGCGTTCCAGGGCTTGCTGCGGTGGGCCGAGCCGCTGCTGCGCTTCGCCGTCGGCAATCTGATGGACAACGGTGCGCGGGGCCTGCGCCGCGAACTGGCGAAGATCTGAGTTCAGGACAGCCCGAGGGCACTGGCGCAGTAGTTCCACACCCAGTCCAGATCGGCATCGCTGTCGTGGGTGGTGGGCAGATAGTGGGTGGGCCGGATCGCGCGGTCATGCCAGAACTTGCCCGACGGCGGCGTGGGAGTCGTTGCGGTGAGCCAGATTGCGGTGTCCGCTGCCTCCTCCGGCGTCCGCAGCACCGGGCCGGTGATCCGCCGGAACGCGGGCAGCGACTGGGCGACCCCGGGAGTGTCCGCCCACCCCGGGTGCATCGCCGACACCGCGACCGGCCAGCGCTGCGCGAGCCGGGGCGCCAGGGCGACCTGGACGCGCTTGCTGCGCGCGTAGGCGGTCGCGCCGCGGTAATGGCCCGTGCGGTACTCGATGTCCTCGACCGGCAACGCCTGGGTGTACATGCCGCCCGAGGACATCAGCACCACCCGCGGGTCGGGTGTGGCCGTCAGGGCGGGCAGCAGCAGCTCGGTGAGCAGCACGGGCCCGAGCACATGGGTGGACAGCGACAGCTCGTGCCCCTGTTCGGTGTAGGTGCGCTCCGGCGGCATGACCCCGGCGTTGTGGATCACCGCGTCCAGCCACGGGCGCCGCGCCGTCACCTCGGCGGCGAAGGCACGCACATCCGCCAGGTCCGACACATCGCACCGCTCGACGACGAGGTCCGCGGTGGGCAGCTCGGCGAGGATGTCGTCCCGGGCGGCTTCGCCGCGCGCGCGGTCACGCACCGTCATCAGCACCGTGGCGCCCAGCTCCGCGACACCGGCGGCGATGGCCTTGCCGATCCCGGAGTTCGCTCCCGTGACCATCACCGTGGCGCCGTCCAGTGCGTGCGGATCCAGCGCGGACCAGAACCGTTCGCGCACCGCATAGCCCAGCCGGGAGTAGCCCGGGGCGATGGTGCGATCGAGCAGTCCGTCGAGGAAGGTGGTCACCTTCCTGATTCGGAGCCACCGACCCTAGGTATGGGCCAATTCGGATCTGATCTGCACCAGTTGCTCGACGGCACGCAGGTCATACGGGGCGCGGACCCCGAGAATGATGTGCTCGGCACCCGCTTCGATCAGGGCTTCGACGGAATCGGCCGCCGGGGCCTCGATCCACACCGTGCGCTCGATGACACGGGGATCGCGGCCCTCGACCTCACACCAGCGGTCGATGACGGCGTTGAGACGCCGGATCGTGTCGGCGTCGCCGTATCCGTTCCACATGTCGGCGTATCTGGCGACCAGCCGCAGGGTGCGCTTCTCGCCGTTGCCGCCGATCAGGATCGGCAACCGGCCCAACGGTTTCGGGTTGAGTTTGTCGATCCGTGCGCGGATGCGGGGCAGCGCCGCCGCCAGTTCGTCGAGGCGTTGCACGGGCGTGCGCACCGGGTAGCCGTACTCGAGCTCATCGCGGTCCATCCAGCCCGAGCCGATGCCCAGCACTGCCCGGCCGTCCGACAGGTGGTCCAGGGTGCGGGCCATATCGGCCAGCAGGTCCGGATTGCGGTAGCCACCGCCGGACACCAGCATGCCGATCTGCGACACCCGCGACGTGGTGACCGCCATCGCCGCCAGCACCTGCCAGCCCTCGAAGTGCGGGTCGTCCGGCCGGCCGTAGAGGGGCGGGAAGAAGTGATCCCAGGTCCACAGGCTGTCGACGCCGAGTTCGTCGACACCGGTCCAGCCCGCCCGCAGGTCGGCCATCGACGATGTCTGCGGATGGATCTGGACGCCGATCTTGACCATTGCCCGACGCTACCGCGAGCTCGCCGAAACCTCCTGCATCCGTGGCAGATTGCGCTCGGCGTCGGCGTCGTCGTCGGGCAGTGCGACGAAAGGCGCACGCAGCGTGGCGAGCAGCACGTGCCGGTTGACGACGAAACCCGCGACCGCGAGAACACCGTAGACCCCGCACAACACCAGCCGGCCCTCGGTGGAGGTGATCGGGAACTGCACCGCGAACAGCACCAGCAGCAGCCACGCGGTGCGCCGGTGGAAGCGCAGCGAGAGGATCAGCGCGATACCCATCAGAGTCTGGGTCGCGGTCAGTAGGACCTCTTCGATCTGACGGCCGTCGAGCACCAGGGCAGTTCCGCCACCGCCGGCCATGTACGCGATGGGCAGCGAGCCCATCAACAGCGTCCACTGGTTGACCTTCGAGGAGATCAGGGTGGCGATCGCGGCGGTACCCTTGCCCCGGCTGGCGAAGATGATGGCAATGATGAACTCCGGTGCCTCCGACGCCAGCGGCGCCAACCACTGCACCAACAGGAAACGGTCGACACCCATCTCGGTGCCCGCACCGATGAGGCTTTCGGCGAACGGCTCCGCGCACGCGAGGATGACCGCGCCGGCGGTGACGAACAGGGCGACGACGGTGCGCCGGCGCATCCGGGTGGGCAGTGCGCCGATCGCGGCGGCGGTGCCGATCAACTCCGGTTCCTCGACCTCGCCCCTGGTCAACTTGTAGAGGTAGAAGCCGAACCAGGCCAGCAGCGCCACGCCCAGCACCAGGTGGATGCGTCCCGTCGACGGGATGACGAACGCGACCACACCGGCGATGAGCAGGAAGCCGAGCTCGACCCGGTTACCGGATTCCAGAGTCATGAAGGTCGTCTTCTGACTCGACACGCCGGGTTTGGACATACGTCGGGCAACCCACAGCGACACGAGCACCACGACCGGCCAGCCGATACCCATCAGCAGCCGGTTGGAGCCGGTCATGTTCGCCGCCGCGTACTGCACGTACTCGGGATTGCTGCCCGCGGTGTAGGCGTAATACAGGTCGACGGCGTACTCCGGGAGCACCGCGATCAGCGCCAGGACGGCAATGGCCAGCCCGCCGGACACGTCGATCTGCGCGGCTTCGGCGGCCCACGCCAACAGGAAGCTGGCCGCGACCACCGCGGCGCCGTAGAGCGCCAGCGCGACGACGGGATTCGGGTGCAGTCCGGCGAAGCGGACCACCAGGGCGGGGACGATGAAGGCGAAGGTGAGGGCGAGTGACCGGATGAGGGTCCATCCGTGAGTTCTTGTCACGTGGGCACGTCCTTAGGTATGCGGCCCGCGAGTTCATCGACAGCGACGAAACCTCGGACCGACAGATGTCATGTCGGCCGAAGGTCTCGCTCGCCGGATGTGGGATCCGGTGGAGGGCCGGGCGGCTACCGCGCTGCCAGTATGTCGACCATCCGCATCACGCCGGACGAGCCGGCGGTCAGGAACTACTCCCCTTCGCTGGGTCCGACCATACCCCCGACAGGCACGGCCCAGCAACTTAGTGAGACTACAAATTAGCGGTGTGAATGACCCTGAATTTGCTGATCAGAGGCATCACATCAGAAAGTTCGGCCACTCGAATCGAGAGATTTGAATACCCTTGGCAAACAAGAAACCGCCCCGGCCGTGGCCGGGGCGGTTCTCGCGGAGATCGGGTGTCAGTCGGTTTCCGACAGACGCGTCTTCAGGGCGTCGAACTCGTCCTTGATGCCCGTCGGCAGCTTTTCGCCGACGAACTCGAACCACTCCTCGATCAGCGGCAGTTCGGCACGCCACTCGTCGGCGTTGACGGCCAGGGCCTCGTCGACGTCGGCGGCCTTCACTGACAGACCCTCCAGGTCCAGATCGGCAGCGGTCGGCACGATACCGATGGGGGTCGTCTTGCCCTCGGCCTTGTGCTCGATGCGCTCGACGGCCCACTTCAGCACGCGGCTGTTCTCACCGAATCCGGGCCACAGGAAGCGGCCGTCGTCGCCACGGCGGAACCAGTTCACGAAGAACACCGCGGGCAGCTTGGATTCGTCGGCGTTCTTGCCGATGTCGATCCAGTGCTGGAAGTAGTCACCGACGTTGTAGCCCAGGAACGGCAGCATCGCCATCGGGTCGCGGCGCACGGTGCCGACCTTGCCCTCGGCGGCGGCGGTCTGCTCGGAGCCCAGGGTGGCGCCGATGAACACACCGTGCTGCCAGTCGCGGGCCTGCGTGATCAGCGGGACGGTGGTCTTACGACGGCCGCCGAACAGGATGGCCGAGATCGGCACACCCTGCGGGTCGTCCCATTCGGGGGCCAGCGTCGGGCACTGCGAGATGGGGGTGCAGTAGCGCGAGTTCGGATGCGCCGCTTTGGTTTCCGTCTCGCGAAGGATCCAGTCCTGGCCCTTCCAGTCGATCAGGTGATCGGGCTCGCCCTCCAGACCCTCCCACCACACGTCACCGTCATCGGTCTTGGCGACGTTGGTGAAGACGGTGTTGCCGCCGGCGATGGTCTTCATCGCGTTGGGGTTGGAGTCCCAGTTGGTGCCGGGCGCGACACCGAAGAAACCGAACTCGGGGTTGGTGGCGTAGAGCCGGCCGTCCTTGCCGAACCGCATCCACGCGATGTCGTCACCGACGGTCTCGGCGCGCCAGCCCGGGATGGTGGGCTGCAGCATCGCGAGGTTGGTCTTGCCACAGGCCGACGGGAACGCGGCGGCGATGTAGTACGCCTTGTTCTCGGGAGAGATCAGCTTGAGGATCAGCATGTGCTCGGCGAGCCAGCCCTCGTCGTGCGCCATGGCCGAGGCGATGCGCAGCGAGTAGCACTTCTTGCCCAGCAGCGCGTTGCCGCCGTAGCCGGAGCCGAAGCTCCAGATCTCGCGGGTCTCAGGGAAGTGGGTGATGTACTTCGTGTCGTTGCACGGCCACGGCACATCCTTCTGGCCGGGCTCCAACGGGGCGCCGATCGAGTGCAGCGCCTTGACGAAGAAACCGTCGTCGCCGATCTTGCCCAGCGCCGCCGCGCCCATCCGGGTCATGGTGCGCATGGAGACCACCACGTACTCCGAGTCGGTGATCTCGACACCGAGCTTGGGATCCTCCGCGTCCAGCGGGCCCATGCAGAACGGCACGACCCACATGGTGCGGCCGCGCATGCTGCCGCGGTACAGGTCGGTCATCAGCGGCCGCATCTCGGCGGGCGCCATCCAGTTGTTGGTGGGGCCGGCGTCGACCTCACGCTCGGAACAGATGAAGGTCCGCGATTCGACGCGCGCGACGTCGGACGGGTCGGACAGCGCCAAGTACGAGTTCGGCTGCTTGTCCTGATTGAGCTTCTGGAAGGTACCGGCCTCGACCAACTGCGCGGCGAGACGCTCGTACTCCTCCTCGGAGCCGTCCGCGAACACCACCCGCTCGGGCTGCGTCAGCTCCGCGACCTCTTGAACCCAGGCCAACAGCCCCTGATGTTTGGTCGGTGCAGTGTCGAGACCGGGAATGGTCGCTGAGGTCATCTAATATCTCCTGCGTAGGTTACGCGCCAGTAGCATATGGCGATAACTGGTAGGTCACGATCGTCCCTATGGAGAGGTTAACTCCCGTGACTTACGCGTGGTGAATCGGGACAATGTCCGATCACTCACAGGAACGATTCAGAGACGCCAGTCGGCCGCACCTTTTCTCATCCGCCGCCCAGATCGGCACACACCGCGGCCAGTTCGGCACGCAGCCGAGGAAGCTCCCGCTGACCGTCAGCGGACGCGTGGGTGGCGAGCACCGCGATGCCCCGCAGCTCGGTGTCCATCTCGTCCATCCGCTGAGCCAGCGTTGCCGCCTCGCGATCTTCGCGCGCCGCATTTTCGCCGGTGAACTGCACTTCTGCGACCAGCACCCGACTGGCGACACGTTGCTCGGTGGCCTCCCGCAGACGGGCGGTCGCCTCGGTGATCCACCGGTCCACCACGGCCCGGTCGTGCAGCACGCTGCGGATACCGACCACCCACCAGCTCAGCAGCAGCCCCGCCACCGCGCCTACCAGCACACCCACCGCGGCCAGCCCGGGTGCCAGACCGGCGAACAACCGGCTCACCGCGAAGGCGGCGCCCAACCCGAAACCCGCACCGAGCACCATCATCAGCCGGGTCTCCAGGGTTCTGGACCGCAGGCCCGGCCGCCCTGGATCCGGGATGGGGTCCGGCGGCGGCACCGCCGGGGCCGACAGTCCGAGTTCGGTCGCGACGTCGACAAGGTGCTCGGTGATCCCGTCGTCGACCTCCCGAACCACGTCGGCCGAGCGCCGGTGCACGTAGGACTCGAGGCGCTCTACCTTCCTGCCGTTCCAGTCCGCGACGTCCTCGGACAGCTCGGTGCGCACCGACGCGCACCGGCTGCGCGCGAAGTACGCCAGCTGGACCCGCGCCTGCTGCACCTGACTGCGCAGGGCGATGTTGCGTTCGGTGCGGATCAGCCGCCGGGCCCGCAGCAGCTCGTCGCGTTCGGTCCGAAGCGCTGCAGCACGGCCGTCCGGCCGCTGTCGGGAACTCAGTGCGGCGATGCGGTCCCTCAGGTGGGTTTCCTTCGCGCGCAATTCATTTCGCTGCGCCATTGTGTCGTCCGACAGGCCCGTCGACAGCACGTCGACCAGATCGTCGAGGGCCGGTTCACCGTCTTCGGGCGCGGCGGCCACGCCGGCCCACGGCATCTGGACGTAACGCGGTGACCGGGCGGCGAGCAGTTCACGGTCGGTGGCGAGCACGTCACGCCACCCGCGGTGCACATCGATCTTGGTCACGGCGCCGATCACCAGGTCGGTGTGGCGGGCGGCCGCATCCAGCAGTGCCGCATCCGACTCGGCCAGCGGGGCGACCGCGGACACCGCGAAGACCACCGCCGCGGGGGCGTGGTCCGGGGCCAGGTCGGCGGCCTCGACGAAGGTCCGGTCCGGCAACCTCGCCCGTAGCGCCGCGACGACGGCGGACACCCCGGCCAGCCACGGGCCGACCACCAGGACGACATCGCGACGCACGACGCCGGGCGCCTCCGGGGTCACGTCCGCGCCGCCAGTCGCAGTGCGCCCCGGGTGAGTGCGTGCGCGCACCCTCGGTGCAGGGCGTTCACCGGTCCGCGGCCGTAGCGGCTCCAGCGCACCGCGTCGGCAGGACCGATCGGCAGTCCGTCGGCACGCACCACGTCGGCCGCCGCCGCCATCAGGCCGAGCACCAGTCCGTCGGAGGCCAGCAGCTCCCAGACCGCGGCGTCGCCGGACCCCACGGCCAATGCCCGCAGGTCGGTCACCGCCCTCTCGGCACGCAGGTAGCGCACCGGCGCGGTCACCGCGGTCAGCGCGTCGAGGACATCGTCGATGCCGCTGAGCTGCCGCATCAGCTCGGGCAGGGACTCGGTGCCGGCCCCAGCGCGCAGCGCGGCGGTCGCCCGGGCGATACCGAACCGGTCCAGGGTCGCCAGCAGCCTGTCGCGGGTCACGGCGTCGGGCGACGGAGCCCGCAGCGCATCGACGAGGACCTCGTCCAGCACCGCGGTGGCCAGCAGGGCGTTCAGCGGCAGCGTCGGGCGGCCGGTGCGGCGCCGGATCTCATCGATCTGCCGCGTGGCCGCCGCCCCGAGCAGGTCGCACTTGTTGAGCACCACCAGCGCTGCCGGGGTGGGCAGGTCCTCGGGTTTCACGGTCTCGGCCACCACCAGCACGGTCACGTCGCCGGTACCGGCGTCGCCCACGACGCGCCAGCCGGCGCCGACCAGTGCGGCGGCCACCGCGTCGCGTCCGGTTCCGGGGCGGCCGGTGACACGCACCGTCGTCGGCCGGGTCAGCCGCCGCAGAATCGGGGCCACGCGCAGATCGCCGGTCCGTGCGGCGAATGCCGCCAATTCCTCGGCGAAAATGACCGACTCCTCACCTCACGCGTCGCACTGACACCAATGCGCACTTCAAATGGTGACACTGCGGCGACGTACTCGTGAACGGTGTTTTTCCGCACACGGTGTTCCAGGCAACTGTTGGGTATCAATCTGCCGCACGATGCAGGTCAATCGGCCACGATGCGCGACGATGTACCGATGCATGCCCAGCGTGAGGAAGCCGGCCGTGGGCTGCCGGATTCGGATACCTCGGGCCCGCCCGCAGCTAACGATGCGCTGGATGCGCCCTCGGCCGAGAAACACCACGCCCGGCGCGTCAGTAGTTTCCGGAACCGGCGTTCCACGCTCTCCGGCGGCCAGCAGGATTTGTGGGAGCGGCGCTGGCCCGAACTCGGCGCCGAGGCACGCGACCCTGCCGGGCACCCGTTGTCCCGCGACATCGACCAGTGGTTCGGCAGACAGGCCCCGGTGATCCTGGAGATCGGCTGCGGCACCGGTATCTCGACGCTGGCCATGGCGAGCGACGAACCGCACATGGATGTGGTGGCCGTGGAGGTCTACCGGCGCGGGCTGGCGCAGCTGCTCGGGGCCATCGACCGCACCGCCGCGACCGACCACCCCGTCACCAACATCCGGCTGATCCGCGGCGACGGCCTGGACGTGCTCGAGCACATCTTCGGCCCGGCGTCGCTGACGGGCGTGCGGGTGTTCTTCCCGGACCCGTGGCCGAAGGCCCGCCACCACAAGCGCCGGCTGCTGCAGCCCGAGACGGTGGCGCTCATCGCCGACCGGCTGGTGCCCGGCGGGATCCTGCACGCCGCCACCGACCACGCCGAGTACGCCGAGCAGATCGTGGAGGTCGGTGACGCCGAGCCGCTGCTGCGGCGCGCGGACGCCGCGACGGAGCTGCCGATCTCGGTCCGGCGACCGGAGACCAAGTACGAGGGCAAAGGTCTGGAGGCGGGCCGCGATATCGCCGAGCTGGTGTGGGTACGTACTCACTCAGCGATGGAATGAGCGAAGGACACCAGCCATGAGTGTGGTCACCGACATCCCCGAAGTGCCCGAGATCCCCGCGCCCACCGAGGACGCGCAGGCACCGGCGATCCACAAGGTGCTGCTGGTCTGGGACGCACCCAATCTGGACATGGGCCTCGGGTCGATCCTCGGTGGCCGGCCCACCGCCGCACACCGCCCGCGGTTCGACGCGCTGGGCCGCTGGTTGCTGCAGCGCACCGCAGACATCTCGGCCATCTCGGCGATCTCGGACAGCGGCGAGGACGGCTCGGCAACGCCGGTCACGCTGGAGCCCGAAGCGACCGTGTTCACCAACATCGCCCCTGGTAGCGCCGATGTCGTCCGCCCCTGGGTGGAGGCGCTGCGTAACGTGGGCTTCGCGGTCTTTGCGAAGCCGAAAGTCGATGACGACAGCGACGTCGACAGCGACATGCTCGGCCATATCGCGCTCCGCCGGGGCGAAGGTCTGGCCGGGTTGGTGGTGGCGTCGGCCGACGGGCAGGCGTTTCGCGCACCGCTGGAGGAGATAGCTCACGAGGGCGTTCCGGTGCAGGTGCTCGGATTTCGCGAACATGCCAGTTGGGCGTTAGCGTCGGATACCTTGGAGTTTGTCGACCTGGAGGACATCGCAGGTGTCTTCAGGGAGCCGCTACCGCGAATCGGCCTTGATTCGCTGCCCGAGCAGGGCGCTTGGCTGCAGCCCTTCCGGCCGCTGTCCGCGCTACTGACCTCGCGCTTATAGACGACAGAAGCGATAATGCGCGCGCAGCGTGACCAGAACATATTAAGGAGCTGACGTGTTCGCCTGGTGGGGTCGAACGGTGTACCGATTCCGATACATAGTGATCGGTGTCATGGTCGCACTGTGCCTTGGTGGCGGCGTGTTCGGGGCAAGCCTCGGTCAGCACGTCACCCAGAGTGGTTTCTACAACGAAGGCAGCGAATCGGTACGGGCGTCGCTGCTCAGCGATGAGGTGTACGGCCGGGACCGCACCAGCCACGTCGTCGCCATCCTGACGCCGCCAGACGACAAGAAGGTCACCGACAAGGACTGGCAGAAGAAGGTCGTCGGCGAGCTGGACCAGGTGGTCAAGGACCATCCCGATCAGATCGTCGGCTGGGTGGGTTGGCTGAAGGCCCCCGACACCACCGATCCGACGGTCAGCCAGATGAAAACCGAGGATCTGCGCCACACCTTCGTCAGCATCCCGCTCAAGGGCGACGACGACGACACGATCCTGAAGAACTACCAGACCGTTCAGCCCGACCTCGAGAAGATCAATGGCGGCGATATCAAACTGGCAGGCCTGAATCCGCTGGCCAGCGAGCTGACCGGAACCATCGGCACCGATCAGCAACGAGCCGAGGTGGTCATCATCCCGCTGGTGGCGGTGGTGCTGTTCTTCGTGTTCGGCGGTGCCGTCGCCGCGGCGCTGCCCGCCATCATCGGCGGCCTGACCATCGGCGGTGCGCTGGGCATCCTGCGCCTCACCGCCGAGTTCGGGCCGGTGCACTACTTCGCGCAGCCCGTCGTGACGATGATGGGCTTCGGTATCGCCATCGACTATGGCCTGTTCATCGTCAGCCGGTTCCGCGAGGAACTCGCCGAGGGTTACGACGTGGAGGCGGCAGTCCGAAGATCGGTGATGACGTCGGGCCGCACGGTCGCGTTCTCGGCGGTGATCATCGTGGCGTCGATTTTGCCGCTGCTGCTCATCCCGCTCGGCTTCCTGAAGTCGATCACCTACGCCGTCATCGCGTCGGTGCTGTTGGCCGCCATCCTGTCGATCAGCGTGTTGCCCGCCGTGCTCGGCATCCTCGGGACCAATGTCGACGCCCTCGGCGTGCGCACCCTGCTGCGGGTGCCTTTCCTGGCGAACTGGCCGTTCTCCCGCAAGATCATCGACTGGTTCATCGAGAAGACCCAGAAGACCAAGACCCGCGAAGAGGTCGAAAAGGGATTCTGGGGCAAGCTGGTCAACATGGTGATGAAGCGGCCTATCGCCTTCGCCGCACCCATCCTCGTGATCATGACGCTGCTGGTCATCCCCATCGGGCAGTTGGCCCTCGGCGGTCTGAGCGAGAAGTACCTGCCGCCGGACAACCCCGTCCGCAGCGCCCAGGAACAGTTCGACAAAGAGTTCGCCGGTTTCCGTACCGAGCCGCTGACCCTGGTGATCCGCAACGACAACGGCGAACCGGTGACCGATCAGCAGCTGGCCGCGGTGCGTGCCGAGGCGCAGACGATCCCCGGCTTCGCCGGCAGCGACAACCCGTCCAAGATGTGGCAGGAACGTCCTGCCCAGGAAAGCGGCTCCAAGGATCCGTCGGTCCGGGTGATCCAGAACGGCCTGGTGAACAGCAGCACGGCCCCGAAGACCATCGAGGAACTGCGGGCGCTGACGCCGCCCCGGGGTACCACGATCCTGGTCGGCGGCACCCAGGCACTGGCCCAGGACAGCATCCTGACCCTCTTCGACAAACTGCCGCTGATCGCGGTGATCCTGGTGATCACCACGACCATCCTGATGTTCCTGGCGTTCGGCTCGATCGTGCTCCCGATCAAGGCGGCATTGATGAGCGCCCTGACACTGGGCTCCACGATGGGCATTCTGACGTGGATGTTCGTCGAGGGTGGGCACGGTTCGGGCCTGTTCAACTACACGCCACAGCCGCTGCTGGCCCCGATGATCGGCCTGATCATCGCGGTCATCTGGGGCTTGTCCACCGACTACGAGGTCTTCCTGGTGTCCCGCATGGTGGAGGCGCGTGAGCGCGGCCTGTCCACCGCCGAGGCCATCCGGATCGGTACCGCCACCACCGGCCGGCTGATCACCGGCGCGGCCCTGGTGCTGGCCGTCGTGGTGGCCGCGTTCGCGTTCTCCGACCTGGTCGTGATGAAGTACCTGGCCTTCGGCCTGCTCATCGCGCTGCTGCTGGACGCCACAGTGATCCGGATGTTCCTGGTGCCGGCCATCATGAAACTGCTGGGCGACGACTGCTGGTGGGCTCCGCAGTGGATGAAGCGGATTCAGGAGCGCATCGGACTCGGCGAGGTCGAACTGCCCGACGAGCGCAAGCGCCCGACGGTGCGCGACTCCGGCGAACCCGCACCCGATCCGGCCGCCCTGGTCGGCGCGGGTGCACCGATGCTGGCTCTGCCCGCACACGACCCGACCCACCCCGCGACGCCGGTGGCGCCCGCGGGTGGCCGGGCCCCGGCGCCACCCGTCCGCTCCGCCGGACCGTCCGCCGCCGGCACCAGCAGGATTCCGACGACGGCCACCACCCCGCCCGAGCCGGCGACGACCCGGTTCGCCGCACAGCCCGAGTCGCCTGCGACCGTCGCGATCGACGCCGCCCGCAACGCGATCAACTCCGCGGGCGCGCCGACCGAACGTCGCCGCGGCGAGCCGCGCGAGATGCGCAGTGGTGAACCCCGCGACAAGCGGGAGATCGAATCGTGGCTGGGCGACCTGCGTAGCGGCGGTAGCGGTAGCGGAACGGGACAGCAGCCGCCCCGGCCGTCTGCGCAGCCGACGGTGTCGATGGGTGATCCGGGTGGCAACACCCCGACCACGGCCATTCCCACCCAGCGCGACGTGGATGCCACCGAGAAGCTGGACACCTCCAAGGTGCGCGACAAAGCCGAGGCCGGCGATGACGCACCGACGCGCCGCAGCGGCGGGCTCAGTGCCGCCGACCTGCTGCGCCGCGAGGGCAGGCTGTAGCTCGAGATCGACGAAAATGGTCGCTTCGCCACCCGGCGGGGCGACCATTTCGTCATTCTGAGGAAGGTGGGTCCAGCCCCACTCCCGGCGTCTCCGCGGCCAGCAGGACTTCCTCGGCGTCGGGATCCGGTGCCAGCAGCACCCGCACGGCGCTGTTGAGCACCGCGAGGATGGGCACCGCGAGCAGGGCGCCGACGATGCCGGCCAGCACGCCACCCCCGGCGATGGCCAGCACCACCGCGAGCGGATGCAGCGAAACCGCGCGACCCATCACGATCGGTTGCAGCACATGGGCTTCCAGCTGCTGCACCGCGATGATGAGGCCGAGCGTGATCAGGGCGTACACCCAGCCCTTGGCGATGAGCGCCACGATGACGGCGATGCCTCCGGTCAGCACCGCACCCACGAGCGGGATGAACGCACCGAGGAACACCAGCGAGGCCAGGGGCAGCGCCAGCGGCACGCCCATGATGGCCAGTCCGGTGCCGATGYCGATCGCGTCGACCAGGGCCACCAGGCACGTCGCCCGCACGTAGCCGATCAGCGAACGGAACCCGGCCCGCCCTGCGTCGCGCACCCGGTCCCGCACCGTCACCGGGACGATCTTGGTGACGAAGGCGAAGATCTCGCGCCCGCCGTTGAGCAGGAAGATCAGCGTGAACAGCACCAGCAGGGCACCGGTGACGATCTCGGTGATGGTGCCTGCCGTGGACAGCGCGCCGCTGGTCAGTTTGGCTTGGTTCTCCCGGATCGCGGTGATGACCGAGTCGCCGGCGTGGTCGATCTGGTCCTTGCTCAGATGCGCCGGACCCTCGATCAGCCAGATCCGCAGCCCGTCGATGCTGCGGGTCACCTGTTCGACCAGACCCGGTGCGCCGCTGACGAATTGGCTGACGACGAAGGTCATGATGCCGCCCACCACCGCGATCGCACCGAGGATCACCCCGGCCACCGCCGCACCCCGCGGTAGCCGGCGGCTGTGCAGCAGGTCGACGGCGGGCAGTAACAGCGCGGCCATCATCGCCGCCAGCGCGACGGGCACGAAGATGAGCTCCAGATGGACGACCACCCACAGTGCCGCCAGCACCGCGGCCCCGATGATCAGCAACCGCCAGGACCAGGCGGCCGTCTTGCGGATCAACGGGCTCACCGACTCGTCGGCAAACGGATCGGCGGTGGGTATCAGGCTCATGCGATTGAGCGTAACGGCGCGGCGCGCCCGGCCAAGGGACGTTTCCGCACGACATCGGCCGTTACTGTGTAGGCGTGTCGCATGACGACGCGCCGATGAGCAGCGACCACCACCAGGCCTCCCCGCAGGACGGCCGGCCAGATGTCCGTCGCCGCGGCAGGTATTGGTGGGTGCGCTGGGCCATCCTCGCGGTTGCCGTCGTGGTGCTGACCGTCGAACTGGTGCTGGTGTGGGACCAGCTGGCCAAGGCGTGGAAGAGCCTGCTGTCGGCGAACTGGTGGTGGGTGCTGGCCGCCGTCGGCGCGGCGATGGCCTCGATGCACAGCTTCGCCCAGATCCAGCGCACGCTGCTGCGGTCGGCCGGCGTGGACGTCCGGCAATGGCGCTCCGAGGCCGCCTTCTACGCGGGCAACGCGTTGTCGACGACGCTGCCCGGCGGGCCGGTGCTGTCGGCCACCTTCGTCTACCGCCAGCAGCGCATCTGGGGCGCATCCCCCGTGGTGGCCTCCTGGCAGCTGGTGATGTCCGGCGTCCTGCAGGTGGTCGGGCTGGCGTTGCTCGGCCTGGGCGGCGCGTTCCTGCTCGGGGCCAGCAAGAACCCGCTGTCGCTGATCTTCACCCTGGGTGGTTTCGTCGCCCTGCTGCTGCTGGCGCAGACCGTCGCGGCCAACCCGCAGCAGATCGACGGGATCGGCGTGCGGCTGTTGTCGTGGTTCAACTCGCTGCGGGGTAAGCCCGTCGACACCGGGCTGGCCGGCTGGCGCAAGATGTTGTCGCAGCTGGAATCGGTGAGTCTCAGCCGGCGGGCGCTGACCAACGCGTTCAGCTGGTCGATGTTCAACTGGATCGCCGACGTGGCCTGCCTGGCGTTCGCCGCGTATGCCGCCGGTGGGCACCCGTCGCTGGCGGGCCTGACGGTGGCCTACGCCGCGGCCCGCGCGGTCGGCTCGATCCCGTTGATGCCGGGCGGCCTGCTGGTGGTCGAGGCGGTCCTGGTACCTGGCCTGGTGTCGAGCGGTATGACGTTGGCCCAAGCCATTTCGGCGATGCTGATCTACCGTCTGGTCAGCTGGATCTTCATCTCGACCATCGGCTGGGTGGTGTTCTTCTTCATGTTCCGCACCGAAACCGACCTGGATCCGGACGCCCCCGACACCTCGACCGAAAGCCAGGAGATGACCTACGCACCGGATCCCGATAACCCCCGCCATCCGGACTCCTGATGCGCACCCGTTGGGCGGCAATCCTTTTCAGCACGATCGCACTGGCCTCCGGGTGCGGGGGCAACACCGCCGACACCGCCGGGTCGGCGGTATCGGCCACGTCCACGTCGCCCGTACCGGCCGGAGTACCCGCGGCCACCCCGCTGCTGGCCCGCACCGTCGCCGCACCCGTCCCGGTGCCGGCCACCGACGGGCGGACACATCTGGCCTATGAGCTGCTGCTCACCAACGCGCTCAACCAGGACGTCACCTTGCAGACGCTGACCGTGCAGGGGGACGGCGCATCGGTGCTCTCCCTGTCCGGTGACACGCTGGCGCATTGGACCCGGATACTCGGTGCGGGCGCGAAGCCGACCGCCACCATCGGGCCCGCCCAGACCGTCGCGGTGTGGATCGACGCCACGGTCGCCCCGGGCAACGTGCCCGCCCAGCTGCAGCACGCGGTCACGGTGTCGCTGAGCCAGCCCGCCCCCCCGCTGCTAACGGCGATCATGACCGAGACGGTGGCACCGGTGACGGTCCAGACCCGCACGCCGGTACAAATCGCCCCGCCGCTGCGGGGACCGAAATGGCTGGACGCCAACGGATGTTGTGAGATGACTCCGCACCGGATGGCACTCAATCCGATCGACGGCGCGCTGTGGGCGGCCGAACGGTTCGCCATCGACTACGTCCAGCTCGACCCGGGCTACCGGTTGCTCAACGGCAGTGTCGGTAAGCTGACCAGCTACGCATACTTCGGGGCGGACATCCATGCCGTCGCCGACGGGCCCGTGGTGGCCGTCCTGGACGGGCTGCCCGAGCAGGTGCCGGGGCAGTCGCCGACCGGTCTGACCCTGGACCAGTACGGCGGCAACCACGTCGTGCAGGACATCGGCGGGGGCAACTACGCGTTCTACGCCCACCTGAAGACCGGCAGCGTGAAAGTACAACCGGGACAACAACTCAAGACCGGGGACGTGCTCGGCAATCTGGGCAATACCGGCAACACGGACGCACCGCACCTGCATTTCCACGTGATGGACGGTCCCGATCCGCTGCGTGCGGACGGGTTGCCGTTCGTGCTCACGTCGTTCCGGTTGCAGGCCCAGACCGCAAGTGTCGACGTGTTCGACACCCTGATCGCCGGAAAGCCCGCCCCACTGCGGCCCGGCGCCCCGGCCCGCGACGAATCCGGTGTCTCCCCATTGGTTTCCGATGTGATGGACTACGACGGTGAGTAAACGCAGCACGGTCCTGGCCGCGGCGGCGGCCGACGCGGTGGCCGTCATCGTCTTCTGCGCCATCGGCAGGCGCAGCCACGCCGAAGGATTGACGTTGGCCGGGGTCGCCGAGACGGCCTGGCCGTTCCTCACCGGAACCCTGGTGGGCTGGCTGGTGGCGCGCGGCTGGCAGCGGCCCACGACCATCACCCCGACCGGACTGATCATCTGGGTGGCCACGGTGGCCGTCGGAATGCTGTTGCGCAAGGCGACATCGGCCGGGACGGCGGTCAGTTTTGTGGTGGTGGCGTCCCTGACGACCGCCATCCTGCTACTCGGTTGGCGCGCCGCCGCCAAGGTTGCATCCCGGTCTTGACCGGGATGGTGGTCTCCAGGTCCACCGGCGCCGAGATCGCGATCGTCAGCGTGGCGCGCAGGCCACCCAGCGGACTGTCGGAGAGCGCCAGTTCGCCGCCGTGCAGGTCGGCCTGCTGAGTGACCAGCGCCAGACCCAGGCCGGAGCCGCCGGGGGCGGCGGTGCTGCCGCGGGCGAACCGGCCCAGCACGATGTCCCGCTCGTCGACGGGGACGCCCGCACCGTCGTCGTCGATGATGATGTCGATCGTGTGGGACCGCCGATGCCCGGTCAGCACAACATGTTCGGCCCCACCGTGGGTGGCGGCATTGCGCACCAGATTGTCCACCGCCAGCCGCAGCCCTCCCGGCCAGCCCCACACCGTGCCCAGATCGTCGTCCGCTTCCACCGTGAGTTCGACGGTGCTGCGAAGGTTCTCCCGCGCCACCCGGTCCAGCAGGTCGGTGACGTCGATCGGCTCCCGGTCCTCGGCCCGGGCCAGCTGACCCGAGGCGAGTTGGCCCAGCGCGGTGATGGTCGCCTCGACGCGCAGCTGGGCCCGCAGCAGGTCGGCGACCACCTCGTCGCGCTCCTCGTCGGGCAGGTTGTGGATCCGCAGCGTGTCCAGATCCGCGCGCATCGCGGTCAGCGGGGTACGCAACTCGTGGGCCGCGTTCGCCGCGAAATCCTGGGCAGCCTGAAGGGAATTGGTGGTGGCCTGCTGGGCCGCCGCGAGCCGGCGCAGCATCCCGGCCATCGCCTCGGAGAGCTCCTCGGCTTCGCGTGCGCCGGTGATCGCGGGCATCTGTTCGCTGCCGCCGCCGAGCCGGGTGGTCTGTTCGGTGAGCTTGCGTAGCGGGCGGACGGCCGGACCGGCCAGCAGCCAGCCCAGGCCGCCCGCAACGATCACCGTGAACACCCCGACGGCGGTGTAGAACGGGATCCTGGCCCGGTTCAGCAGGATGCTGTCGGCTCGAATCCCGATGGACACCAACACGTTTCCGGCTTGCTGGGTCATCTTGATGGTGCGCACCCGGTAGTCCACGCCGTTGACCGCCACGGTGTCGGTGCCGGGCTGCAGCGACGGCAGCTGGAAACCGCGCTGGAAGACCACCTGACCGGTGGACAGTGACCGGCCGGTGGTGAGCACGCCGCGTTTGGGATCGCTGAGCTGTTCGGGGAACATGCTCGCCTCGACGATCGAATCCAGCCGCCGGTCCAGCTGGGCGTCGTCGTTGCTGGCCAGCACCACCGAGGTGAGGATGGTGAAACCGGCGACGACCGCGGCCGCGGCGACCGCCGACGCCAGCGCCACCCGGGTACGCAACGAGGCCGACCGACCGAAACGGGACAGTCGCACGCGCTACGCCTCCTCCCGCAGGACGTAGCCGATCCCGCGGACCGTGTGGATGACCCGCGGATGGCCGTCGCGCTCGAGCTTGCGCCGGAGATAGGACACGAAGACGTCGGCGACGTTGGTGTCGACGTCGAAGTCGTAACCCCACACCAGTTCCAGCAGCCGCTGGCGGGAGAGCACCACGCCCGCGTTCTCGGCGAGCACCGCGAGCAGGTCGAATTCGCGCTTGGTCAGGTCCGCGCGATCACCGTCCACGAAGACCAGCCGGCGGGCGGTGTCGATGGTCAGCGGCCCCACCGACATGGTGTCCGAGGGCCGCTCGGAATGACCGGCCCGGCGAAGGAGCGCATGCAACCGCGCCACCAGCTCACCCAGGTCGAAAGGTTTGGTCAGGTAGGCGGCGGCGCCGGCCCCCCGGCCGGCGATCCGGTCGTTGACCGTGTCGCGCGCCGAGAGCACACAGATCGGGATGTCGTTGCCGAGCGCCCGGAGCGCCGTGACCACGGCGACCCCGTCGAGTTCGGGCATCTGTACGTCCAGCACGAGCGCGTCGTGCGCCTCGGTGGACAGCAGGCGCAACGCCTCCTTGCCGTTGGCCGCGACCCGGACGTCGAACCCCGAATGTCGTAGCCCGCGGGCCACCGAGGTTCGCACGTCCGGGTCGTCGTCGACCATGAGCACCATACGACCGGTGCTCTCCGAGGAGACTGAATCAAGCGCGCCAGGCACGCTGCCTACGGTATGGCAGGCGCGGGTGCCGCGCCGCAGCGGTTCTTCAGATCCACCAGCGGCTGCCGGATGCCGCTCAGCTCCGCCTTGGTCTGCGGATTCTGGTCGAGGTACTTGGTCACCTCGCCGCGGACCTCGTCGCGGGGCAGGCCCTCGAGGCTGGTGAAGAACCAGTTCACGTCGGGGTGGGAGAACAGGTACGCGGACGTCGCCGCGGAGACGCCCGCAGCCACCTGCGAGAGGTCGCCTGCGGTGCAGTTGGGCGGGTTGTTCGCCGGGTCGTCGGCAAAGGCCGACGGGACGGCACCGAACAACATCGCACCGGCGAGTGCGCCGGTGCCTACCGCGCCAGCAACCGCACGCCGCGCAGCACGAGCCGAGAGCAACATGGTCAAGCTCCTTACCGAATTCTGCAGATTCACCAGGACCGGTATCCGTGAGCGGTTACCGACTCCAAGAAGCTAAGCAGAATCGCCATGGACTTTCGCGGCTTGCTGACAACGAATCGCCAGAAACACCGAATACGCAGGTCGCACGGGCCGTTGCCGGAACGCTGACGGCCCGCCGGGGTTACCGGGCGGCGACGGTGGCAGGCCCGGGCAGTGGTCCGGAGCCCGTCGCACCGGCCGAAACGGGTGCCGATGTGGCCGGTGTGGTCGCGGCCGGGGTTCCCGCGACGCCGAGGGACTGCGCGGGCGTCAGGGTCGCCGGCAAACTTCCCGGCAGCCCGCCCCCTTGGTTCTGCGCGGCCTGCATGAGACCCATGATCTGGGGCAGCGTGATGGGCAGCCGGCACTGCGTGGACAGCGAAACCAGCGGCTGCTGCAACTGCTGCATGTCCTTGCCCGCCTGCGGGTTGGCATCGAAGTACGTCTTGGCCGCGCCGAGGGACTGTGGTCCGGCCGGCTGCTGCGCGATGGTCGTCAGCGCCTGATTGGTTTCGGGATGGGCATCGAGGTAGGACCCCGTCGAGGTGGCCACCGAACCGATGGTCTTGGCGATCTGGCTGGCCGCGCACGGATCGGACGCCGCCTCGGCGGCCGGCGTGAGCAGCCCCGCCGTGACCGCTCCGCCGAGCGCAGTTACAGCGAATGCACCGAGCAGGGCACGGCGCAGGGCGCGCGGGGCACTGGAAGTCATGGTCATGGGTCACTCCTTCACGGTGACGACTGCAATACCGGTCGGCAAAGAGTGATGACCGGCACTTTTTCGCAGCTTTTCGGGCCCCCGACCCGGAAACTTCTCCGCCCATGATGCCATCCCCCGGCGACCTCGGGAAATCAGCACAGCAAACATTGCACCAATGATCACCCAGCTCGCCCCCGGTGAGCCCGCCGTGACCCGTTGCACAACGTCCCCGCCGGGGTATCCACACCCCACGTCAGACCCGGTTCGGGGCCGTACAGACTGCTCACGGGAGCGTCACGACCGGGTTCACGGGCAGGTCAGGACACAGGCTGCTGCGGTAGGCTCCGGGCTACCAGCGGCGGGGTAGAGAGGCGGAGGCTCGCCATCCAGCAGTTCATGATGCGCTTGAGCGGCACGCTGCGCAGATATCGCTGGGCGGTGTTTGTCCTGTGGCTGCTGCTCCTCGTGCCCTCGGTCTCTCTCGCGATGAGTCAGTCGGACAACCTCACCGGCGGTGGTTTCGAGGTGTCCGGGTCCCAGTCGCTCTACGTCCAGCGCCAGCTCGAACAGCAGTTCCCCGAGCAGGGGGCCTCCCCGTTGGCGCTGGTGGCGGTGCCGCGCGCCGACGCATCGTTCGAGGACATGAACGCGGCCGTCGCCGAGCTGCAGCGCATCGCCACCGAGGTGCCCAGCGTCAAGGCCGTGCCGAATCCACAACAGCGCCCACCTGCCCCGGACCGGCCGTACGTCGTCACGCTGCAGATGGACTTCAACAACAGCGGTGCCGTCGACATCGCCAAACAGCTGCGCACCAAGGTCGGCATCGTCGGGGATCAGGCCGGCCAGACCCAGGACGGCAAGGTCCGCCTCTACGTCATCGGCCAGGGCGCCCTCGGCGCGGCCGCCCAGACCGCCACCAAACACGACATCGCCCAGGCCGAGCAATGGAACCTGCCCGTCGTCCTGATCGTGCTGCTCGCGGTGTTCGGCTCGCTGGCCGCCGCGGCCATGCCGATGCTGCTCGCGGTCTGCACGGTGATCGTCACCATGGGCGTCGTCTTCCTGTTGTCGATGGTGTCGACGATGTCGGTGTTCGTCACGTCGACGGTGTCGATGTTCGGCATCGCGCTCGCGGTCGACTACTCCCTGTTCATCCTCATGCGATTCCGCGAGGAGCTGCGCGCCGGCCGTGATCCCGCCCAGGCCATCGATGCCGCAATGGCCACCTCGGGGCTGGCCGTCGTGCTGTCCGGGCTCACCGTCATCGCCTCGGTCACCGGCATCTACCTGATCAACACGCCGATCCTGCGATCGATGGCCACCGGCGCGATCCTCGCCGTCGCCATCGCGGTACTGACCTCGACCACCCTGACCCCCGCGGTGCTCGCCACCTTCGGCCGGGCCGCGGCCAAACGGTCGGCCCTGCTGCACTGGTCGCGGCGTCCGGTCACCACCCAGTCCCGGTTCTGGACGCGGTGGACCGGCTGGGTGATGCACCGGCCGTGGTTGTCCGCGCTGCTGGCGTCGATCCTGCTGCTCGCCATGGCCGCACCGGTGTTCGCGATGTCGTTGGGCAACAGCATGCTGCGCCAGTTCGACCCCAGCCACGAGATCCGCGGCGGGGTGAACGCGGCCTCCGAAGCGCTCGGACCAGGTGCGCTGGGGCCCATCCGGATCCTGATGACCTTCCCCGACGCCAACGCCGACGCCCCGCCGTCTGCGCCCGTGATCGACGCGATCCGCGCCAGGATCGCCGAGGCACCGGACGTCGCGACGGTGTCCCCGCCGGTGTTCGGCAAGGACAACCGCAACGTGATGATGTCGGCGGTGCTGTCGGTCGACCCGGAGGACCTCGCGGCCCGCCAGACGATCGACTGGCTGCGGGCCGAACTGCCCACGCTGCAGACCGACGGCATCCGGATCGACGTCGGCGGACCCACCGCCTTGATCAAGGACTTCGACGATCAGGTCTCGGCCATGCAGCCCTGGGTGTTCCTGTTCGTCTGCGTCATCGCCTTCGTGATGCTGCTGATCTCCATCCGGTCGCTGTTCCTCGCCCTCAAGGGCGTCTTGATGACGGTGCTGTCGGTGGCCGCGGCGTACGGCAGCCTGGTGGTGGTCTTCGAGTGGGGCTGGCTGGAGGACCTCGGCTTCGCGCCGCTGCAGTCGCTGGACAGCACCGTCCCGCCGCTGGTGCTGGCCATGACGTTCGGGCTGTCGATGGACTACGAGATCTTCCTGCTCACCCGCATCCGGGAGCGGTTCCTGCAGACCAACGACACCCGCGACGCCGTCGCCTACGGCGTGAGCACCAGCGCGCGCACCATCACCAGCGCGGCACTGATCATGATCGCGGTGTTCATCGGTTTCGCGTTCGCCGGCATGCCGCTGGTCGCGCAGATCGGTGTCGCCTGCGCGACGGCCATCGCCGTGGACGCCACGGTGGTGCGCCTGGTGCTGGTGCCCGCCCTGATGGCGATGTTCGACCAGTGGAACTGGTGGCTGCCCGCCTGGCTGGACCGCATCCTGCCGTCGGTCGACTTCGAGAAGCCGCTGCCCAAGATCGACATCGGCGACCTGGTCCTCATCCCCGACGACATCTCCGGCCTGGTCACCCCGGGCGGGGATCTACGTGTGGTGATGAAATCCTCGGCCAAGCTGAAAACCCTTGCGCCACAGTCGATCATCGTCGCCGACCCGCTGGTGTTCAGCGGTTGCCGGCCGCGGGTGGCCCAGCTCGCGGGGGCGCGCCGGTTCGCGGGCGTCGGTTCCGGCCGCGGGAGCGGCGGCCCGGGCGGGGTGACACAGGCGGTCAGCAAGCCGGTGCATCCGGTCACCATGTGGCGCGGACGACTGGCCGTGGCCCTGGACGCCCTGGACATCGCCGCCGCGACCGAACGCACGCCCATGGAACGCAGCAGTCCCGTGGAGACCACCAACGTCCAGTTGCCCACCGGCGACCGGCTGCTGATCCCGACCGGCGCCGAGACGCTGCGGCTCAAGGGTTACCTGATCATGACCCGCAACAGTGCACGGGATTACGCCGACTTCGCGGGCATGGCCGTCGCGATGGACACCCAGAACGCAGCCGCGGTGCTCGCCGGAATGGACCGGTATTACTGTGGAAAGCGTCCACGGTCGCAGTGGGTCGCCACCCAGCTGATCAGGCGTCTGGCCGACCCCCGCCCAGAGGACAACCCGGCCGAGGCACTCACTTCGGCCGACACCGATTGGTCCATGGTCCGGAAGCTCTGTCTGTCCGTCGCCGTGGCGATGCTCGAGGAAACGAGGTGACGGTGGCTGCGAAGCCCGCGCAGACCTCGGTGCCCACCGGGGACCGGCCGGTGGAGTTCTGGCCGACCTCGGCCATCCGCGCCGCCCTGGACAACGACGACCTTTCGGTGTGGCAGCGCATCGCCACCGCGATCAAGCGCGACCCGTTCGGCAGGACCGCGCGCCAGGTCGAAGAGGTGCTGGAAACCGCTCAGCCCTACGGCGTTTCGGCGGCGCTGGCCGAAGTACTCGACAAGTCCCGGGCCCAACTGGAAGCCACCGAACGCGCCGAGGTGACCCATCACGTCCGGCTGCTGCTGGAGCGCTCCGGCCTCAAACCCCACGAATTCGCCTCGCGCATCGGCGTGCCCGGCGACGATTTCACCGGGTGGCTCGACGGCACGGGCGCCCCGTCGGCATCGATGATGGTGCGGATGCGCCGGCTCTCCGACCGGTTCGCCAAGATCCGCGCCCAGCGCGACGCTCAGTAGCAGCTTGGCGCGCCGAGACTACGGTTTCTGCGCCGAAACGGCCGAATTCTCGTCACAAACAACCGTAGGCTCGGCGGACAATCGCACCCGTCAGCGCGCGTTGATCGGCGTCACGTCGGCCACCAGCCACTTGCCGTCCTGCTTGGCCAGCACCACCCGCAGCGCCAGCACCGCGACATCGGCGGGCTTGCCCGGCGCGTTCTGCGTGCCGCGCATCACCACCGCGACGCTGGCGTCGGACGGGCCGATCGCCTCCACCCCGGCCGACACCGTCTGCGCCTGACCCGAGACGTTGCGGCCCGTCAAATCCTTTGCCACCGCGGCGAACTCGGATCGGTAAGACTCTGCTCGATCAGGCGTCATGAGCGCGGTCGCCCGGTCTATCGACGCGTTCGGGCTGCTCGGCGTGAAGGTGGCCGAGGCCTCGGCGACGCTGCTGGCGATGCCGACCACCTCGGCGCTGTCGTTGTGCAGATCCCGATCGGGCACCGTCCAACTCGTGTACCCGACGATGACCGCGGCCGCCAGCGTCGACGCCGCCCCCGCGACCACACCCAGTCGCAGCCCCGGGCCGTCGTCGTCGGTGCCCAGCGTCACCCCGTCCCGACGGAACAGCACCGCGTTGACCACCATGCCCTGGACGATCAGCACGCACAGTACCGAGCACACCGACACCCACCACACCGGCCATGCCAGGGCGGCACCGACGTAGATGAGCGCGACGATCGCCGCGATCGGCGCCAGGATGTCGAAGACGAGCACGCGCAACCGGTTGCTCATCGGATGGTCTCCAACCGCGAGATCAAAAGTTTTCCGTCCACATCGGAGACCCCGAGCCGCAGGTTCCACCGCACCGTCTGGGGTTTGCCACCGGCATTTTGGCTCACCGAGGTCGCGACCACCAGGACGGTGTCCGTGCGCGACGCGACCGCGTCGAGCTCCGGCTGGTCGGCGGGCGGCTTGCCGCCCTCACCGGGCTGGTGGTGCAGCGTTTCGATGGACACCGATTCGACCTGACCGACGGTCTGCGCCTGCAGCTTGGCCACGATCTCCTTGAACGGTTCGACGGTCTGGTCGAACTCCACGTTCAGCTGCCCGACGGTGCCGTCACGCAGCTTCTGCAGATTCCCGGCCACGGTGTCCTTGTTCATGGTGACCAGTCCGCCGGTCCAGTCCGCGGCGGTTTGCAGCACCCGGGTGCGGTAGGCCAGCTCACCGGCGTCGTCCCGGTGGCTCGACCAGATCATCCCGGCCAGCACGGCGGCCGCGACGGCGATGACGCCGAGTACGACGGAGGCGACGCCATAACGGCTGATGGACCGGGCCGGCGCCGGCGGCTCTTCGGTGAGCAGGTCAGGCATGGCCGTGAGGCTACCTGCCCCGTTGCTGGGCGCGGCTTCTGGCAGGATGCGAGAGTGACGTCTTCAACCACATCCGGTATCGACCTGAGCTATGTCGACAGCGAGGTCCGGCCCCAGGATGACCTGTTCGGCCATGTCAACGGCCGCTGGCTGGCCGACTACGAGATTCCCGCCGACCGTGCCACCGATGGTGCCTTCCGCACCCTGGCCGACCGTGCCGAGGAGCAGGTCCGCGATCTGATCACGGAAGCGGCCGGGTCCGACGGCGCAGGCGACCAGCAGCGCATAGGTGACCTGTACGCGAGCTTCATGGATACCGCCACCGTCGACCAGCGCGGGCTGGCACCGTTGCACGCCGAACTCGCCCCGATCGACGCCGCCACCGATGCGACCGCCCTGGCGGCCGTGCTCGCCGGGCTGCAGCGCGCCGGCGTGGGCGGCGGAACGGGCGTGTACGTCGACACCGACTCCAAGGACTCGACGCGGTATCTGCTGCACCTCTCGCAGTCCGGATTGGGGCTGCCCGACGAGTCGTACTACCGCGACCCGCAGCACGCCGCGATCCTGGAGGCGTACCCGGCGCACATCGCCCGGATGCTGGCACTGGTGTTCCCCGACGGGGCCGACCACGCCGCCACTGCGACCCGCATCGTGGCGCTGGAGACCAAACTTGCTGCCGCGCATTGGGATGTGGTGAAGCGCCGCGACGCGGATCTCACCTACAACCTGCGCACGTTCGCCGAACTTCCTGGTGAGGCACCGGGATTCGACTGGTCCGGGTGGGTCGGCGCACTGGGTGCCACCCCGGCGCAGGTGGTCGTGCGCCAGCCCGACTACCTGACAGCCTTCGCCGCGCTGTGGTCGGGTGAGCCGCTGGAGGACTGGAAGGCGTGGCTGCGCTGGCGGGTCATCAGCTCCCGCGCGTCGCTGCTGACCGACGACCTCGTCGCCGAGAACTTCGACTTCTACGGCCGCACGCTGTCGGGCACCGAGGCCATCCGCGACCGGTGGAAGCGTGGGGTGGCCCTGGTCGAGAACCTGATGGGCGACGCCGTCGGAAAGCTCTACGTGGACCAGCATTTCCCGCCCGCCGCCAAGGCGCGGATGGATGAGCTGGTGGCCAATCTGCGGGAGGCCTACCGGGTCAGCATCACCAATCTGGCCTGGATGACCCCGGAGACCCGGGAGCGCGCGCTGGCCAAGCTGGACAAGTTCACCCCGAAGATCGGCTACCCGGCCCGGTGGCGCGACTACGCGGCGCTGACGATCGACCGCGCCGACCTGTACGGGAACTATCAGCGCGGCTACGCCGTCGAGTACGACCGTGAACTGGCCAAGCTCGGCGGCCCCGTGGATCGCGACGAGTGGTTCATGACGCCGCAGACCGTCAACGCCTACTACAACCCGGGCATGAACGAGATCGTCTTCCCCGCAGCCATTCTGCAGCCGCCGTTCTTCGACGCCGATGCCGACGACGCCGCGAACTACGGCGGGATCGGCGCGGTCATCGGGCACGAGATCGGGCACGGTTTCGACGATCAGGGCGCCAAGTACGACGGTGACGGCAACCTGGTGGACTGGTGGACCGATGATGACCGGGCCGAATTCGGGCTGCGCACAAAAGCTTTGATCGAGCAGTACGAGGATTTCACCCCGCGCGCCCTCGCTGTCGACCATCACGTCAACGGCGCCTTCACCGTCGGCGAGAACATCGGCGACCTGGGCGGCCTGTCCATCGCGCTGCTCGCCTACGAACTGTCCTTGGACGGTAAAGACGCTCCGGTGATCGACGGCTTGACCGGCGTGCAGCGGGTGCTGTTCGGCTGGGCTCAGGTGTGGCGGACGAAATCCCGCGACGCCGAGGCGATCCGCCGGCTGGCCACCGATCCACATTCCCCGCCGGAGTTCCGGTGCAACGGCGTCATCCGCAATATCGACGCGTTCTACGACGCGTTCGAGGTTGCCGACTCAGACGAGCTGTTCCTGGAACCCGCTGCCCGCGTGCGCATCTGGAGCTGACCGCGGGTTGCGATCCACAGACCCTGGATCGGGCCGAACGCGTGTTGTATCGATCTAGGTGACCGGTCTTGGCGCTACCATCAGGACCGTCACATCCTGATGCCGAGCCTCCGGAGGACTGCGTGGCCGTCAGCGATCGACCGACCATGCAGGACATCTCCGACCGGGTCGGCGTCTCGAAGGCGTTGGTCTCCCTGGTGTTCCGCAACGCACCGGGACCCAGTGCCGACACCCGGCAACGCGCCGAGGTCGCCGTGACCGGCTACGACGACAGCACGCTCGCGCAGCTGGCGCACATCGACATGACCTCGGTCAGCCAGGAACCCGCGCAGCAGGCCGCACGTGCCGTCGACGCGGTGGTCGAGCGGCTCGACCGGGGCCGGGCCGAACGCATCGACGTGGTGCTGGAACCGCGCCTGGTGGTGCGGCGCACGACGGCTCGCCCTGACCAGGGCTAGGGCTCCGCCGTCGTCGGACTCGCCCGAGACATACAGAAACTCCCGCATTCCCAGGAAGGAAGTGCGGGAGTGTCCGTGTGTTCGAGCCGGAAGTCAGAACATCTGCCAGTCCGACGCACCGTCGGGTGCGTTGTAGGTTCCCTTCGAGTTCTTCACCACCACGGGGTCGCCGCTGCCGAAGTTGTCGTAGAACCACTGGGCGTTCGCGGCACTGAGGTTGATGCAGCCGTGGCTGACGTTGCGCTTGCCCTGGTCGCCCACCGACCACGGCGCGCTGTGCACGAAGATGCCGCTGTTGTCGATGCGCACGGCATCCTGCACCTTGAGCTTGTAGCCCTCGGCGGAGTTCACCGGCACCCCGTAGGTGGACGAGTCCATGACGATGTCCGGGAACTTCTCCAGCACGTAATAGGTGCCGTTCTTGGTCTCGTGCTTACCGTCGGGCCGGCCCATCGAGACGGGGAAAGTCTTCTCCACCTTGCCGTTTCGCGTGACGGTCATCTGATGGGTGGCGTCGTCCACGGTGGCGACGAGCTGCTCGGGCACCCGGAAGCTGGACTTGGTGCCACCGGCGTCGATGTTGACGGTGGTGCCGGCCGGCCAGAACGCCAACGGCCGCCAGCGCAGCTGGGTGTCGGTGGTCCAGTAGAACCGGCCGGGCACCGGCGGCACCGACGAGATGTGCACGGCGTCCTGTGCCATCTGGCGGTCGGCGATCGGGCGGGCGAAGTTGATGTAAATCGGCTTGGCCGCGCCGGCGATCGACCCGTTGGTCGGGTTGAACGTCGGGGGCGCGAACACCGGCTGCCCCGTATAGGGCGTCGGGTTCTGGCCGGCCGGGGTGCCCGCGGGAATCACGCCGGGAGGGGCGAGCGGATCGATCGGGGCCGGCGGTGCCGGCGGTGCGGCCAACGGGTCAGCCGGCGGCGGGGCCAGCGGATCGACGGGCGGCGCGAACGGGTCGGCCGGCGGCGCCGGCGGCGGGAACGCGAACGGGTCCGGCGGCGGCGCGGGTGCGGGGGGCGCGTCGACGACACCGGGTTCGGGCGCGACTTCCGGATCTGCCCAGGCAGACGGGCTGCTGATACAGAATCCGGCAACCACTCCGGCCGCCAGGATGGCGCCGGCGAGCTTGCGTCTCGTCCGCTGCGACATACGTCACCTCCAGTACATTTCTGAAATCCAGTGTGGCATAGCGCCAGGACCCATTAACCCTGGCAAGGCCGGGCAGACCCCTCAGCTCTCCCCGGCCTACGCCACTGACCTGGGGTTTGATCGCCGATGGGGCGTCCGGCGTTACAAGGTGTGATGTTTGCGCCGGTCGGCGGCTAGGACCGGACCAGCCTGGCGATGGCCGCCGAGGCCTCGGCCAGCTTGGCGTCGGCGTCGGTACCGCCTGCCGCGACCGCGTGCGTCACGCAGTGCCCCAGATGCTCGTCGAGCAGCCCCAGCGCCACCGATTGCAGCGCGCTGTTGACGGCGCTGATCTGGGTGAGGATGTCGATGCAGTATTTGTCGTCCTCGATCATCTTGGCGATGCCGCGGACCTGCCCTTCGATCCGGCGCAGCCGCTTGGCGTAGTTGTCCTTCTGCGGCGAATAGCCGTGTTCACCGGAGTTCTCGTCGGTCATTGCTCACCCCACCATCCGCTGCATCTGCTCTACCTGGGCCTGGCGCGTGGCCAGGATCGATTTCGCCAGTGTCTGGGCGTCGACGTTGCGCCCACCGGCGATCTCTGCCCGGGTCAGGTCGATGACGGCCCGGTGCAGGCCCAGCATCGACTGCAACCACAGTGTGTCGAACTCCCGGCCCTGCAGCGACTCGAGCCGCGTCAGGGTGGCCGCATCGAGCGCACCGGGTGCCGCGGCGCTCGGGGCCGCGGGTGGGCCGGCACCGTCATTCCACTGCACCAGCAGCACCTTCACCGTGTCGGTCTCGCCCTGCTGCCCGGTGGCAATGGTCTTCGCCAGCGTGACCAGGTCCGCGTCCGACGAGCGGGCCGGGGCCAGCCCGGCCAGCTGGATGGCCTGCTTCTGCAGCGGTAGGAGATCGGTGCCGAACGCGGTGTCCTCGGCATTGCTGCCGGCGGGCGCCTCGGTGGTGCTCACCGGGGAACTGGCGGCCGGCGGCGCCGCGGGGGCCTGGTCCCCGGCGGAACAGCCGGCCAGCGACAGGGCGACCGCCAGCAGGGCCGCCGAGACGTGAACGCGCATCCCACCACCTTACCGGGTACCCCTGAGGGGTATGTGGATATGGTTTGGGTCGGTAACGACCGCGAAGGCATAATTACCCAATGCCCTCAGACGCTCCTACTCCTGCTCACGACATCAAGCCCCGCAGTCGCGACGTCACCGACGGCCTGGAGAAGACCGCGGCCCGCGGCATGCTCCGCGCGGTCGGCATGGGGGACGACGACTGGGTGAAACCGCAGATCGGCGTCGGCTCATCGTGGAACGAGATCACCCCGTGCAACATGTCGCTGCAGCGTCTGGCGCAGTCCGTGAAGGGCGGCGTGCACGAGGCCGGCGGCTACCCGCTGGAGTTCGGCACCATCTCGGTGTCCGACGGCATCTCCATGGGCCACGAGGGCATGCACTTCTCGCTGGTGTCCCGCGAGGTGATCGCCGACAGCGTCGAGACCGTCGTGCAGGCCGAGCGCCTCGACGGCACCGTGCTGCTGGCCGGCTGCGACAAGTCGATCCCCGGCATGCTGATGGCCGCGGCCCGGCTCAACCTCGCCAGCGTCTTCTTCTACAACGGGTCGATCATGCCGGGCGTCGCCAAGCTCACCGACGGCACCGAGAAGGAAGTCACCATCATCGACGCCTTCGAGGCGGTCGGAGCGTGCGCACGCGGCCTGATGTCCCGCGAGGACGTCGACATCATCGAACGCGCGATCTGTCCGGGCGAGGGCGCCTGCGGCGGCATGTACACCGCCAACACCATGGCGTCCGCGGCCGAGGCGCTGGGCATGTCACTGCCGGGCAGCGCCTCGCCGGTGGCCATCGACAAGCGGCGCGACGAATATGCGCGCCAGTCCGGCGAAGCGGTGGTCGAGATGCTGCGCCGCGGGATCACCGCCCGCGACATCCTCACCAAGGAGGCGTTCGAGAACGCCATCGCCGTGGTGATGGCGTTCGGCGGATCCACCAACGCGGTGCTTCACCTGCTGGCCATCGCGTGGGAGGCCGGCGTCGAACTGACGCTGGCGGACTTCACCCGGGTGGGGCAGAAGGTGCCGCACCTGGCCGACGTAAAGCCCTTCGGCCGGCACGTGATGAAGCACGTCGACGAGATCGGCGGCGTCCCGGTTGTCATGAAGGCACTGCTGGATGCCGGTCTGCTGCATGGTGATTGCCTGACCGTCACGGGAAAGACCATGGCCGAGAACCTCGCCCACATCGAGCCGCCGGATCCCGACGGCAAGGTGCTGCGCGCGATGAACAACCCGATCCACCCCACCGGCGGCATCACGATCCTGCACGGGTCGCTGGCACCGGAGGGCGCGGTGGTCAAGTCCGCGGGCTTCGATTCCGACGTGTTCGAAGGCACCGCACGGGTTTTCGAGCGTGAGCGGGCAGCCCTGGATGCGCTGGAGGACGGCACCATCACCCACGGCGACGTCGTCGTGATCCGTTACGAGGGCCCCAAGGGCGGACCGGGCATGCGCGAGATGCTCGCGATCACCGGCGCCATCAAGGGTGCGGGCCTCGGCAAGGACGTGCTGTTGATGACCGACGGCCGGTTCTCCGGCGGCACCACCGGCCTGTGCGTCGGGCACATCGCACCGGAGGCCGTCGACGGCGGCCCGATCGCCTTCATCAAGGACGGCGACCGGATTCGGCTCGACGTCGCCAACGGCAAACTCGACGTCCTGGTCGACGACGACGAATTCGAGTCCCGCAAGGTCGGTTTCGAACCGCTGCCCCCGGTGTACCGGACGGGTGTGCTGGCGAAGTACACCAAGCTGGTCGGCTCGGCGGCCACCGGCGCGGTCTGTTCCTGATCCCCCTTGTCCGCGAGCGTGCGGGTCTGCACACCAACACGCCGCCAGCTGTGGCGGTTTGCGCACGCTCGCTGACAGTTACGTGCCCTGTGGCTGCTGTAATGTGATCTCAGAGTGGCCCACAACACAGCACGTGAGATGCACGGAAAGAGTCTTCAGTGAACGAGGTTCTCGCGCGGTCCGGCATCTTCCAAGGGGTTGCACCCGATGCCGCCACCGCCCTGATCGCGCAGTTACAGCAAGTCTCATTCCCGCGCGGGCACACCGTCTTCGTCGAGGGTGAGCCCGGCGACCGGCTGTACATCATCCTCGAAGGCAAGGTGAAGATCGGTCGCCGCACGGCCGACGGCCGGGAAAGCCTGATCACGGTGATGGGGCCTGCGGACATGTTCGGCGAACTCGCCCTTTTCGATCCGGGCCCGCGCACCTCGACGGTGACTACTCTGACCGAGGTCAAAGCGGTCACCATGGACCGGGAAGCGCTGCACGCCTGGGTACTCGGCCGGCCCGAGATCGCCGAGCAACTGCTGCGGGTGCTGGCCCGCCGGCTGCGCCGCACCAACAGCGCACTGTCGGACCTGATCTTCACCGATGTCCCCGGCCGGGTGGCCAAGCAGCTGCTCGACATCGCCAAGCGGTTCGGCAAGCCGGAGGGCAACGTCCTGCACGTCACCCACGAGCTGACCCAGGAGGAACTGGCGCAGCTCGTCGGCGCATCGCGCGAGACGGTGAACAAGGCCCTGTCGGACTTCGCGCAGCGCGGCTGGATCAAGTTGCAGGGCAAGACGATCCTGATCTACGACTCCGCCCGGCTGGCCCAGCGCGCCAAATAGTCAGGTCACGACGGCTAGACCACCACTGCGACCGCGAAGCCGTCCCAGCCCTTGGTGCCGACGGTCTGGATCGCGGCGGCGTCCAACCGGGGATGCCTGCCCATCATGGCCAGCATGTCGCGCACCGCGCGCGCCTGGATGTCCGCGGGTTCCGGGTCCAGCACCCGGCCCATCCTGGTGACGTTGTCGACGACGATCACCGCACCCGGCGCGGCGAGTCGCACGGCCCACTCGACGTAGGCAGTGTTGTTCTCCTTGTCCGCGTCGATGAAGAACAGGTCGAACGGTCCGGCCAGCGCCGGCAGGGTGTCCAGCGCCGCACCGACAATCACCTCGACACGGTCTGCCACCCCGGCCCGGTCCAGGTTCTTGCGGGCGACCTCGGCGTGCCGGGGATCGAACTCCAGCGTGACGACCTGCCCGTCGGGACCCACTCCGCGCGCCAGACAGATGGTGGAATATCCGGCCAGCGTGCCGATTTCGAGCACCCGCCGGGCCCGGGCGATCCGGGTCAGCAGCTCCAGCAGTCGGCCGTGCTGCGCCGACACCTCGATGGCGGGCATGGATTCGGCCGCCGCGGACTCCCGCGCCGCGCGCAGCGCGTCATCTTCGGTCTGCAACAACTCCCCGAACAACGCGTCGACCGCCACCGGATCTGCCATCACTGCACCCCTTCTTTTGCGTAGACCACCCGCAGTACATGCTGCACCTCCGGGCCCATGACGGCACCGGTCAACTCGCAGAAGGTGGTGACGAACTCTGGGCCGTGCGGCGCGCCCTCGGTACACAGATGATGGGCAAGTTCATGCAGCACAACGAGTTCCCGCAGCGCCCAGGTGGTGTGCTGCTCGGGGACCGCCATGGTCGCCGTGTCCGCCTCGTAGTGCGCGGCCGCCAGCCCCCGTCTGGCGCGAATCCGCACCGCGCCGGCAGTGGGCCACCGTTCCCGCACCGACGGCAGTGCGAGGACGTCGTCGACGTAGGTGCGCACCGAATCCAGGGAGGCGAACCGGCCTTCCGGCGGCAAGGTCAGCCGCGTGCCGAAGAAGTCCATCGAGCGGTCACCACGCTGGGTGGCGCGGTCGAACATGGCACGGACAAACGCCTCGGCGGCATACACTTTCGCGCGCTGAGCGTCGCGTTCAGGCACGCGATGTCACGGCCTCAGTGGGGCGCGCGCACCCGGCAACTCCTGGCTGGGGCCGAGTCTGGCCCGTTTGCCGGCCCGGTCACCGGCACGGCGCGCATCCGACGAATAGCCCGCCGAGGCACTGCTGGCCCGCCAGGTACCGCGTGCCGACGAACTCTGCCGGTAGAACGACTTCAGTTCAAGGTCCTTGTTGCGCAGGGCCAGCGCCGTCCCGGGCCGGTCCTGACGATCCGCTTCGCGTTCCGCGTCGGCCTTCGCCTCGGACAATCGCTGCCCCACCCGGGCACCGAAGGCCAGCTGGAAGTTCAGTCGCGCGGTGATGGTCGGGGTCGGCCGGTGCTGCCCCGACCCGATGTAGGCCTCGGATGCCTTGACCATCTGCGTCACCAGGCTGGCGTACAGCGCGTGGGTGGCGTCGACGTCCTCGGCGAAACCGTAGGCGTGGACATAGGTCGAGTTGGTCGCGACGTCGCATTTCACATCGTTGGCCATGCCGATGACCACGAACAGCTGCACGTAGGTGCGCAGGCCCCGCGTGCCGGGCGGGCCGATGGTGATGGTGCGCTGTTCGGGCAGCTGCGCCTTGGTGCGCTGCGTCGAGTGCGCCCGGGCCAGCGCCAGGTCGATGGAGGTGGCCGTGGCCAGCCGCTGGGCGGCCGTCATGAACGCCTCGGCCTCGTGCGGGTTGTCGGTGCCCTCGGCCTGGCGGAGCAGGGCCGCGATCCGGGCCAGCATCTTGTCGCTCACACCGCCAGGCTAGGTGAGGACTCCGACATCGCGCGATCTGGTGCGCAGCGCCGGCGTCATCGGAGCTTCTCGATCACGCGGGCGGCGGCCTCGGCGTCCCCGCCGAGGTACCAGTAGGTGATACCGAATCGCTCACTCCACTCGGCCAGCCTGTCGGCGCACTCGGCTGTGGTACCGACGAGCACGGCCGGTGAATCTCGCAGTTCCGCCATCTCCGCTCCGATGGCCGACGACCACGTCGAACCGTGTGCCGCTGCGGAGGGACCGTCGGTGACGTGCACGTGATAGCAGCTGAACTGCAGTCTGGGTGCGGGGCGCCCCGCCCGCCGGGCGGCGTCTCGTACCCTGTCGATCTTGGCCTGGATGGAATCGGCGGTCAGTCCATGGACCGCCGTGCGGTCGATGGCCCCGCCACGCATCTGCGCATGAATGCCCACGATATCTGCGGTGCGGCCGGCAAGGTCGAGCATCCTGGGGCCACCCGCGCCGATCAGTATCGGCGGATTCGCGGGCCGGGCCGGCCGGGGCAATGCCTCCATACCGTTGACCTGGTAGTAGGACCCATCGAAATCGACTGTCTCCGTGTTGAAATAGCGATCGATGATCTGCAGCGATTCCTCCAACCGACCGAACCGGTGCCCGCCGGTCTCAACCTCCATGCCCAGCACGTGGTAATCGTCAGCGAGCCACCCGGCCCCGATCCCGAGTTCCACCCGTCCGCCGGACAACCGGTCGATCGTCGCGATGTCCTTTGCCAACAACGCCGGATGCTGCAAGGGATTCTGCGCGACCAGCGACAGCACTCGAAGGCGTGAGGTGCTGGCTGCGGCGAACGCCATCGCCGAGATCAATCCCAGCTGCCAACCCCTGGTCACGTGATGCGACACGGCCACGGTGTCGAACCCGAGGTCCTCCAGCCGGAGTAGCTCCGAAACCCATTCGGGACCATCAGTTTTCAGACGCGGCATCGGGGCAATGAATTCGATCGGACCCTGCACGTCCACCCTCGCCTCACGTCCGCCGCGAGCTCGCGTGGACATTCGCTGTGACTTACCTGTGAACTATCTTCACAGCGCCTGTGGGACGTGTCAACTCGGCAGGGCAAGCTCGGCGGAGAGCGCAACAGGTCGCCCGCATGCGCTCAAATTCATTGCCTATGAACAGATTAACGGAGAGCGAATGTCAGTCCGGGACGGCTTCGGCCACGAGTACCCAGTCATCGGGCGTCGGAGGAACGTAGGTGTAACGCCCCTTCGGCCGAACGCCCACCTTGGTGTATTCACCTGTGGTCGGGTCGAACCAAGACAGCCGGACCTGACGACCGGTCAGTACCGACAGATCGACATCGACCGCTTCGCCACCGCCCGGGTTGTACACCATCGCGAACGAGCCATCGGAGGCGCGAAATCCTTGCAGCCGTTCGGGTCCCGCAACAATGCGCGACTTGATGAACTGTTGGTCCGGCACACCTCGGTACCAGGGGTGCGCCTTCATCAGATCTGCCAGATAGCGCATCTGCCAGGCCGCCGCATCCTCCATGGCCGACTGCCAGTCACCGATGGCGCCCAGTTCCGGCGCCAGGCTGGTCGCCCCGACGAACTGCCACACGCTGTGATGCCCGTACGTGACACCAGCCGCGCCGGCGAAGGCCGCCCAGTACGCGTCGCGTCGGACATCCAGTGGAGTCGAGTAACCGTCCTCGGACTTCCAGCAATAGGGGTGCTCGGCATAGATCTGCTCGCCGTCGAGGAAGGGCCTGGTGACCTTGGCCTGATAGGCCGCGTCGAGCATCTTCCGGCGTTCCTCATACCGCAGGCAGTGTCCGCCCTGCGCCATGTCGAAGCTCAGCCACGGAGCACTGGCGAACCACTGCAAGCTGTCGGTTCCACCGATGGGGTGGTAGGTCATCAGCGGCGTCTTGTAGTCCTCGACACCGGTGACACCGGTCGCGATGCCACGAGCCAAGGTGGCCCAGATCTTTTCCGTACCGGCGGCGGGTGTGTCTCCGCCCAGCACCCAGACGACCTGGGATTTGCGGTAGCGGGTGCCGACGAAATTGCCGTACTCGAAGGCGTTGTCCTGCGTCAGGACGGAGCCCGCCATCTTGTGGCCCCAGATCGGGACCAGGGCCACCCGTATCCCGCGGACGTTGGCCTGCTCGATGATGTAGTCCAGGTGGTCCCAGTAGTCGTACTGCTCGGGATTACTGGGGTCAGAGCCATCCGTGATCGCGAGCCGGGACAGATCCTTGTCGTAGGGATAGTCGCCGTAGCGGTTGGGTCCGGGTCCGCCGGCCTGATTGAAGATGCCGACCACCTGAATGACGTTGAAGCCCTGCTTGGCTCGTGTATCGAGATACTGGGCCACCTCGTCGCGGTTCAGGTCCACCGGCATCCCCCATGCCGTGTCGGCCACCCAGAAGAACGGGTCGCCGACCGGGTCCACAAAGTAGCGGCCGTTGCTGCTGACGGTGATGTCCGGGTCGATCTGCAGTCGGCTCGACCCCGCGCCGATCCCGCTGTCCACCCCCATCACGACGAACAACAGCGTCGGCAGACCGACGATCAATATCCGCCGCCAGCCGATCTTGCGCCGCCTGCCTTCTTCTTCCCGTTTGGCCTTCCGGACCTCGGATCGCTTGAGCCGCATACCTTCACCCCCTTCGGAGCTGATCACTTCTTCTTCACGTAGGCGAAGATGACGGTGTCGTCATCCTCGCTCACCTTCGACCACCCCTCCGTCTTGGAGATGCGCTCGATCAGGCTGGGGATGAATGTCACCGGATACCAGCCGAGATACTCGCCGTAGGCGATCGCCTGCCGGGGCAGAATGATGTACAGGGTGCGAATGGGGCCGATCTTCGGCAAGGCGCTCTCCAGCAGATCGACATCATGAGCCGTCGCCTTCTTCTTGTGCATCAAAGAGGAACGCACAGAATCGAGTACGGCGTCATAGCTCGGGTCCTGCAGCTTGTGGCTGACCTGCTCGGCGGTCGAGCCCTCCGGCCAGCCCACCGGCTGGGCCAGGGTTCCGATGATGAACCGGCCCTGGGTGGCCGACGGTAGCCCTCGGCTCTGCTCCAGTTGCGAGCTGGTCACCGTCACATGGTTCCAGCCACCGTAATAACCCTGCAGTGAACCCGCACCCAAGGCGATCACCACCAGCCCCGCCATGATCCAGGCGGGTATCGCGAACACTCGCCGCCGGATGTCGCTGATCGAAGCGATCACCACCGCGATGAGAATCGCGGCACCGGCCAACGAATACAGATACACCCGGATGACTGCCTCGCCGCCGTAATTCTGGCCGGCCAGGATCGCCATCGACGAGAAGGCGATCAGAGCCAAAGCCCAAGGGGCCCCGTATTTCCGCCAGATCACGAAGAAGCACAACAGTGCCAGCAACCAGACGGTGACCGACACCCCGCGGTCCACCATGGTGGTGAATTCACGACCGTCCGACCCCCGCGCGGCGGCGACCACTTCGGTGTTCTTGAACGGGTTGAACCCCGTGAACAGATCGAAGCGGCCGGCTCGCCCCAGCCGCGGAACCACATAGGTGGCCAGAATCGCTGCGTACACCAGGGCCAACCAGCGTGGCGTGATCTGGTTGAACACCGCGAGCGCAACGGTGAGAAGGCAAAGCCAGACCGGGGTCAGCTGGTGTGTCGCGGCGAAGACCGCGAACAGCGGGATGGAGATGTACCCCGCCAAGGGCAGCTTCTTCGAGTACAGCAGCAGCGACAGAATGGTCAGCGCCAGAATGAATCCCACTGCCTGCGGTGAGTAGTAGTCCTGTCCGGTCCAGTTGAGGATCGCGGCAAGCATGGCGGCGACCAGAGCGGCCCGGACGCTGAATCCCGCACTCATGGTCAGCACCCCGATCAAGATGGCGATCAGGAGCGCCGCCACCGGCGCAAACCAATGCGCCACGATCACGGGGTCCAGGCCCGAGATGGTGCTGAACCATGCCATCATGGCGAAGAAACTGGGCCAGTCGCCGTAGATCTGGATGTGTGGCGACTCGTGATTGTGGATCATGAACTCGACGATGCCGATGTGCCGATACGTCCACACATACAGCGGTAGATCCGTGATGAGCGTGGCGGTCACCCGTTCGACGAGCGTCACACCGACGATGGCGAGAGCCGCGACGCCCACACTGTTGACTGCGACCGCCCAGATGAACGCGACCAATGACACACAGAGACTGACGAGCAGCAGTGTCCCGCCCGTCGTCGGCAACAGTCCGTATTGGCCCGCGACGTGGTCGTCGGTGGCCTGCCGGAGCAGTGGCAGCGCCACCAGCCAGACGACCATGGCCACCACCAACAGCACCATCGGTTGATGCCGGGCGGACAGACCGAATCTGCGCCCTCTGACCGGCAATTCGTGGACGTCGGTGTCGTCCACATCCACAGTCAGCATGGCAGGCTCGTCGTCGCCGACGCCCGCCGCAGTGAGCGCACCCGCAGGAGACCGGAGCAGAGCACGCCGGCAGAGAGCAGCAGGCACGACACCACCGGGTACCAGATGCCTATCCATGCCATCACCACCGCCAGCGACATCGCGGAGGTGATGCTGATGCCCACCAACGCCGCGAACAGCGGCGCCGGCGGCAGGTCGACCCAGCACATCACGGCGCTGCCGACGCCGGCGAGCACGAGGAGCAGCAGGAACAATGCCTGCAGGACAGGCGCGACGGGAACGGTGGACAAGATGCCACAGACCCCGGCGACGACCGCGGTCTTCGCGACCGGTTCACTGCCGTAGTGCGTGCTGACAGTGGATCGATATGTTGCCACGATTACTTGCCCTCCATTCCGTATTGACGAGCCCAATCGACCATTTGTTGCGCGCCCGGAATCGCGGGCCCGCCGAAATAATCCAGTTGAAGGCACAGATGCATCGCGCGCGGCGGTATCCGAGCCGGCTCGGTGATCTCCCAAAGCGGTTCACCGTCAACGAAATACATGACGTGCGACGGATTCCATTCCACTGCGTAGCTGTGCCAGGCCGTCGCGTCGACTGGAAGCTCCCTGCTCTCCTTCTTGCCGTCGGGGTCGTAGTGGATCCAGAACTGCACGCTCTGCCTCGTCGGGTCGACGACCTCCATGAAATCGACCTCGCCGCCGGCCGGCCAGTCTTCGGCATCCGGCCACAGCAAGGCCAGCGAGTGGTAGGACTCCGGTCCCACGGAGGACCGGACACACACCTCCCAGCGGCCGTACAACTGGCCGGGATACCAGCCCATTCCCCCGGTGTGGCCCTGCTCGTCGCCGGTGATGGTCAACATTCCGTCGGCGACGGACATCGCGGCGGGAGTGCGGCGCCCGTTGCCCGCGTGACCTTTTCCGTCGTAGACAATCCAATCTTTCAATGCCGCAGGGTCATTGAATTCGTCATCGCGATTCGGCACGCCCCACCCGTACTTTTGCGCCGCGGTCGCCCGGCAGTTCTCGCTTTCCGAGTGGGCCGTGCCCGGCCAGCYGCATCCCGATGCGGCAAGACCGAGCACACCGATCAGTGCGACGCCTCGGGTCGCGCGCGATGCGCGCCGGGGCGCCCCGCTAATCCGAACCCACCCGGGGTAGGGCGGGCACGGCCTCCGCCGGGACCCGGTCGCGTTCGGCACCGGGAAGCAGCGCCACGTCGGAGAGGAAAATGGCATCCAGGCTCGGCACATCGGTGCGCACCGCTGGCATACCGTCGGGAGTATCGGTCAGGCCGATCTCTTTCGGCAGCCCCAGATGCATGCGCCGGCGCAGCCACACGACGACCGGCCCGATGAGCACGCATGCCGAGAACCCCTCGGCGGCAATGTAGGCCCACCCGACGCCCTCGACCCCGAGGTGTCGGGTGCCGAGCAGCGAACCGGTGATCACGATGACCGTGGCGCACAGTGTGACCGCGAGTTGCAGCCGGAGTTTGCGCTGCACACGCGCAAAGCCCTCATACGCGGCACCGATGACGGAGAGCGGGATGAAGACGGCGGCGAGTTGGAGCAGCCCGGCCCCACCCTCGCGGTATTCCGCTCCGATCACCGACAGCATGATCGGACCGGCGATCAGCAGCCCGGCAGCACCGGTGCCTGCCACCAGCATCAACATGCGCATCATCCGCCAGGACAGCGCAGCTACCTTGTCGGGATGGGCGGCGACCTCGGCGACGAACGGACTGACCACGAAATGCACTGTGAGATACAGAGCTCCGATGAGCTGCCAGGCGATCTGGAAGTGCGCGTTGGCCACCGGGCCGATCTGGGCGATGACGATGAGCGGTACCACCAGAGCGCCGATGGACAGCAGTGCGGTGATCCCGAACGACGCGCCGAAGTACGACCAGATCTCCTTCCACGGCGGTAGCGCCGCGGGGACCCGGAAGCGCGGGACACGGCGGCAACGGCGGTCGAGCGCGACGAAGACGCCCACCGCGATGACCGCCGCGGTGACACCCCAGGCGATCGTCACCGCACCCATCGCGGCGGTCTTGGCCAGCACGATCAGCAGCACCAACTTCGCCACGGCGTGCAGCGGGTTTTTCACCGCCACCCATCGGGCGACGCCCAAACCGGTGAACGCCTTGTCCTGCAGGACGAAGATCGCGATCACCATCACCAGTACGGGGTAGCCGACCATCGACCATCCGGTCTTGAACAACTCGTGCCGCGGGCCGACGAGCACCAACACGATCCCGGCCAGCAGCGACGTCACGGCAACCAGCAGGAAGCCCTGCCGTAGCAGCGTTCCCGCCCGATCACCGGCCACCGGCAGGAAGCGCTCGTAGAACCGGTCGACGCCGAGAATGGCCAATGTGGAGAGCATCAGCGCCGACGTGATCTGTGCGGCAGCCACGCCGACGTCGCTGGCGGGGAGCATCCGGGCAGCCGCGCCCCAGAAGAACACTCCCGCCACGCACACCAGGCCGTTCGACAGGATCAACGCGATCGTGTTGACGCTCAGATTCGACTCCGCCGGAAGGTCCCGGTCAGCCGCCTTGACCCCACTTCTCATCAGGATCCCAACTCCTCGGCGCCGGCGACACGCGCCAACGTGCGGCGGACCTTCGCGTTGACATACCCGCCCGTGGTGACGGCCAGTCCGAGAATGATGGTCGCGCCCCTGGCGAAGCCGTCCCGGCTCAACGACATCCATTCCCGCAGCACGCCCCTGGGCAGCGTGCGGCTCGCGTAGGAGCGTTCTGTTCCCAGCGCCTCGCGCGAATCGGCCAATTCCGAGACGATGCCCTTGGACATTCCCTCGTGGTAGCAGCGCCGGACGAAGTACGCCAGCGTCGTGCGATCAGCCGAAACGTGGTGTCGCACCCGCATGTCGGGATCGAACAGGATCCGGCTGTGCGGCCACCTGGCGGCGAGCCTGATGCACAGTTCGGTCTCCTCGCCCCCCACCGGGTGCGAGCCGACACGCCCCACCTCCGAGTTGAATCCGCCGACCTCGGCGAACACCGACCGACGCAGGGACATGTTGCAGCCCAGCGGATTACGCACCGCCGCAGGCGCCGTCGGCTGCCCGATATAGCTGCAGCCGACCACCCAGTCGAACTCGCCGGGCATCCAGGCGGGCCTGGTCTGCGGCCAGACCGGTTCCGCATAGCCGCCGACGCCCGCCACGGCACCGTCCTGATAGTGCGCCATCAGGGCCGCGGCCCAGCCGGACTCTGCCGCGGCATCGTCGTCGAGGAATGCGACGATGTCTCCGGTCGCGGCTTCGACACCGGAATTGCGCGCGCCGGAGAGACCGGATTGATGGATGTTCTCGCACACCGTGACCCGATCACGCGCCGCGAACTGCAGGAAGGCGCGGTCGTACAGATCCGGATTGTGGTCGATGACCAGGAGCACCTCCAGGACCGCGAACTCCTGCGCCAGTACCGATTCGACCGCGGCACAGAGTTCGTCCCAGCGCAACAAGGTATATGCGCAGATCACCACCGACAACGTCTCGGCCCGTTGACCCACGGCCGGGGCGGGCGGCACCACGTCCCGGCGGGCGCCGGTGCCCTGCGACACCCGCAAGGTCGCGARGGCAAACAACAGAAGCCGTCGCACGATGTTCTCGTAGCACCCGATCCGTCCGCGAATCCGATCGGTGCCGGTGATGTTCCAGCGCGTGTCTGTCCGCAGCACCTTGTCGAAGGCCAGGTGGGCGGCGAGTTGGGAACGGGCAGAGGTCAGCCCGGAGACCGATTCACTGCGCACCCGGAACGACCCCAGAGTGCCCGGCTGGCCGACGAAGTCCCCGTGGTGGAGAAGGCGCACCCACAGGTCGAGATCAGCAAGGAACGGTTGCTCGCTGCGGAACCCGCCGCAACGGTCGAAGTCATTGCGCCTGAACATGACTGCCACAGGTACGCCGATCGGATTGCCGCCGTTGTGCACCAACCGCCTGACCGTCACGTCGGCCGAATGCCGGCCCTCCAGACCGCGCAGGCCACGCGCCTCCACGATCAGCTGACCGTCGTCGTCGACGAAGTCCGTCTTCGCCGCGACCAGCGCCACCTCCGGGGAATCCACGAGGACGGCGACCTGCCGGCCCAGGCAGTCCGGCGTGAGCAGGTCGTCGGCGCAGACCAGTTTCACGAGTTCACCACGCGTGTGCCGAACCGCGCAGTTGAAGTTGTCGATCGCCGGTATCGTCGCCACGTTCGTGATCACGCGGACCCGGTCGTCGGTGATCGCGTCGAGGATCTCGCGCGTCCCATCGGTGCTGTTGTTGTCGACGATCACCAGTTCGAAGTCACGGTAGGTCTGGGCCAGGATGCTGTCGATGGTGGCCTGCAGATATCGCGCGGCCTGATACGCGGGTATGCACACCGATACCAGAGGCCGGGCACTCTCCTCGGAGCGTTCGGCATCCTGATCGCTGGGCTCGGTGTGTGCGTGAATCGTCACTGGCCGTGTGCCTTCCATTTCCCGTGGAGTTCGGGATACCTCGCGCTGACCTCGGGGAGCAGATCCGCCAGTGTCAGCAGCACCCGATCCGGTCGTGCGGCAAGCATTTCCTCGGGCGAGATGATCGGGATGTCGGTGCCGGGCATCCTCTTGCCCTGCTTGTTGGGCGAGGCATCGGCGACGGCCGCGATCAGGCGCGTATCGATCCCGGCACGGCTGAACAGCGAGACCGCTTTGGACGCCGCGGCATAGCCGTAAACGGTGTGACCGGCGGCGGCTTGGTCCTGTAGCCAGGAACGCAGCGAGTCGACGTCCTCATCGGCGAGTTCTTGCAGCCGTCCGATCGATGTCGCGGTGGTGACCCCGATCGCGGCTTCCCGATCGAGGATCGCTGCCACCGACCCGTCGGGTTCGACCTGCCCGTGCACCGCGGCGATCAGGATGGTCCCGCCGTACAGGTCGAAGTCCCAGGCAGCTGCCACCGACATGCCCACGGCGCCGAGCAGGTTCTGCAACGACGTCAGCGAGTAGTACGCGAAATGTCCGTGCCGCAGTGCATTCCACTGCCCTTGCTCGAGGATCGTGGTGATGGACTGGTACTGGATGAACAACGTCCCGCCCGCACGGGTCGCCGCCGCACGCCGCGCGAAAGAAGCGCGCTGATCCGGCTCGTGCATGATGCCGAAGCAGTCGAGCACGACGTCGGCGTCCACCGACGAGGTGTGGAAGCCGTACTCCAGGACATGCGGCACCCACGTCCCGCTGTGCGGGCTGTCGAACTCCAGGACGGTGCTGCCTCGCAACCAGCCCTCGACGGCAAGCTGTTTGACGGCCAGCGCCGCCTGGTCTCGCAGCGCCTGGGGTTCGACACCGTGCGCCTCTTCACCGCCGGTGTCGTCCTCGGCGAGCTGCGCCAGTCCGCACGAAGGGCACAGGTCGATGCTCAGCCCGTGGCAGACCTCCTCGGGGAGCACCGGTTCCGACGCGAGTGGAAAGTGGTCCGGCGCCGGCACCTTGCCGAAATCAAGTACCGTCGAGAGCCCGGTTTCGCCGCATCCTCTGCACTGATTCATGGCAACATTTCCTTGTGCGAATCGAAACAACGGATCTGGCAGATGTTCTCGTCCTGGTGCCGCAACCGTCGCGCGACAGTCGCGGCCTGTTCACGCGGACTTTCGATGCCGACATCTTCGATGCCCATGTCGGCAGACCCGGCGCCGCCGCGTCGTTCGTGCAGGATTCCCAGTCCCGGTCCGCCCAGGGCGTGGTCCGGGGTATGCACGGCCGGTCGGGTGCGGGCGAGTCGAAACTCATCCGATGCGCCAATGGCGCCATCCACGACGTGCTCGTCGACATCCGACGGGAATCTCCGACGTTCGGTCGCCGACAGGCCTTCCGCCTCGATGACGACGCGTTCCACCACCTGTTCGTTCCGCCGGGCTTTCTGCACGGCTTCCAGGCCCTCACCAGCACCGCGGACGTGTGTTACCGCATCGACCGGCCACACAATCCGGCCGAGGATCTTGCTGTGGCCCATGATGATCCGGACCTCGCCATCACGTGGCCGCAGCCCGTCACGGTGATATCGCCCCGCGACGCCGGCGCCCCCAGCTGGGCGGCCCTGCTCAGGCAACTGCCTTGACCCATCGCATCGTGGGATCCACCGAGCCCTTGCTGCGCAACGAATCGAGGATCGCCAGCCGGGTGAACTTGGCTTTGAAGTCCGGCTCGGTGAGCCCGGCCGACACGTAGGCCCCATAGAGCTGGACGGCGCCGTCGGCGACAGACCATGCGGCGTCGAATCCGAGTGCCCGCCGGAAGGCCGAGAAGTCAACCTGGTACGAGCGCGGATCCGCTCCGGTCTCACCGGTGATCCGCAACACGGAGCCGGGAACCGCGTCGACCACGCACTGGGCGATGTCGGCGACCGTCACGTTGTTCGCTTCGGTACCGACGTTGTAAGCCGCACAATGGATCTTGGCGATCGGTGCCTCCAGCGCCAGGAGGAATGCGGCGGAGATGTCGCGGATGTGCACGAGCGGACGCCAGGGCGTGCCGTCCGAGAGCACCTTGACCTCGCCGGTGAGCACCGCGTGCCCGACCAGGTTGTTCAATACGATGTCTGCCCGCAACCGGGGTGAGAAGCCGAAGGCCGTGGCGTTGCGCAGGAAGACGGGCGAGAAGGAGTCGTCGGCGATCGCCGCCACGTCGTCCTCGACCCTGACCTTGCTCTCGGCGTACGGCGTGAGCGGGCGCAGCGGTGCGTTCTCGTCGACCAGGCCGGCACCCGCCGACCCGTAGACCGAGCATGTCGAGGCGTACAGGAATCGGCGGACACCCGCCTCTTTGGCCAAGCGCGCCAACCGAACCGAGGCGTGGTGGTTGATGTCGTAGGTGATCTCGGGGGCCAGCGCACCCAGTGGATCGTTCGACAGTGCCGCCAGGTGGATCACCGCGTCGAAGCCGGCGAGCTGGTCGACGGTCACGTCGCGCAGATCCACCCGGATGCCGGGGGGATCCTGCGGTGGTGTGCCGAGCACACAGTCCGCGAAGAAACCACAGTCCAGACCCGTCACCTCATGGCCGGCCGCCTGCAGCAGTGGCACCATGATCGTGCCGATATAGCCCTGGTGTCCGGTGACCAGTACCTTCATCGTCAGATCCCCGCCTTTTCTTGGGTGCGGAGCTCCGCGGCGTGCAGCGTGGGCAGGGGGAAGACCAATTGCCCACCCCATGCGCCGATGTAGGCCAACTGCTGCTCCAGTTCGCGCTCCAGGTTCCAGGGCAGCACCAGCACCACATCCGGCTGGTCCCTGTCGATCTGCGCGGGATCGACGATCGGGATACGCGTCCCCGGCGTGAACAGACCCTGTTTGTAGGGGTTTCGGTCCACCGTGTACTCGAGCAGGTCGGTTCGGATGCCGCAGTAGTTGAGCAGGGTGTTGCCCTTGGCGGGCGCCCCGTACCCGACGACGCGCTTGCCCTGCGCGCGGCAATCCAGCAGGTACCTCAGCAGGTCCTGCCGGATGGCTTCGGTCCGCGGCCGCAGGCTCAGGTAGCCCTCGGCATGGTGCAGGCCGGCCTCTTCTTCGATGCGCAACACTTCGGCCACCCCGTCACTCGGCGGCTGGGCGCAGCCCTCCGGCCGAGCCCACAGTCGCAGCGAACCCCCATGTGTCGGAATAAGTTCGACGTCGACCAGGGCCAGTCCTGCGGTGGCGAGGGCACGCATCGCCGACAACACCGTGTAGTACTGGAAGTGCTCGTGGTAGATCGTGTCGAACTGCCCGAGTGCCACCAGATTCAGGGCATGGTGCACCTCGATGGTCAGCCAGCCCTCGTCACTCATCAGCCCGCGCAAGGAGCGGGTGAACCCCAGCAGATCAGGGATGTGCGCGTAGACATTGTTGGCCACCACCAGATCGGCAGGGCCGTGCTCCGCGCGGACGGCGGCGGCCACTTCCTCGTCGAGGAAGTCGGTTCGGGTGGGCACTCCCGATTCACGCGCTGCCGCACCGACATTGACCGAGGGTTCGATGCCCAGGCACGGGATGCCGGTGCTCACCATGTTGCGCAGCAGATAGCCGTCGTTGCTCGCGACCTCGACCACGAACGAGTCCGCACCCAGGTTCAGGCGTTCGGTGGCCTGCTCGACATACTGCTTGGCATGCTCCAACCAGGAGTCGGAGAAGGACGAGAAGTACGCGTACTCCGTGAAGGTCTCCTCGGACGTGATGAGGGCCGGGATCTGCAGCAGCAGGCACGACTCACACAGCCGCAGGTGCAGCGGGACGGTGTGCTCGGCGGAATCGAGCTGATCCTCGCGCAGGAAACTCTGCGAGGGCGGGCTCGCACCGAGGTCGAGGACGCTGAGAAGATTGTCGGAATCACATAGACGGCAACGCATTTTGGATACTGCTCCTTGAGGTCGGGACAATGATGCAGAGGCGAGGTGGAGGTGCGAACGGTGCCTCGATGCGCGATCACGGCCCCGTACCCGGCTGGGCGCTAGTCGGGGACGTCGCTCCAGGTCTTCCAGGGAGCCTTGTCGCTCTCCCACAGATCGTTGAGGTAGATCTTGTCCCAGAGGGTGTCCATTCCCCGCCAGAAACCGTCGTGCTGGTAGGCCGTCAGCTCGCCGTTCTTCGCGAGCTTCTGCAGCGGCTCCTGCTCGAAAACCGTTTCATCACCGTCGATGTAGTCGAGCAGTTCGGGCTGGGCGACGAAGAAGCCGCCGCTCACCCACCCACCTTCCTCGGTGGGCTTCTCGCTGAAGTTCGCGCGGTCGGATTCGAACTGCAGCTTGCCGTAGCGCGCCGGCGGCTGGACGGCGGTGACTGTCGCGGTGGCCCCCGACACCCGGTGATGTTCGATCACCTTCCGGATGTCGAGATCGGTCACGCCGTCGCCGTAGGTGAAGGAGAACGGCTCGTCGCCGATGTACTTCCTGGCACGCAACAGGCGACCACCGGTCATGGTGCTCTCCCCCGTGTCCAGCAGGGTGACGGTCCAGGGCTCGGTCTTGGACTGCAGCGTCTGGATCGTGTCGGTGGCCAGATTGATCTTCAGGTCCGACATGTGCAGGAAGTAGTTGACGAAGTATTCCTTGATCATGTAGCCCCGATAGCCAAGCAGCACAACGAAATCGGTGATTCCGGCGTTGGCGTAGATCTTCATGATGTGCCACAGGATGGGCTTGCCGCCGATCTCGACCATCGGCTTCGGACGACTGTCCGACTCTTCGCTGATACGTGTGCCTCGGCCGCCGGCGAGGATGACGGCCTTCATCGCGCCGCACCGTGGACCAGCGCGGGTGCCGCGGTACGCGTCCCACGGTTGGCGATCGCCTCGAGCACCCGCCCGGAGCGATGCCCCTTCAGCACGGTCCGCAGCACCCTGGTGCCGTCCCGGATGGCGCGCAGGTTCGATTTTCCGTACCGACGTGGGAGTTCCAGGCTCGGCACCTCGGCGATCCGGAGTCCCGCCTGCATGGCGCGCACGGTCATCTCCGCCTCGATCTCGAAGCCGGTCGCCGACAGTTCCAGCAGGTCCAGGTAGCGCCGGTTGAACGCGCAGAACCCGTAGCAGAGGTCGGTCAGATCAGCGTCGTACACCGAGTTGAACACCAGGAGCAGGAAGCGGTTACCGAGCCGGCGGAACGGGGTGATGTCCAGCGATCCGCCGCCACCGACGAATCGCGATCCCTTGACGAAATCGTAACCGTTGCTGAGGAAGTGGATGTAGTGCCGGATCTCCTGGGGCGCCATGCTGCCGTCGGCATCCATCATGACGATGAGATCACTCTGGGCGGCGAGGAAACCGGTTCGCAGTGCGCTTCCCTTACCCGGGCCCACCTGCTGCACGACGCGGATGTCCGGGCGGTACGTGCGGGCGGTGATCAGGGTCGAGTCGGTGGATTCGCCGTCGACCAGGATGATCTCGTCGACATCGTCGGCAATCTGTTCGAGCACCCAGGCGATGTTGCGACCCTCGTTGCGGACCGGGATGACCAAGCTGACGCTCGGTTTCGGACGCGTGACGTGGCCTCCGTTCACGGCAGCCAGTTCGGTCATGTTCGATCTCCCATCCTGCGACGCGGTGTTCGCAGTTTCGTGTGATTGGTAAGGCGACGGAGGCCATGGCGCCTCCGGAGAGCAGGGTTGAGTAAGCCCTTCCGGATGGATGCTTCCGAGAGAGCAAACGATGTTTGATTTGCGAAACGGTGGTTACGGCGACGCTGCCGGAAGTGATGGACGGGAACGTAGCACGCAAATCTCACGCAAGACAAGAGATGCAGCAAATAAGCGACGGGCCGTGTCATCCATCCGGACGACAAACTGTTGCCGATGGATTAACGGAACTTTTCGAAAGGTCCCTACCGGCAACGTAGCTGGTCAAAGCCACATATTGACGAGGCGGGCTGTATGTGACTGCGGTACAAACCTCGGTCGGACGTTGCCGATGACTCTCGGTTTCAGCTCGCTCGTCGTCAATATGGCAAATTTACGTCCTCGTTAGCAAAGATTCGTTCACAGCTTCGTGGCAAATGCTGATTGAGTCACTACAAAGCGTGTCAGCAAACCCATATAGAGCTCCCACTAGGGCTGATCTTGATTCAGCAAGGCTCGCTCGAAAGGATCTGCGAATGCGGCAAACGTGACTGTGCGTCCGCTGTGGGCATGGCGCTAATCCCTGATTGATCCGGCGTGGTGGTCGCGGCAACACACGATTCTGTGCTACGTCGGGTACCGCGCAGCCCTCGCCAGGGTCCCGCCATCGGCCCCGCCGCCCCTATTCGGGTAGGTCGATAGCCTCGACCGCCACATCTCGGCGAATGCCGGGGTCTACTCCCCGATGGTGCTCAGCGCGCGGTCATTTCGCGACGAATGCGTTCAGCGCCTCGGTCAATTGGGGTGAGAGCGGGTCCTTTTTCGCGTAGTTGGCGACATTGTCGCTCGCATCGTCGCGCAGCACATGGTTGACACCCTTGAGGGGGACGACCGTCAACGCCGTGTGCTTGAGGGCCGCGATCAGCGGCTGCTCGTCCTCGCAGCGGGCCTGGTTGTCGGCGTCCGAGCAGGTGAGCAGGACCTGTGTCCCACCGGGGACCTTGCCTGCCAACACAATCGGGTCGATGGCGTCGGCCTCCACGACGGCGTTGACGTTCTTGGCATTCAGGATCGCCGACAACCCCTCCGGCAGTTTCTCCGGCGCCGTGTGCTGCGTCCGCGCCTGGGCCACCGCCGCATTCCAGGCCGCGACCACCGCGTCGGCCTGCGCCTGCGTCTTGGCTCCCGAGCTGACCGCGGCCGCCACATCGGCGTGCACACGCCCGGTGATGATGTCCAGGTATCGGCCCGACAACGGCTGGAACAGACCGAGTGCGTGGATCTTCGGTGCGTCCGGCGCGGTGTCCGACGCGAGATTCATCGCGTGAATGGTGCCCTCGCCCAACGCATATACCGACAGCCGCGCGGCGTCGACGCCTGGCCGGCCGGCCAGGAACCGGATGGCCGCCCGAGCGCCGGTCGTGTAGATGGCACTGCCGACATCGGCCGGATGGTCCTTGTACTTACCCAATCCCGTCTTGCCGGTGCCGACCTTGTCGTAGCGCAGCGTCGCGACGCCATGATCGGACAGGTACTCCGCCAGCTGCCGCATGTTGCCGACCGGGCCGGCGACGGCGTTGTCCCCGTTGCGGTCGGTCTGGCCGCTCTCGGAGATCAGCAGGGCCGCGGGGCCCGATCCGTTCTGGTGGCGGAAGGTGCCGTGGATCGTGAGCCCGTCGGCGTCGAAGCTGACGTCCTCGTCCACCCAGCCTTTCGGCTCAGAGGTGCAGGCCGAACAACCGAGAATCAGCAGCAGTGCGGCCGCGAGCAGCAGCAGCCGTCTCACAACCGGGTCTCGATCCAGGTGGTCACGTCGTCGAGCACGAGTGCACGCTCGGGTTCGTTGAACACCTCGTGGTACAGCTCCGGATATACCTTCAGGTTGACGTCGGTGGACGCCACACATTCGACGAGGCGCTCGCTGCCGGCGACCGGGATCAGCTTGTCCTGTCCGCCGTGCACCACCAACAACGGGGCGGTCAGTGCGGACGCGCGTTGCGGCATGGTCTCGCCCACCCCGATCAGGGCCTTGGCGATCCCGGCGGGCAGCTTGCCGTGGTGCACCAGCGGGTCGGCCTCGTAGGCTGCCACCACCTGCGGATCCCGGGAGACGGCGTCGGCGGGCAGGTTCTCCACCGGCAGGCCGGGTAGCAGGCTGCCGAGCACCTTGGCGACCGCCGTCATCACCGGCGACACCGCGGCCTGGGCGTAGACCGCGGGACCGGACAGCACCATCGCCGCATAGTCGTCGGGGTGCTCCACGCCGTAGGAGAAAACGACTCCACCGCCCATGCTGTGCCCCAGCACGACCCTCTTGAGCTCGGGGTGCGCCGCCGTGGCCAGGCCGACGAGGTGATGGAAGTCCGCGGTGTATTCGGAGATGTCGCGCAGGAAGACCCGCTTGCCGCCGGACCGTCCGTGCCCGCGCAGGTCGAGGGCGTAGGTGATCAGCCCGGCCTCGCCGAACCGCTGCGCGACGTGGTCGTAGCGGCGGGCGTGCTCGGCGTACCCGTGGCAGAGGATGACGACGCCATTCGGATCCCTACCCGCCGGGTCTGATCCCCTAGTCGCTCCGCTCCCGCCCGCCGTGCCTGATCCCCCAGTCGCTCCGCTCCCGCCCGCCGTGTCTGATCCCCTAGTCGCTCCGCTCCCGCCCGCCGTGTCTGATCCCCTAGTCGCTCCGCTCCCGCCCGCCGGGGGGGTCCAGACGTCATAGACGATGCGGGTGCCCCCGACACCGTCGAAGCTGCGTTCACTGCGCGTGGTGGCCACCGGACGAGCGTAACGAAGAGGTGACTTGTCGGTACCGGTGCGTAAGCTCATGACCGTGAGCGTCCTCACAGAGATCACAGGCCATTCCGCGAAGGCGGACTCCCCTGACGCGTTCCTCGCGGATGCGCAGCAGTACCGGCGCGAGCTCTTGGCGCACTGCTACCGGATGACCGGTTCGGTGCACGACGCCGAGGATCTCGTGCAGGAGACGTTCCTGCGGGCATGGAAGTCCTACAGCGGTTTCGAGGGCAAGTCCTCGGCCCGCACGTGGCTCTACCGCATCGCCACCAACACCTGCCTGACGGCCATCGAGAGCAAGCAGCGGCGCCCGCTGCCGTCGGGCCTGGGCACCGACAGCTCGGACCCGACCACCGAGATCCTCGAGCATCACGAGGTCCCATGGCTGGAGCCGTTGCCCGACACCGCCGAGGTGGTGGAGTCCAAGGAGTCGGTGCGGCTGGCTTTCGTCGCCGCGCTACAGCACCTGTCGCCGCGGCAACGGGCGGTGCTGGTGCTGCGCGATGTATTGCAATGGCGCGCAGCCGAAGTCGCCGACGCGATCGGCAGCTCCACTGCCGCGGTGAACAGTCTGCTGCAACGGGCCCGCGCCCAACTCGACGAGGTCGGCCCCAGCGCGGACAACACGCTGTCGGCTCCGGAATCCCCCGAGGCCCAGGAACAGCTCGGCCACTACATCGCGGCGTTCGAGGCCTACGACATCGACAAGCTGGTCACGCTGTTCACCCAGGAAGCCATCTGGGAGATGCCCCCGTTCGACACCTGGTACCGCGGTCCGGAGGCCATCGGCCTGCTCTCCAAACACAAATGCCCCGCCGAGTTTCCCGGCGACATGCGATTCATCGCCACCAGCGCCAACGGTCAGCCCGCGGCGGCGATGTACCTTCGCAACCCGCAGACCGACGTGCACGAGGCCTTCCAGTTGCACGTCCTGGATGTCACGCCCGACGGCATCTCGCACGTGGTGGCGTTCATGGAGCCGCGACTGTTCGCGACGTTCGGGCTACCCGAACGGCTCTAACCCCGCGACGCCGCCTGCAGCGCGGCGATGTCGAACTTGCCGTGGGTGGACAGCACCGCGCTCATCAATCGGGCATTGGCCGCGTCGTCGCCCTCGATGAGCAGGTCGTAGTACTCGCTCGGGGTGATCTGCCAAGACAGGCCGTACTTGTCCTTGAGCCACCCGCAGGGCTGCTCGGAACCGCCGTCGACGAGTGCTGCCCACAACCGGTCCAGCTCGTCCTGGCCACTGACCCGCACCTCGAGCGAGACGGCCTCGGAGAACTGGAACTGCGGGCCCCCGTTGATCCCGACGAACCGCTGGCCGGCGAGTTCGAACTCGACCACCACCGGAACGTCCTGCGGTGACGGCGAGTCGGGGTGGGAGTCGATGGTGGTCACGATTCGGCCGTTGCCGCCGAAAGCCGCGATGTAATGTGCGGCGGCTTCCTCGGCCTGCCGGTCGAACCAGAGATTGGGCACGATCTGAGCGTTGATCTGAGTCATGCAAGGTAGACCGGCGGGCGCCCCGGGAATCATCGACCGCCTACCTGAACGATTCAGTGAAGCTGCCATAGCTGCACCTCACAAGGTCGCTGGCCGCAAATCTAGAACCTGTTCTATGATCGCAGTCCATGAAGACCAAGGGCGCCCTGCTGTGGGAACTCAATGCACCGTTCACCATCGACGAGATCGATCTCGGTGACCCCGTCGCCGACGAGGTCCAGATCCGGATACATGCCGCGGGCATGTGCCACTCCGACTACCACCTGACCACTGGCGCCACCCCGATCGGCCTGCCCGCACTCGGCGGCCATGAAGGTGCCGGCGTCGTCACCAAGGTCGGCAAGAACGTTACCGGGATCGAGGAGGGCGACCACGTCATCCTCGCGTTCATCCCGGCGTGCGGGGTGTGCCCGCCGTGCCTGAAGGGCTTCCGGTCGCTGTGTGACCGCGGCGCCCTGCTGCTCGGCGGCAAGGCCATCGCCGACGGCACGTCGCGCGTGCACGCCGGCGGCCGCGAGGTGTCCCCGATGAACCTGCTGGGCACCTTCGCGCCGTATATGACGGTGCACAAGGACTCGGTCGTCAAAATCGACAAGGACATCCCGTTCGAGACGGCCGCGATCATGGGGTGCGCGGTGCCGACGGGATTCGGCTCGGCCACCAACGTCGCCGAGGTGAAGCCAGGCGAGACCGTCATCGTCGTCGGGGTGGGCGGCATCGGGATGAGCGCCCTGCAGGGCGCGGTGATCTCGGGCGCCAAGCACGTCATCGCCATCGACCCGAACGAGTGGAAGCGCGAGCAGGCCATCAAGTTCGGCGCCACGCACGTGTACCCGTCCATGGCCGAGGCGATCGCGCCCGTCATCGACACCACCTACGGCCTGATGGCCGACAAGGTCATCATCGCCGTCGGCGACATGAAGGGCGAGTACATCGAAGAGGCGATGATCCTGACCGCCAAGACCGGCACGTGCGTCGTGACCGGGATGGGCTCGATGCTCGACGCCGACGTCAAGCTGAACCTGTTCCTGTTCACCATGCTGCAGAAGACGTTGAAGGGCAACATCTTCGGTGGCGGCAGCAGCCACGTCGAGACTCCCCGGCTGACCGCGCTGTACAAGTCCGGGCTGCTCAACATCGACGACATGATCACCCGCACCTACAAGCTGGAAGACATCAACACCGGCTACCAGGACATGTTGGACGGCAACAACATTCGCGGCGTCGTCACCTTCGACGAATCGGACTGGTAACCCGCCGAGCATAAAGGCCCCCGCTGCACAGCGGGGGCCTTTCGCTTGGGCGCTGCTACTTCGGTGGCATCCGGATGCCACCGTCGACGCGGACGACCTCGGCGTTCATGTAGGAGTTGGTGATCAGTTCGATCACCATCGAGGCGAGCTCGTCGGGCTTACCGAGGCGGTGCGGGAAGAGCACCGACTCACCGAGCTTGGCCTTGAACGCCTCGGAGGCTTCGCCCTCGCCGTAGATGGGGGTGTCGATCAGGCCGGGGGCGACGGTGTTCACCCGGATGCCGACGGCCGACAGGTCGCGGGCGACCGGCAGGGTCAGGCCCACGACGCCGCCCTTGGACGACGAGTACGCGGCCTGGCCGATCTGGCCGTCGAATGCCGCAACGCTGGTGAGGTTGACGATCGCGCCGCGCTCACCGGTGTCGGTCAGCTCGTTGCGGCTCATCGCGGTGGCCGCCAGGCGGATCGCGTCGAAGGTGCCGACCAGGTTGATCGCGAGCACCTTCTTGTAGGCGTCCAGGTTGTGCGCCGAGTCGAACTGGCCGTCCTTGCCGATGGTGCGCTGGGCCCAGCCGATACCGGCCGAGTTCACCAGGGCGCGCAGCGGGCCGAGGTCGGTGGCCGTGTTCACGGCGTCGGCGATCTGGTCGGTGTTGGTGACGTCGACGGTGACGAAGACGCCACCGATCTCGTGCGCCAGTTCCTGGCCGCGCTCGGCGTTCAGGTCGGCGACGACAACCCTGGCGCCCTTGGCGGCCAGCTGACGTGCGGCGGCGGCTCCGATACCCGATGCGCCACCGGTGACGATTGCACTAGCTCCATTGATATCCACGAGCGCAGAATATCCCCTATCCACCGGTCGGTAGGGCGGATACCCCGTCCGGCACTTCCAGTTCACCTCGACGGCGTAGCGTGCCGCGGAGTTTTGCCAAGGTAGAGGAGTGACCGCAGTGACTGACGCGAGCGATACGCTTCGGGCCGACTACGACGAGACGCCGTACGTCTCGAATTCGTTCCCCCAGTCGGCGCCGGGGACGCTGGCCGCCGTTGCGCACCTGTTCGGGCTGCAGCCGCCAGCCGTCGCCACCGCCCGCGTGCTCGAAATCGGCTGTGCCGCAGGCGGAAACATCCTGCCGTTCGCCGCGACGCATCCCGACGCCGAGGTCGTGGGCATCGACCTCTCGGAGGTGCAGATCGAGCAGGGGCGGGCGCGGGTCCACGCGCTGGGCCTGCAGAACATGCAGTTGATCGCCGCCGACCTGGCGAAGGTGGATCTGTCCGGGCTGGGCCGGTTCGACTACGTCATCGCCCACGGTGTGTACAGCTGGGTGCCCGAGGACGTGGCCGAGGCCCTGCTGGCCACCATCCAGGCGACACTGTCACCGCACGGCGTCGCCTACATCAGCTACAACTGCTACCCGGGCTGGAAGGCCAAGGAGATCGTGCGCGACGCCATGATGTTGGCGAGCGGGGGCAGCCAGACACCCGGCGAGAAGGTGCAGCAGGCCCGCGGCATCGCCGATTTCCTGGAGGAGGTGTCTCCGGCGGGTGGTGTGATGGCCAGCGTGCTGGCCGAATGGCGGGCCTCCGATGACGGCTTCGGCGATTCCTACCTGCTGCACGACGAGCTGGAGGCGTTCAACACCCCGCGCTATTTCTACGAGGTGCTGGCCCGGACGAACGCGCACGGCCTGGCGTTTCTGGGCGAGGCCCGGCCGGAGGTGATGATTCCGGCGAACCACGGACCGAAGGTGGCCGAGTACCTGGCCGCGCACTGCGGCAACGCCCAGGTCCTGGTGGAGCAGTACCTGGACTTCGTCACCAACCGGACATTCCGGCAGTCTCTGTTCGTGCACGCCGACCGCGCGCCGCAGATCAACTACGACCCCGGTGCCGAGCGCTTCCGCCGGCTGCACCTGGCAGCCTCCGTGCCTGCGCTGGACGGACCGACCCGGCTGGACAATTCCCGCCAGGAATTTCAGCAGGCCGACGGTGCCACCTTGTTCACCAACGCCCCGGCCATCAAGGCGGCGCTGGACGCCCTCACCGCACGCTGGCCCTGGACGTTGTCCCACGACGAGCTGGTGGCCGACGTGAGTGCGCGACTGGTCGCCGCCGGGACCCAACCCAGCGCCGACCTGCCCGCCCATCTCGACGATCTGACGAGTGTGCTGGTGATGCAGGGCCAGGCGCATTACCAACTGGACGCGGTACTGCCGGAGCCGGTGGGCACACCGCTGAAGATCGACGAATCAACAAGGAGGGTGGCCGAATTGACCGCCCGGGACGACGACGCGTCGACGTTCAACCGCTGGCACGAGACGGTGTCGCTGGACAGCCTGGACCGCCACCTCGTCCCGCTGCTCGACGGCAGCCGGGACGACGAGCAGTTGGTCGAGGCGCTGCTCTCCGCCGGTGCGGGAACTCGGGACGAGCTCACCGAACACGTGCGCACGATGCGGGAACGGCTCTCAGGGCTCAAGCTGGTGCGGCTGAACTGATCACCCGAGCCGCTGCACCGCACGGGCCAGCCACCGCCCCACGGCGGCGGTCTGCGCGGCGTTCATATCGTCGAACAACACCGCCTGCACCAGCGCCACATGCCCCGGCGCCGCGGCGGTCAGCGCCGCCCGGCCCGCTGCGGTGATCTCGACCGTCACCACGCGGCGGTCGCCGTCGGTGCCGTGACGGGCCACCAGATCGCGGTCGGTCATCCGGCGCAACTGGTGTGAGACCCGGCTCTGCTCCCAGCCCAGCCGCTCCCCGAGCTCGTTCATCGCGCAGCCGGGCCGTTCCTCGAGAGCGACGAGCACCTCGTAGTCGGACAGCGACAGCCCGCAATCGGCCTGCAGTTGCCGGTTCATGGCGGCCTCCAGTCGGGCACTCATCGTCAGGTAGTCACGCCAGATCCGCTGTCGGTCGTCGGTCAGCCACATGGAATACATGACACATCATCTATGTTGTGGTGTCCAGTACCGGCACCTAGGCTGGCATCGAATCGCAAGGAGAACCCGATGAGCAGTACCGCAACCATCGACATCCGCCGCGCCGGCGACCGGGCGGCCACCAAGATCTCGTGGCTGGACTCCAAGCACTCCTTCTCGTTCAGCGACCACTACGACCCCGCCAACACCCACCACGGCCTGCTGCTGGTCAACAACGACGACATCGTCACGCCGGGTGCCGGTTTTGACACCCACCCGCACCGCGACATGGAGATCGTGACGTGGGTGCTGCGCGGCTCCCTGGTACACCAGGACTCGACCGGGCACTCGGGCGTCATCTATCCCGGTCTGGCGCAACGCATGTCGGCCGGCCGGGGCATCATGCACTCCGAGAAGAACGACTCATGGACGTTGACCGGCGATGAAAACCATTCCGAGCCCGTACATTTCGTGCAGATGTGGGTGGTCCCGGATGAATCGGGTATCACCCCGGGCTACCAGCAGCTGGAGATCGACGACGAACTGCTCCGCGGAGGGCTGGTCACCGTCGCCTCGGGCATGCCCGAGCACCGCGGCGAGACCGCCATCAGCATCCAAAACCGCTTCGCCGCGATGCACGTGGCGCGGCTGCAGCCGGGCGATTCCGTCGAACTGCCCCAGGCGCCGTACCTGCACCTGTTCGTGCCCCAAGGCGACGTCGTCCTGGAGGGCGCCGGCCCGCTGGCCGAAGGGGACGCCGTCCGACTCACCGCCACCGGTGGTCAACGGCTGACAGCCACCACCGCTGCCGAGGTCCTGGTGTGGGAAATGCATGCAGGCCTGGCTGCCTGACCGCCTTCTCGCCGGCAGCATCACCACGGTGATGCTGCTGGCCGGTTGCGCGACAGACAGCACCCCGGCACCGCAAACCCCGGTACCGGTCACCCCCGCAGCGCCCGCCGCGAAGCCCGCCGGTCTCGTGCCTGTGACGGTGGACGTCCCAGAGGGTCTGAACCAACGGCCCTTCGACACCGCCCGCCAGGCCCTGGTGCCGCCGGGGTGGACCCTGTCGGTGTGGGCCAGATTGCCCAAGGCCAGGCTGGCGGTGTGGGCGCCGGACGGGCGGCTGCTGGTCTCGCTGCCGAGCACCGGCCAGGTGATGACCGTACGACCGGAACAAAACACACCCCTGCTCGAAGGGCTCGACCAACCGCACGGCCTGGCCTTCGCCGGCGCCACCCTGCTGGTCGCCGAGAGCGACCGGATCACCTCCTACGACTACCGCGACGGCACCGCCACCAATCCCCGGCCGATCGCTACCGGGCTGCCCGACGCCCGCAGCCCCGACCTACGCGGCGCGTACTCCCACGCGCTCAAGAGTGTCACGACCGGACCCGATGGGGCCGTGTACTTTTCGATCGGATCCACCGGGAACATCTCGGCTGGGGACCGCACGGCCGAACCACCGCGCGCCACCGTGATGCGGGTTCCACCCGGCGGCGGCCCTGCGGAGCCGTTCGCGACCGGGGTCCGTAACGGCACCGGTCTGGCCACCGGGCCCGACGGATCCATCTGGACTGCGATCAACAATCGCGACAACATCGCCGACCCGGCCACCGGCCAGGTGCGCCCCGAGTACGTCGCCGAGAACCCGCCCGAGGCCGTCGCCCGGCTGACCGCGGGCCGCGAGCTCGGGTGGCCGTACTGCCATCCCGTCGGCGGTCCTTCCGACGCCCCGTTCATCCGCGACGTCCAGACCAATCCCGACGGGCAGGCACTCGACTGCGCGGCGCTGCCGCCCGCCGAACAGACCATCGGCGCCCACTCCGCGCCACTGGGCATGAGTTTCACCGATGGCGCGTTGCCCGCCCCGTATACGTCCGGCGCACTGCTGGGCGTGCACGGCTCCTGGAACCGGCAACCACCCCGCGCCCCCGAGGTGTCCTTCCTGCCGTGGCAGAACGGATCGTTGGGACCCGCACAGACCCTCCTCGGTGGCTTCCAGTCCGCCGACGGATCCCGTTGGGGCCGGCCGGTTTCCGCGATCGTCGGTCCTGACGGCGCGGTGTACGTCACCGACGACTACGCCGACGCGGTGTACCGGCTGGCGCGACCAGGCCTCCGCTAGGCGCAATTGTCTTGTGGCAGAAGCGTTATCCTGCCGTGACGAAAGTTGACAGTGTGTCCGCTGTGACTATCCTGAGCATCTCGTGGAAGTTTGCCAGGAAGGACCGCAGTGCTGAGCTCCACCCGGTTTCTCCTGCGCATTGGCGCCGGTATCGCCGCCGCCGCGGTCGCCGCGGCGCTTGCCACAGCGGCGGGATCTCCGGTTGCGCACGCCGCCGACGGACGCACCCTGCTAGCGAACGCGATCGCCAACACCCGCGGCTCGTACCTGGTGTACAACTTCGGCGGCGGTTTTCCCGCACCGCTGCTCAATGCCGCAGGCAACTGGTATGAGATGGGCGGCGGCGGGCACCTGATGATCATCAAGGGCGCGTCGACGCGCTTGGCGCCCCGACTGCTCGTCGACTCCCACAACGGCTATCAGTCCCGGTGCGAGCGCACACCCGGCGCCCGCACCGCCGAAGGCCTGCCGCAAGCCTCCGAGATCTACACGCCCATCGCGGCGTGGCAGGCACTCGGCCGGCCCACGATCGCGATCAACGCGAACTTCTTCGACATTCGAGGGCAGCGCAGTGGCTCGTGGAAGACCACTGGGTGCAGTTCCCCGCTCGGGGCCTACGTCGACAACACCCGCGGCCAAGGCAAAGCCAATGCCGCGGTGACCGGCACCATTGCCTACGCGGGCAAGCAGGGGCTCTCCGGCGGCAACGAGATCTGGACCCCGCTGTCGACGATGATCCTGCCGGTCTCCGGCGCTCCTTTCGTCGTAAATCCCAGGGCTGCCGATGATTTCGATGCTGCGACGCCCGTCATCACCGATCTGATGAACCGAGGCACCCGCTTCGTCGCGGTCAGCGGGCTGGGGTTGCTCGCCCCTGGCGACACCGGTCAGATGAACGACCCCGGTCCGTCCGCGGCGCGCACCGCGCTCGCCTACGCGCGCGCCCGCGACGAGATGTACGTCTTCCAGGGCGGCAGCTACACCCCCGACCAGATCCAGGATCTGTTCCGGGGGTTGGGCAGTGACACCGCGATCCTGCTCGACGGCGGCGGGTCCTCGAGCATCGTGTTGCGCCGGGACACCGGGGGCATGTGGGCCGGCGCCGGTGTGCCCAGGGGTTCGTGTGACACCCGTGAGGTGTTGTGCGACTCCCGTGAGCGCGCGCTACCCAGCTGGCTCGCGTTCGGCTGAAACCCGCTGCCTCAGGCGGCTTCCCCGGCCGACGCGGCAGATGTGCCTTCCGATGCCGCCGACGCGGACTCGGCCGTCTTCTTTTTCTTCTTCGGGGCGAGCGCGTGCGTGACCTCGTTGACGGCGGTGGTCAGCGGATCGTGCTTCTTGGCCTTCGGCTTCGGATTCTTCTGCGGCGCAGGGGTTCCCGCCTTGGCCGTATCGTCGTCCTTCTTGACGTCCTCTTTCTTGACGTCGTCCTTCTTGACCGTGTCGTCGTCCTTCTTGACGTCGTCAGCCTTGACGGTGTCGTCGGACTTCTTCGGGTCCTCCGCGGCCACGTCCGCGGCGTCCTCGTCATCCGGCAGCGCGTGCTTGGCCGGGGTGCCGGAATCCTCCGGAACCGGAGCGTCTTGCGGTGCAGCGTGTTTACCGGTGGGAACAGCCTCTTTCTCGGACGTCGCGTCCTTGTTGTCCCCGGCTTTGGTGACCTTGTCGGCGCCGGCCGCGGACACCGTCAGCGTGCGCGCATTCGCCGCAGGTAGCGCGTTGGCCGCGGACAGCCCGTCGGTGACCGCGTCCGTGGTGGCCGCGGTGAGCCCCTTGAGCAGCGAGCCGCTGGTCAGCTCTTTGACCAGATGCACCAGATTGTTGATCAGGTTCGGCGTGGCCGTCGGGTGGCCGCTGAAGAACTCCTTATGGATGCCCTTCACCAGCGAGTTGAGGACGTCGTTGAGCACCCGCGCCGGGTTGACATGCGGGAAGGACATGAACGGCGTCGGCGTACCCGCGTCGTCGAGTGTCCGGGTGTAGGTGCCGTCCGGGTTGCGCACCACGTCGGTGTAACCGAGGTTCACCAGACTGGTCAGGGCCGGCGCGAGAGCGTTGGCCAGCCGGACCGGAATCTGGCCCAGGGTCCCGAAACTCACCGCGTTGAGCACGTCGCCGGTGAGGTACAGCGGCTCCAGCAGCGGCAGCGTCTTGGTCGGCAAGGTCAGATACAGGTTGACCGCCAACGGATCTCCGGATTGGAGGTTGCCGAGGATGTCGCCGACTCCGGACCTGATCTGATCGATGGTGCCGTCCACATCCAGCCCGCGGACGATATAGCTGGCGCCGATGGTCCCGGCGATCAGGTTGTTCAGCAGGGTGACCGGATTGGGCCAGGCGGCGAAGTCGGAGAACGGCTGGTACTCGACCGTGGCGTCGACCTTCACCGGGATCAGATTGGCACCGCCGATGGACAATCCGGTGCGCAGCAACGGTGTTCCGCCACTGTGGGTGGCAGCGGTCTCGGGGGTGATCACGTCGATGCCGAGCAGGTCGGCCAGCGGGTAGAACCGGGACAGCAGACCACCGTTGGCGCGGCCCATGTTGTTCAGCAGCACCAGCGGAAGAACGGTGAAGCTACCCACGATCGGGTGGCTGGTGGCGTTCACGCCACCAGGCTGGTGGGACAGGTCGGCCAGCACCTTGTCGTAGGCCGCCCCGGCGGCGAACGCACCCAGACCCAGACCTGCCACGATCGGCACGCGCAGGTTGACGACCGACGGATTCGGGATGTCGATACCGAAGATCTCGGCCAGCTCCGCGACGCTGTCCAAGGCGTTGTGCAGCACCGTGACGAGCCCTCCGACCACCGGCACGCCCGCTGCCGCATCGAGCACGTTGTCGACCAGACCCTCCGCCGAGATGTCGAAGTACGGCGTCGAGTTGATCCGGTCGAACACCGCGTTCGGGGTGCCCGGCGTCCAGCCCAGGTCCAGGCCGATCGCCTTGAGTAGCGCGAATGTCGGTCCCGGGGTGACGATCCTGATGAAGTCCGGGATCTGCAGGCTGGTCAGGATGCCGTCGAGGTCGATGCCGACCAGTTTGAGGACGTGGTTGAGTGAGGCGACACCGGACGCGTCGGTGATGTTCAGTCCGTGCAGCAGTCCGATGAGCGCGTTGGCAATCGGGGCCAGCAGGTCGGTGTGTCCGATCACGGGCAGGTTGACCGGGAGGGTCAGCGCCTTGTGCACGATCGTGCCGAGATCGATCTTCACCGCGTCCAGCACCGGATCGAGCAGATTCTCCGGGATCAGATTCAGCAGCGCATTCAGATCGACCGACGGCTGCCCGAGCAGATGCGGCAGACTGAACGCATTGAGGAGCGTCTCCGACAGGTTCCCGGCGACGTTCTGTCCGGTGTTGTACACCGAATTACCCAGGCCGCCAGTGACATCCGGCAGGACGCCGGGCTGCGGGAACAGGCTGGTCGATCCGGCGAGGTTCATCGGCTGGTCTTGGACCAGCCGCAGGTCCGGACGATGCTGGACCGGCTGCGGGGCGGCGGCGCCCACGGTCAGTGCCGTGACCGTCATGGTCGCCGCACTTACCACCGCTATCCGTTTGGTTCGTTTCCCGACCACGCGATGCTTACCCGACATGCGCACACGCCTTCCCCCACTGCCCCCCAGCTGACGCACAGGACCGTAACACCTGATTCACACAACGAGACCTGTCTTTGCGCAGTTAACTTTCGCCCGCGTCGAAGGCTTGTGCGCGTGAGCTTTTGATCAAGGTTGGCGCATGACCATCCGCAGTATCCGGTCCCGCAAAGCGGCCGGGATATTGGTGAGCAATGCGACCTGAGCCTTGGGACCCACCCCCACGACATAGCGTGACCGGGGCCGCCGTGAGGTCAGCGCGGTGTGCACGACGCCGGCCACCGTGTCGGGCGCCACCGCCAACCGCTGCGAAATCGGTACCGACTTGCGCATTCCAGCAACGTGGCGGGAATACAGTTCGCGCTGTTGCGGAGTTAGCTGTGCTTCGACATCGGCGACCATGGCGTCGGCCGTGCGCCACATATCGGTATCGGTCTGCGCGGGCTCCACCAACACCACCCGTATCTGCCACGGCGCCAACTCCATCCGCAGCGCGTCGGCGGCGGCCTCCAGCGCGAACTTCGAGGCCGAGTACGCACCGGTGAGTGGTGTGGCGAGCCGGCCGTTGACGCTGGAGATGAACACCACCCGGCCGCGCGACTCCCGCAGCCGCGGTAGCACCGCCCTGGTGACCGCGAGCTGGCCGATCACATTGACGGCCAGTTGCTTTCGCCACCCTTCGGTGTCGACGGTCTCCATCGGCCCGGCGACCACGATGCCGGCGTTGTTGACCACCGCGTCCAACCGGGCCGGCAGCACCGCGTCCAGGGCCGCGAGCTGGTTCTCCTCGGTGACGTCGAGGATGATGCCCGTGATCCGGTCGTGGACGGCGCCGACGGCGGCGGCATCGGCCGCCGATCGCACGCCCGCGAAGACGTCCCAGCCGCCCCGGGCGAGTTCCTCGGCGATGGTCCGCCCGATACCGCGTCCGGCGCCAGTGACGAGCACTGCGGGCATGCGCTACAGCCTCGGCGTCAGATCCAGCGATGTCACCGGTGTCATCTCGGTGATCAGCCACGCCGAGTCCCGGCGTTGCAGGGTCAGCCGGTAGGACAGGTACCGCAGCGACGGGATGTTCTTGGTGACCGGACTGGTCGCCACCGAGTTCGTGTAGACCAGCGCGGTGGCCTGCGCCGGGCCGATCGACTCGATGGCAGCGCCGAGCACCTGGGTGCTGTTGGACACCTGCGCCTGCTTGTTGGGCGCCACGATCGCGTCGATGTACTGGCGGTACTGGGCGGCGAAGTCACCGGCGAGATATTTCTCGGCCCGGTCAGGCAGCGACTCCATGTCCTCGGGGGTATACGTCCACAGCGTGGTGATGGCACTGGTTGCGGTACGGGCGATCTCGACCTTGGTGTGCACCAGCGCGCGGTCGGACAGATACTGCTGTGCCGTGGCGCCCGCGAAGGCCCCGGCGGCGACGAACAACACCGCGGCGACCGCCGCCGCGATCTTGAGCGGCCGGCCCGCCGTCCGATGCGGGACCAGAACGGGTTCCACCGCAGGCTCCGCATCCGACCCATCCGCGACAACCTCCGGATCGGCGTCGACATCCGGGGCGGCCGGCGCTACTCGCGCCGCCTTTCCCGTCGGCTGAACCTCGGCCTGGCCCGTGTCGGACCCGGTGGTCAGATCACCTGAATCAGTCGGCTGATCTTCCACTGGCGTCCTTCCTGAATTGTCGTTGCCAACCAACGGCTTCCGGTCTCGATGGTCTGCTTGCCGTCCGGCGTCTTACTCGTCGTCATGGTAGCCACCAGGACATCGGCGCTGCCGTCGTCGTTCCAGCGTTGCACGCCGGCGGCCAGCACCGCCCCCGTGGTCGGTTCCAGCCGGGCGACCTGGATGACGATCTCGTTCTGCTTCTCCGTGAATGCCTTCACGAACTCGCCGGTGGCCTGGGCCTTGATCCGGTCCGCATAGTCGTTGGCGTGGAACGGGTCCATGGTCGTGTACACCGTCATGAAGTCCCGCACGTACGTCAGCGCGGATGCGTCCCTGACCTCGGTCCGCCGGTCCGACTCGTGGGCCATCACCATCACCGTGCACAACCCGATGACCGCGGCCAGCAGCACCGCACAGAGTCCGCCGACCACCGGAAGACCCCACCGTTTCGGTGGATTGTCCACTGCTACAAAGAACTCGGGCTCTTCAGGATCGATCTGACGACGCGGGCTCATCGGGGAGCACCACCCGGCGTGGGTCGGGTGATCACCGTCAGGTTGCGCACCCGCCACTGTCCACCCGATTTGTCGAAGTCCACCTGCACCGTCGCGGTGATGACCCGCAGGGTCTTCGGATCGGCCCCGCGCTGACCCTGCATGGCCATCAGCATGGTGGCGGTGTCCGTGCCGACCTGCGTCACCGCACTGTTCACCGTCCAGTACTCGTTGGCGACGATGGGCGCCTTACGCACCGAATCCTGTTGGGCCACAAGTTGTGGGCGATACGCGTCGGTCGCCAGCGCCTGCGCCTTGGTGAAGTCGTCGTTCAGGGTTTGCGGGGAGTAGCTGAGCATCTGCTCGACGATTCGCGGGCCCTGCGTGGAGATCTCCGACCTGGCCTCGTCGATCGCACGGTCCTGCCGGTACACCGCGCCGTAGCCCAGTCCCGCTGCCGCACAACACAGCAGCACGGTCGCCACCAGTCCCAGCGCCACGGGTCGGCGCAGGTCGCGCTCGGGCGCCTCCACTCGATGGACCTCGGTGCGCAGCAACAGATCCGCGAAGGTGCGCGCCCGCCGGTCCCACAGCGGCCACAGCCAGCCGAGCAGCACCGCGGCGGTGTCGAGCAGGTGGGCGATGTCGCGCCCGATCAACCGGACGCTGCCCGCCGGCTGACCGGCGCGGGTGACCACCCGGATGCCGGTGACGGCGCGCCCCAGGGTCCAGCCCGTCCACGCCGGCAGCAGCCAGCGGTTCACCAGCACCGCCAGCGTGACGGCGGCGCCCAGCACGGCGAACACCCACCACTGCCAGCTCATCCACGGCGAGATCCAGGCCAGCATCGCCATCACGGCCACCACGGCGGATCCGAAGATCACGTCGATGGCCAGCGCCCCCGCCCGGCTGCCCCATGACGCCACCGGCGCCGGCGGGGCCGGTTCGGTGATGGTGGCTGCTTCGTCCCCGTTCACGTCGAGCACGGCCGTCACGTCGTGACCTGGACGAGGTCGGCGATCTTGTACGTGCCCTCGTCCCGCTGCATCGTCACCCGCAACCGATAACCCTGCTCCTGGTCGGCGGACTGCGAATTGGTGACCTTGGTGCGCACCGCCACCAGGATGTCCACCGAGCCGTCGTCATTGTGGCGCTCGACGGCGGCCCGCAGATCCGACACCGCAACCTTCACGTTGGCGGCCTGATAGGCCTCGACCATCATCCCGCTGAAGAAACCAGCCTGCGCCCCGAAGTCACCCGTCGAACACGCGACGATCTTGGCCTGGCTGGCACCCATCGATGCGGTGTCCGGGGCCTGCGTCGCGGTCACACAGTCCTTGGCGGCCTGCAGGGCGACCGCGTCGTCGCGCCCGATCTGGGCGCTCCGCGCATTGGCCTGCACGGCCAGGTAGCCCACGACAGCCAGCCCGGCAGTGAGCACGAGCAGACCTGCACAGATCGCGGCCACCCAGCCGGTACCGAGGCGTTCAGGCCTGGCCGAGCCGTCCTGGATCGCCGGATCGGGATCCTCGGAAAATTCCACTATGGGGTCTTCGACAGATTTTTCGCTGGGGGTGGGGTTCAGCCGGCTGGTGCCAGCATCTCCTTCCATCCGCTATCTCCTGGCTTCATCGAGTTGTTGACGGTGTACGGGACGCCGTCTGGTCCGACCACCTCACCGCTGGACGGGCTGTACACCGCGGACGGACCTGCTGCCGGAGTGTAGATGCAGGGGTTGGGTTGCTGTCCACTGCAGCTGACGGTGCCCTGGCCGGGCGGGGTGAGCGGGTCACTGGTGGGGGCGAACACCTGCGGTGGCGGCAGCTGACTGGCCCCCATCGGGTTGAGCCCGTTGTTGATCGACGGCGCCGGGATCACCATGCCCGGCTTCACCGGGTGGGTGCAACGGGCCGCCGGGGCGGGGCAGTCCACGACCTGCTCCGGGTCGCCGTACCACGGGTTGGTGCCCAGCGGGACGTACGGCTTGTTGTCGCGGCATTCCGCCGGGGTGGCGGCGCGCTTGCCCGGGACGTCGGCGCACGGGTAGTTACGTGCGCCTCGGACCGCGTTCGGCGCGTCCTTGGGGATCTTGCAGTAGAGCCCCGACGGAATCGGATCGGTGGTGGTGTCGGCCGGGGAGCGCCACTGCGAGGCGGGCAGGAACCCGGTCAGACAGGGCGGGGGCGAGTTGATCCCGAGGCCGAAGTGCAGCAGACCGTTCGGCGCGAAGATCGTCGCGGTCTGGGCGATGGCAGCACCCTGAGGCAGCACCACCAGCACCTGCTCGACGTTCTTGTTGTACCGCTTGAGCATGTCGATGACGACCTCGAGGTTCGCCAGCGTCTGCGGCAGCGCGTCCCGCACATCGCTGAACACCGCGTTGAGCTGATCGGCCGTCGGGGCCGCCTGCTGCAGGCCGCTGCGCAGCGCACCGTCCTGCTCGGCGGTCTGGCTGGTGATGGTGTTCAGGTTGGCCGCCCACTGGGAGATGGCGTCCCCGGAGTTCACCTGGCTGTCGATGATCGGCCCCGAGTGCTCGACGATGTCGTTCACCGAAGGCAGATTCTCTTTGAAGTCACCGGCCAGTGCCTGCGTGGAATCGACCAACCGTTGCAGTGACGGGCCAAGTCCACCAACGGCTTTCGCCGTCTCGTCGAGCAGCTGACCGATCTTCTCCTTGGGCAGCGCGGAAAGACCTGCCTCGGCGGCATCCAGGGCTGGACCGACCTCGGCAGGCACCGTCCCCTTCGTGATGGTCTGACCCGTACTGAAGTACTTGCCCTCGTCCTTCTCGGACACGATGTCGAGGAACTGCTCACCGACCGCGGACACCGAATGCACATTGGCGGACGCGTCGAGCGGCACCTTGGAGCCGTTGTCGATGTCCATGGTCACCCGGGCGCCCTTCGGCGTCGGCTGCACATCGCGCACCTTGCCGATCGTGGTGCCGCGGTAGGTGACGTTCGCCGTCTCGTACAGACCGGCCGAGTTCGGCAGATCGGCGTAGAGGCGGTACATCCCGATGCCGGCGGCGGTGGGCAAGCGCAGATAGAACAGCGACAGCACCACCAGTCCGACGATCGTCAGGAGCGCGAAGGCGAGCAGCTGCATCTTGATGAATCTGGTCAGCAACATGTCTCACTCCCCCCTTTCGACCAGCGGACCACCCGGCGCGTTGTGCGGGTTCGGTGTGAAGCGCACATCCGGGATCATGGTCGCCGGATCGCGGCCCCAGGCCTGTTCCAGCGCCCGCAGCATGCCCGACACCCCGGTGCCCGACAGCAGCCCGTTGTCTATCGCGGACAACGTCAGGTCGATGGTCGCCGACGCGTTGATGTAGTCGCCGCGAATGGCTTTCGGCACGTTCTCGATGTTGAACGGCACCGTCAGCAGCAGCTTCAGCGCGCCCACCAGGTACGGCGAGGCCTTCGACAGCTGCTTGAGCGGACGCTGCAGGTTCACCAGGTTGGTGTGCAGGTTCGCGTTGGTGTTGCTCAGCGTGTCATCGGCGGCAGCCGACACCCGGCCCAGCGCCGTCACCGCATCGGCGAACAGATCCCGCGTTTCGGCGAAATGCTGGATCAGCGGCGGGAATTCGGTGAGCACCTGGTCCAGCGTGTCGTTGCGCTTGGCAACGACCGCCAGCAGCCGGTTGGTCGAGTCGATGGCGCGGGTGATGTCGGCGCTCTGCTTGTTCATCTCGTCGGTGAAGGTGTCCAGCCGGTTGAGGAACTCCCGGATCTGATCGGCCCGGCCGGTCAGGATGTTGTTGACCTCGTTCTGGATCACCTCGATGTTGGGGATGCCACCCCCGGTGAGGATGCCCGAGATGCTGGCCAGGGTCCGCTCGATGGTCGGGTAGGCCGACGAATTCTTCAGCGGCACCGTGTCACCGGTGCGCAGCGGCGTCGACGACGGATCCGGCGGGCTGTCCAGTTCGACGTGCTGCGAACCCAGCAGGCTGGTCTGGCCGATCTTGGCCAGCACGTTGGACGGCAGCTTGACGCCGGGCTCCAGGTCCACCGTCAGGGTGGGCACCCAGTTCTTCAGTTCGATCGACCGCACCCGGCCGACGAACACGTCGGCCACCCGGACCCGGCTGTTGGCGTTGAGCGCCAACGTTTCCGGCATCTGGATGTAGATGGTCGAATGCCCGTCCTGGGTTCCCGGCCCGCCGGGCAGTGGCACGTTGGCCACCCCGCGCCACTGGGAGCAGGAACTCAGCGCGACGGCGGCGACGGCCAGTGCGGCCGTACGGCGGCCGGCCTTCTTCCAGTCTCGTGTCAGCACTAGTTGCCCCCTCCTGCTTCGGCGGGCAGCGCCGGTCCGGCAGGTGCCGGTGCGGCGGCCGGGGCAGCGCCGGGTGGCGGCGCGATGGCGCCCAGCGGGTCACCGGGCAGGACGCCCGGCGCCGGGACGGGCGGGGGACCCGGCTGCGGGTACCACGGCGGTGGCAGCGGGCTGTACTCGTTGTACGCGTCCGGCGGACCGGGCAGGTTGCCGCCCGGGGGCACACCGAACGCCGGCGGTGCCGCGGGCGGAACGATATCCGGCCCACCCATCAACTCCGCCAACGATTCCGGGGTCAGCATGTTCTGCGTGAACGGCTGCACCTCGACGCCCTGCATGCCCGGCGCCACGACCCAGCCCGGCTCATGGTTGCCGTGCGAGAACAAGGTGTCGCGCGACCAGATGCCCGGCACGGTGGTGTCCTTGTAGCCGGGTGGCGGCTGCAGTCGCGGTTCGGAGTAGGCGATCTGTTTGGGCAGCGTCATCGCGGTGCTGGCCAGGTTCACGCCGAACGGCAAGAAGTTGAACTTGATCGCGTCCAGGATCGGCGCCAGGTACTGCGCGCACAATTCCGCGGACTCCTGATAGCCCAACCGGCTACCGGCCTGGATGGTGCTGCAGATGAAGTTCAACGGGTTCGAGAAGTTCGTGACACCCGGCAGCACCGGGACCGCCACGATGCCACCCTGGTTGGGCGACACGATGTTCACCACGTTGGACACCAGGTTCGGATACGCGTGCAGGCCGGTCTCCAAGCCGTTGCGCGGATCCGGTTGCAGGATCGTGGTGGTCACATCCGACAGGTTCTTGATGTCGGCGGTGAGCGGTTTGCCGTTCTCGTCGAGGAACTTTCGGGTGGTCGCGAGCACCTGATTGAGGTCCTGCAGGGCGTTGGCGACCTCACGGTCGGTGTTGGTGAACGAGTTGGTGAACTGTGCCAGGTTGTCGTTGAGCGCCACGAACTGCTGGTCGTTCTTGTACAGCGCATTGACGAACGTCGCGAGGCTCTTGATGACCGTCACGATGTCCCCACGGCCCTGATGCAGCGCATCGAGTGCCTCGGAGAGTCCCTGGATGGTCTTGTTGAACTGCTCACCCTTACCGGCGAAGCCGTCGGCGAAGGACTCGATGATGTCGCCGAACGGGCCCTTGGGCTGGTCCTTGGATGGGCCGAGGTCGGCAAGCAGGCGGGTGACCTGGTCACGGAGCTCGTCGTACTCGACAGGAATCTGGGTGCGCTCCAACGGAATCGTCGCGCCGTCGGCCATGGCGGGCCCGCCGGTGTAGGGCGGGGAAAGCTGGATCACCCGGGAGGCCACCAGGCTGGGGTTGAGCACCGAGGCGGACGCGTTCTCCGGAACCTTGTACTTGCTGTTCCAGTGGAAGACGACCTTCATCTTGTCGCCGTCGGTGGTGATCGAGTCGATCTTGCCGACCTGCACACCCATGATGAGGACCTTGTCCCCGGGGTACAGCGCGAGCACCTCGGGGAAGTACGCGGTGACCGAGGTTGTGGTCAGCTTCTTGAAGACGTTCCAGCCCACCACGCCGGCGCCGATGGCGACCGCCAACACGATGGCGGTCAGGACGACCGCCGTCCGGGAGAAGTGCGGCAGCTTGATGTTTCGGATGTTGAAGACGCTGGACATCTACTGCACCCCTCCCTGAGATCCGGGCGGAAGGAACGGCGGGTTACCGGGCAACGGCTCGGTGCCCACCGGCGGGACCTGCTGGCCGGGCCCCGGCGGGGGCGGCGGTCCGGGCAGGATCGTCGCCGGGACCGCGCGTCCGGGAATGTCGCCGGGGGGCGTGGGCACCCCGGGCGGACCGACCGGAACCTGGCGCGCGCCGGGCGGGCCGGGCGCGATGGGCACCGGGGTACCCGGCACGTCGGGCGACAACTGGCCGGGGATGGCCGCGGACGGGACACCGGGGCTGGGCCCCATCCCGTTCGGATTCGGGGCCGAGGTAACAACATTCGGCGGCGGGAAGCCACCGGGAACGGGGCCGTACGGTCCCTGGTCCAGATGTGCGCACGGCAGCGGGTCGGCGGGCGTCGGCAGACCGTCGGCCGGCGGCGTGTAGGAGCACGGGGATCCGGGTCCCACCGCGGGACCGGGATGCTCCGGGGTGCCCTCCAACGGTGTCGGCGCGGGTGGCGGCGCACCGTTCTCGAACCTGGTGCCGTTGGGGTCCGGGAACCGGAAGGCAGGCAAGCCGGAGTTACGCCAGAACTGTTCGGGGTCGATGCCGCGTTTCTTGAACGCCGCGTCGACGAACGGCTGCAGCAGCGTCGGCGGCAGCAGGTTGGCCAGCAGCACCTTGAAGTACGGGCCCGAGGCCAGCGCTTCGGCCAGCGAGATGATGAACTTGCCTGCCAGGCTGAGGGTGTCGGCCAGGTCGTTCTTGCGCTCGTTGAGGATGTTGCTCACGGTCTGCAACTGGGTGAGCACATGGTTGATGTTCGGGTTCTCGTTGATAAATCCCGAGATCTGCTGCGACACACTCGAAATGCGCTCGAGCAACATGCTGACGGCTTGACGGCGCTCATTGACGGCAGCCAGCAGGGTCTGCGCATTGACCAGCAACGCGTTCACCTGACCACTGCGGTCCCCGAGGACGGTCGCGATCTTGCCCGCGTTGGACAGCAGCGCCTTGAGTTGCTCGTCGCGCTTGCCCAGCGAGTCGGAGAACTCCTGCACGCCCTTGAGCGCGGCGCTCAGGTGCGGCGAGGTCTGATCGACGGTCTCGGACAACACATTCAGCGACTGCTTGACGGCCTTGGTATCCCAGCCCTGCGAGGCGCGGGTGACGTCGAGGAACGCGTCGTAGATCTGATACGGCGTCTGGGTCTGCTCCACCGGCAGGAACCCGCGCGGCTTGAGGATGGTGTTGCCCCGGGGCTCCACCTGAATGTTCTTGCGGCCCAGGATGGTGTCGGTGCGGATGGCCGCCCGGCTCTCGGTGCCGATCTGCCGGCCGCCGAGGGTGTAACCGATCTCGACCTTGTCGCCGTTGATGTCCATGCTGGTGACATCGCCGACGTCCACGCCGGCGATGCGCACCTTGTCGCCGACGCTGAGGCCGCCGGTGTCGTTGAACTGCGCGTAGTACGTCGGGACCGCGAACAACATCGGCACGCTGGTGAGGCTGGAGCCGACGCCTATGACCAGCGCGACGGTGAGCACACCCATCACGCCCTTACGGACCCGGTCAGAACCCTGGATCGTCCTCATTTCGGCGTGCACCTGCCTGACGGCTGGGTGACCACCCGCACGGTGCGGACCGGTCCGCCCGGTTGAGCGCCGTTGAGCTTCAGCGACAGGTCGCAGACGTAGAAGTTGAAGAAGTCACCGTAGAGGCCGCCGGCGCGGCCGATGATCTTCAGCGACGCAGGGATCTGCTGCAGGATGCTGTTCACCTCATCCTTCTGATCGATCAGCGGCTGTTGCGTCGTCTCCAGGTACCCGAGGGTGTCCCGCAACAGCGGCCGGTTGTCGGCCAGCAGGTCGCCCAGCGACCCGGCGGCATTGCTGATGTCGGCGACCGACGATGCGATCGGATCGGCCCGGTTCTTGAGGCCGGTGATCAGCAGCTCGAAGTTCTTCAACGTGTCGTCGAACTGGGTCTGGTGCTTGACGGTGGTGTCCAGCACGGTGTTGAGGTTGGTGATCACCTCACCGATGGCCTGGTCCCGGCTGGCCAGCGCGGACGTCAGTTCCGCGGTCTGGTCCAGGATGTCGCTGATGGTGCCGCCCTGCCCCTGGAAGATCGTGATGAGCGAGTTGGCGATGTTGTTGACCTTGTCCGGGTCCAGCGATTTGAACAGCGGACGGAAGCCGCCGACGAGCGCGTCGAGGTCGAGGGCCGGCTCGGTGCGCTCACGCGGGATGGTGCCCCCCGGCGGCAGGATCTTGTCACTGTCGCCGCGGCGCAGTTCCATGTAGCGGTTGCCGATCAGATCCACATAGCGGATCGCGGCGGTGGACTCCTGGAAGAGCTGCAGGTCGTTCTGCACCGCGAAATCGACCCGGACATGCTTGCCGTCGTCGATCAGCGTGACGTCCTTGACCTTGCCGACCTCGACGCCGTACGCGCGGACGAACTGTCCGCTGCGCAGACCGCTGACGTTGTCGAACACCGCCGAGTACCCGGTGGTCTTGTCGAAACGCAACTGGGCGAACACCACGAAGATGATCGCGGTGAAGGCGAGCAGGACCGCCGAGATCGCACCCAGCTTGAAGATCGTGCCTTTGATACTCATGCGGCTCCCTCGCAGGCTCGGGTCCCGCATGCCGTTTGGTCAAACGTTGCGCAAGCATCACGCATCTGCTGTCTATTCGCTCCGCTCATGGGTTGATCGTGTTCTCCCCCACCTGGCGGCCCCAGACGTATTCGGAGGCAAGCGGCTGGCCGAGCTCGAAGTGGTTGTACGGCGCAATGCTGGCGCCGGTGTCCATCACCAGGTAGGGCATCGGCCACAGATCCCGGGTGATGGGCTGCCAGCAACCCGGCCGCCCCTCCGGACCACCGCTGGCGTTGACACGCGGCAGGTTGTCCGGGAAGACATAGGGATTGCCCGCGCCGAGGAGTTCGGTGTTGGTCAGCAGCGAATAGCCGTTACCACCAAGGGCGGCAGCGAGTTTGGGTGCCGCGTCGTGGAAATTGCGAATGGTGCACAACAATTCGGGGCTGTAGTAGTCCAGCAGCTTGCTGGTCGGCAACAGATCCTGCGCACCGCGCACCAGGTACGGGCCGCCGCGCTCGAAGATGTCGCCGGCGTTGTTGCCGAACCCGACCGCCGACATCAGCGCCTGGTCGATGTTGCCGCGCTCCGCGTTCAGCGTGCGGGCCGTGGTGACCGCGTGGTCGAGGCCGTCGAAGAGGTTCGGTGCGGCATCGGCGTACACGCTGGACAGGTCGGCCAGACCCTGGGTGTCCCTGCGGATCTGGGGCATCCGGCCGTTCAGGTCGCCCAGGATGTCGTTGCCGTTGACCAGGGATTGGCCGAACTTGTCGCCCAGGCCGTCGAGCGCCTGGGCGGCGGCGGTCAGCGTCTGATTCAGCTTCACCGGGTCGAGCTGCTGCGAGATACCCATGATGGTTTCGAACAGCGTGTTGAACTCGGTGGTGGTGCTGCCCGCGTTGATGACCGCGCCGGGCTTGAGCTTGTCCGACGACGGGTTGGCCGGCGACAGGAACGAGATGTACTTGTTGCCGAACACCGTCGTGGCACGCAGTTCGGCGTCGACGTTGGCCGGAATCATGTTGAGGTACTGCGGTTCCACGTCGAGCAGCAGCTTGGCGCGGGACTCCTCGCCGTCGGTCACCACGCCTGCCGACTTCAGCCGGCCGATCGGCACACCGTTGAACGTGACCTTGGAACCCGGATCCATCGAGAGGCCGGCACGTTCGGCCATCACCACCAGTGAGGCCTTGCGGTCGAAATAACCCCGGAACTGTGCCCAGGTCAGGCCGAGCACCACGGCCACCACGAGCAGCAGCACGATGCCTGCCAGCTTGTAGGGCGGGCTTTTGGGCTTGTTCTCTGCGGTCATCGCGTCACACCGTGAGGTTGAAGTTCGGGTCGGTGCCGTACAGCGCCAACGAGGCGAGCAGCACCACCATCACGATCGCGATCAGCGACGTACGCATCGACCTCCCCACCGCTTCACCCACGCCCACCGCACCGCCACTGGCGAAATAGCCGAAGTAGCAATGGTTGAGCATGATGATGACCGACATGATGATGACCTCCAGGAACGACCACATGACGTCGTCGACCCGCAGGAATGTGTGGAAGTAGTGGTCGTAGGTGCCCGATGACTGGCCGTAGAACAGCGTCGTCACCGATTGCGCCGACAGGAACGACAACAGGATCGCCATGGCGTAGAGCGGGATGATCACGATCGATCCGGCGATCAGGCGCGTGGACACCAGGTACGAGATCGACTTGATACCCATGACTTCGAGCGCGTCGATCTCTTCGCTGATCCGCATGGCGCCGAGTTCGGCGGTGGCACCCGCGCCGACAGTGGCGGCCATCGCCTGACCGGTGACCACCGGAGCGACGACGCGAATGTTGGCCAGGGCGGCGAAGAATCCGGTGAACGCCTCGACACCGATGTTGCCCAGGGACGCGAAACCCTGGATGGCGATCAGTGATCCGGCCGACAGCGTGACGAAACCGATGATGGCGACGGTGCCGCCGATGACGGCCATGGCGCCGGTGCCCATGCCGATCTCGGCGACCAGTCGGAGGGCCTCGCGGCGATAGTTCTTGAACGCGTGCGGGACGTGCCCGACGGCGTTGACCACGAACCAGGCGACGTGCCCGATGCTGTCCAGGAAGCGGCCCGGCGCCCCGGCAAAACCGGAGGCGCGGCCGAAGGTGCGGGGGAACCGGGTCCGGAGAACCGCAGCGGTGCTCACGTGGTCGTCCCGAATCGCACACCGATCGTGGTCAGCACCACGTTCACCGCGAACAGCGCCACCACGCAGAGCACCAGCGTCTCATTCACCGCGGTGCCCACGCCCTTGGAACCGCCGGCCACCGTCAGCCCGCGGTAGCAGCCGACCAGGCCGGCGATCAGACCGAACAGCGTGGCCTTGATGACCGAGATCATGACCTCCGGGAAACCGGTGAGCAGGGTCAGCGTCGAGACGTAGGCGCCGGCGTTGACGTTCTGGATGTACACACCGAAGAAGTAGCCGCCGACCAGACCGATCGTGATGACCGCGCCGTTGAGTAGGAAGGCCACGAAGGTCGACGCCACCACGCGCGGGGCGACCAGCCGCTCGATCGGATCGATGCCGAGCACCTCCATGGCATCGATCTCCTCGCGCACGGTGCGCGCACCGAGGTCGGCGCAGATGGCTGTCGAGCCGGCACCCGCGACCACGAGCACGGTGACCAATGGCCCGAGCTGGGTGACCGCACCGAGGGCGGCACCGGCGCCGGAGACGTCGGCGGCACCGAACTCGGCCAGCAGGATGTTCAGCGTGAAGATGATGAGCACGGTCAGCGGGATGGACACCGCGAGTGTCGGGAGGAAAGCCACCCGGATCAGGAACCAGCTCTGGAGGACGAATTCCTTCCATTGGAAGGGCCGCGTCAACAAGGCTTTTCCGGTCAGCACGCACATCTTGAAGAAGCCACCGACCATGGTCAGGGGCTTCTCAAGCTGATCACGGAAGTAGTCGACCAGGCCGTTACTCGCCGTCACCCTTGCGTACTCCTGTCGAGATCGTCGCGATCTTCACGGAGCGGCATCACGTACTGCACGTCCCCTCCCTGCCCATTCCGGCCCCGACCCCGAACATGTGATCCCCGCCTCCCTACTGGTGGGTAGTAAGACGGACCACAGGACTGTACCCGATCCGGTACCGGCGGTGTTGGGCAAATGATTTATTCACAGTGCAACTGTTAGCAAAGCCCCGCCGATTGGTTACTTGTTCGAAGATGTGCTAGAAACCGTTGCCGCACTAGAACTTTCGTGGGCGTCAATCACGGTTTCGGCGCCGAAGAGCGTGCGCAGTTCGGTTTTGAGCACCTTTCCGGACGGATTGCGGGGCAATGCGTCGACGATCTCCAGCGCCTTGGGGTGCTTGTAGCGAGCTAACCGCTCGGTGAGGAATTCGTCGAGTTCGGCAAGCGTCAGACCCGCCGCAGACGCAGCGACCACAGCGACCGGCACCTCGCCCCACTTCTCATGCGGGCGCCCGATGACGGCGACCTCCACAATCGCCGGGTGAGCAGCCAGGACGTTCTCGACCTCGGCGCAGTAGATGTTCTCGCCGCCCGAAATGATCATGTCCTTTTTACGATCTACGACCCAGATGTAACCCTCGTCGTCCTGGCGCACCAGGTCACCCGAGTGGAACCAGCCCCCGGCGAACGACTCGGCGGTGGCCTTCGGGTTGTTCCAGTAGCCGGACATCAGGGTGGGTGCCCGGTAGACGATCTCGCCGACCTGGCCGACGGGGACGTCGTTCATATCCTCGTCGACGATGCGCGCGGAGACGGTCGGGATGACCCGGCCGACCGAACCGAGCTTACGAATGGCGTCCTGGCCCAACAACATACACGTCACCGGGGACATCTCGGTCTGCCCGAACGCGGCCAGGATGTTGGCGCCTGGGAACGCTTCGGCCATCTCTCTCAGCAACGTATCGGATGCCGGGGCGGCACCCCACGACAGGACGCGCAGCGCCAGGTTCCGCGCCTTGGCCCGCTGCGCGGCGCAGACGGCCTGCCACTGCGCGGGGACCAGGAAGATCCCGGTGACCTTCTCCGCCTCGAGCACATCCAGCAGTGCGCCGGGGTCGAACGCGCCCAACGGATAGAGCACCGTCGGGCGGCCGAGCAACAAGCCGGTGATCATGTTGCCGATCCCCGCGATGTGGAACAGCGGGACGCCGATGAACCCGATGTCGCTGTTGAGGTCGGCGCCGTTGGTGAAGAGGTGGGTCAGGGCCTGGCCGGCGATGTTGGTGTGGGTGAGCACCGCGCCTTTGGGCCGCCCGGTGGTGCCCGAGGTGTACATGATCAGGGCGGGCGAGTCGTTCGGGATGTCCACCGGCGCGGGGGCGGCACCCGACTCACCGATGAGGTCCTCGTACCCTTCGAGGCCATCATTCGGGGCGTCTCCGGCCACGATGACCGCGGCCAGCCTCGCGTCGAGTCCCCGCACGGCCGCGGCGACAGGCGCCAGCACGGGTTCGGTGATGATCACCTTGGCATCGCAGTCGCTGACCAGGAACGCGATCTCCGGCGGCGTCATCCGGAAGTTGACCGGCACCGCGATGGCCCCCAGCCGATTGGCGGCCAGGAACGACTCGATGAACTCCGGGCGATTGAGCATCAGGATGAGCACCCGGTCGCCGAAGCACACGCCGCGGCGCTGCAAGGCGCCGGCCAGTGCCGTCACCCGCTGATCCAGCTCACGCCAGGTGGTGGTCTGGCCGAGGTAGCGCAGTGCGGTCTGTTCGGGCTGCATGAGCGCATGCCGGGACAGCTGGTTGGACCAGTTCTGCTGACGGGCGAGATACGGCTGATCGGTGGGCAGCGGTGCAGCGGTCAACGGGAGCGCCTTTGCAGTCGTGGGGTTGCGCGTTCTTGATATTTGATCAAATCTAATGTCGTCGCGGTCACACTATGACGAGAATTGCCCGCAGACCAACCTCGAGCACCCGGAAAGGCAGCCCGCCCCCACCGTGAACGCACCCGCCAAGCCTCTCTCGTTCAGCCGTCGCGAACAGCTGTCCGACGAAGTGGCCGCCCACCTGCGAGCGGCCATCATGTCGGGCACCCTGCGGCCGGGCACCTTCGTGCGGCTCGACGAGACCGCCGCCGCGCTCGGCGTCAGCATCACCCCGGTCCGGGAGGCGCTGCGCACCCTGCGCGGCGAGGGCATGGTGCAACTGGAGCCCAACCGCGGTCATGTGGTGTCACCGTTCACCCGGGATGACATCGCCGATATCTTCTGGTTGCAGGCCACCATCGCCACCGAGATCTCGGCGTCCGCCGCGACCCGCATCACCGACGCCGAGATCGACGAGCTGTCGCTGCTGACCGACGCGCTGGCCGCCGCCGTCGCCGCCGGTGATGCCGAAGCAATCTCCATGGCGGAGTTCACGTTTCACCGTGCGTTCAACCGGTCCGCCGGCCGGATCAAGTTGGCCTGGTTCCTGCTGCACGCGGCGCGCTACCTACCGCCCAATCTCTACGCCGCCGACCCCACCTGGGGCGCCGACGCGGTGGCCAACCACCGGGAACTGGTCGAGGCCCTGCGCCGCCGGGACGTCGATGAGGTGGTGCGCCTGACACGCAGCCAGTTCTCCGACGGTGCGCGGCGACTGACCGGGCGGCTGGACGAACTGGGCCTCTGGACCTGACTCAGGCGCTGAGTTCCTCGGCGCGCTTCTTGAGGTTGCCGGCCAGATGCTCGAGCGCGTCGCCGGCGATCTTCTTCACCATGAGCGACGGGATTCCGGGCATCGACACCTCGACATCCATGTCGACGGTGAGCAGCGATATCGGGCCCATCTCCACCACCGAGAACAGCTGTTCCTGTTTGGCGAAGATGTCGCCCTGCTGCAGCACAGTCTGGATCTGGTTGTCGCCCGGGTAGTAGACCGCCTGGATGAACGTGCTGGCCATGCCCTGGATCTTGGTGTCCAGCCGCAGCTGGCTGGGGCGTCCGTCCTCGTAGCGCGCCAGGATCCACAGCCCGGTGATCTCCTCGTTCCACTGCGGGTAGGCCTCGAAGTCGGCGACGATCGCCATGATTGCCGCGGCGGGTGCGGTGACTTCTTCGGTCTTGCTCACGATGGGCATCGGGCGATTCTATAAGGCGGTGAGCACACCGATCCGGGTCGCGGTCCTCGATGACTATCAGAACGTCGCGTTGACGATGGCCGACTGGTCAGCCGTCACCTCGCGCGCGGAGGTGACGGTCTTCGACGATCACCTCTCCGACGAGGACGCACTGGTATCCCGGCTGGCGCCGTTCGACGTCGTGTTCGTGATGCGTGAGCGAACCCCGTTGCCGCGCAGCGTGCTCGCGCGACTTCCCCGGTTGGGGTTGATCGCATCGACCGGCAACGCCAACGCGGCGATCGACGTGACGGCGGCCGCAGAGCTGGGCATCCACATCAGCCACACCGGCGGATCGGTGGCGTCGACGGTCGAGCTGACTTGGGCGCTCATCCTCGCGGCCGCACGCAACCTGGTCGCCGAGAGCCAGGCGGTCGCCGACGGCCGATGGCAGATCGGGGTGGGCCGCGAACTCGAAGGCCGGGTGCTCGGAGTGCTCGGCCTGGGTCGCATCGGGCCGCGGGTGGCGCGGATCGGGGCCGCGTTCGGGATGGACGTGGTGGCGTGGAGTACGAACCTGACACCGGATGTCGCCGCGCAGGCTGGTGTGCGATACGTGCCGCGCGACGAGTTCTTCGCCTGCTCCGATGTCGTGACGGTGCACCTGAAACTCGGTGACCGGTCCCGCGGCCTGGTCGGGGCCGCCGAACTCACGGCCATGAAGCCGACCGCCGTTCTCGTGAACACCTCACGCGGTCCGATCGTCGACGAGGCCGCCCTGATCGACGCCTTGCGCTCAGGGTCGATCGCCGGCGCCGGCCTGGATGTGTTCGATGTCGAACCGTTGCCGGCCGGCCATCCCCTGCGGGCCATGCCGGGTGTCGTCACCACACCGCACCTCGGCTACGTCGCCGACCGGCCCTATCGGATCTTCTTTCGGGACGGTGTCGCGGCGATCGCAGCCTGGCTCGAAGCTCGCTGACTCACACCACCGCGCCGGCCAGCAGCGCGCGGATCGTATCGGGAATCGGTACCGGCCTGCGGGTGTCACGGTCGACGTAGACGTGCACCCAGGTGCCGACGGCGGCCAGCGGCGCACCGTCGGCGAACAGGGCGGTGCGGTAGGTGACGCTGCTGGTGCCCAGCCGGGTGACCGCCAGCCCGACCACCAGGTCCGCCGGGAACGCGAGCTCGGCGAAGTACCGGCAACTCGACTCGGCGACGACGCCCAGCCAGGGAGCCACCATCGCGTCGATGCCACTGCCCGCGCCGAGCCAGGCGTTGATGGCCGTGTCGAACAGCTCGTAGTACACGGCATTGTTGAGGTGGCCGAACATGTCGTTGTCCGTCCAGCGGGTCTGCACCGCCCAGTGCACAGGGAAGTCCGCACTCGTCAGGTCCATCCGGCCAGTCTGTCAGGCTGGTGCGATGAGGATTCGTGGTGCCGTTCTGGAGACCATCGGGGCGCCGACGCCCTATGCCGAGTCGCAACCGCTGCGGGTGCGAGAGCTGGGCCTGGCCGATCCCGGCGACGGTGAGTTGTTGGTGCGGATCGAGGCGGCCGGGTTGTGCCACTCCGACCTGTCGGTGGTGGACGGCAACCGGGTGCGCCCGGTGCCGATGCTGTTGGGGCATGAGGCCGCCGGCATCATCGAAAAGGTCGGCGGCACATCGGATCTGACCGTCGGGCAGCGGGTGGTGATGACCTTCCTGCCGCGCTGCGGGCACTGCACCGCCTGCGCGACGGACGGACTGGCACCGTGCATCCCGGGCAGCGCCGCCAATGGCGCGGGCACCCTGCTCAGCGGGGCTGTCCGGTTGGGCGGCGGCGTGCTGCACCATCTCGGGGTGTCCGGATTCGCCACCCACGCCGTGGTCGACCGCCGGTCGGTGGTGCCGGTGGAACGCGACGTCCCCGCGGTGGTGGCGTCGCTGCTGGGCTGTGCCGTGCTCACCGGCGGCGGGGCGGTCCTCAATGCGGGACGACCGAAGCCGGGCCAGACGGTGGCGGTCGTGGGGATGGGCGGGGTTGGCATGGCGGCCATGCTCACCGCACTGGCCCATGACGACGTGCGGGTCATCGCGGTAGATCGGCTGCCCGAGAAGCTTTCTCGAGCGCGCGAACTCGGTGCGCACCAGACATACACGCCGGAAGACGCATCGGCGGTCACGGCAGAGGTCGTGATCGAGGCCGTCGGGCACCCGGCTGCACTGGAGACCGCGATCGGCATGACCGCCCCCGGCGGGACGACCGTCACCGTCGGACTGCCCCGGCCCGACGCGCGAATCAGCCTGTCGCCGTTGGCCTTGGTGGCCGAAGGCCGGACCCTGATCGGAAGCTATCTGGGCTCCGCGGTCCCGGCCCGCGATATCCCCCGCTTCGTGGAACTGTGGCGGGCCGGACGGCTGCCGGTCGAGGCCCTGGTGTCGGCGAGCATCAGCCTGGATCAGATCAACGCCGCGATGGACGCGCTGGCCGATGGTACGGCGGTGCGCCAGATCATCGAGTTCTAGTCTGGACCGATCCTATCCGGATTGCAGTTATATTGGGTCAAACCGGCTCGGAGGGATCGGGCGAAGGCCGACGCGAGAGGCCGATGTGATGCCCGACGAGCGCGGTGGCGTGCGCACCATCGTGGTCGGGAGCTCCGCCGGCGGTCTCGATGCATTGACACGGTTGCTCGGAGCCGTTCGCCCTGGTCTGGGCTGGTGTCTGGTGATCGCTCAGCACCTCTCGCCGAACGACCCCAGTGCCCTGGTGTCTCTTCTCGGTCGGGTCAGCGCGCTACCGGTGGTGGAGGCTACCGACGGTGCGGGGCTCGAGCCCGACCTGGTGCTCGTCACCCCACCCGGCATCGACATCGTGGTGAATTCGACCACCCTGAATCTGGTCGAACCCGACGAGGGACGCCGGCCGTGGCCGAGCATCGATCGGTTGTTCGTCTCCGCCGCCGCCGCCTTCGCCGATGACGCGGTCGCCGTGGTGTTGTCCGGCACGGGTGAAGACGGGGCGGGGGGCGCGGAGTCCATCATGGCCGCCGGCGGTGTGGTCGTCATCCAGGATCAGGCCAGTGCAGCCTTCGGGTCGATGCCCGGTGCCGCGTACGCGACCGGATCGACCGACCTGCAGTTGCCGCCCCAGAACATCCCCGCGGCGCTGGAGAGCATGCTCGCGACCCGGCCAGCTGACGCTCCCGGCGATGGGGTGCTCGACGACGCCGCCGTGGAATCCACCATCGTGGCGCTCCATTCGGTCACAGGCATCGACTACTCGGGCTACAAGCGCTCGACGCTGCGCCGTCAGATCGAGCGGCGCTTGCGTCTCGCCAATCTTACTCCCGCGGAATACCTTTCCCGGTTGGCCGACGACGCCCACGAGGCGGCGACCCTGAGCCGCAGCATGCTCATCGGTGTCACCGCGTTCTTCCGCGATGCGCCCGTGTGGGATGCAGCATCGGAATTGCTGCGCGAACTCATCAGCGGACTCCCGCCGATGACACAGCTGCGGATCTGGGTGCCCGGATGCGCCAGTGGCGAAGAGGCGTACACCGTCGCGATGCTTGCGGCCGAAGCACTAGGTCCCCATCACGCAGGCCTGTCCGGGCGGCTGAAGGTCTTCGCCACCGACCTGGACGAGCGGTCGCTCGCGGCAACACGCCGAGCGCGGTACTCCGAGGAAACCGTGGCAGCCGTGCCGTCGCGCCTTCGCGATCGGTGGATGCGCAGAGTCGATCAGGAGTGGGACGTGGTGGCCGCCTTGCGGGAATGCATGGTGGTCGCCCCACACAATGTCGCGTTCGACCCGCCATTCCCCCGGCTGCACCTGATCTCGTTGCGCAACACCATGATCTACTTTCAGCCGCATCTCCAGGACCGGGTGCTGCGCCTCTGCCACTTCGCCTTGGTGCCGGACGGGTTGCTCGTGCTGGGCAAGTCCGAGCAGGTGCCGCGGCTGGAAGCGCTGTTCGCCGCGGCCGCGAGCGAGCACCGCATCTACCGGCGCCGCGACTCCGCCGAACCGGTGTTACTGCCCGCGGGCCGCTACCTGCCGTCGGTGCCGCTACCCCATACCGCGGCGCCCGCAACGCGACTCCAGCACGGCCTCGCGATGTATCGCCGCCTGTTGCGCACCCTGGCGGAGCCGGCCCTGGTGCTCGACGCCGACGACGCCCTCATCGAGGTCATCGGTGACGTCTCGAGTTGGTGTGTGGTCGGCGAGGGCCGCCACTCGGGTCATGCCACCGAACTGCTCCGCGACCCCTACCAGCTGATCGTGCGCACCATGCTCAGCCAGAGTCGGCAGCACGCAGGCACCTCGGTGGTCCGCCAGATCGACGCTGCCCCGGACGCGCCGGTCGAGGTGACCGTGACTCAGGTACTGGCCGACGGTATCGGTGCCGTGGTCACCTTCCGGGCGATTGCAACAACCCCGACGGCCGCGGCACCGGTACTCATCGATGCAGCGGGGTCCCCGATGACCGCGGCCCTCGAATCCGCCCACGACGCCTTGCGGGTCACGATCGCCGACCTGAGCGACTCCAACGAACAGTTACAGGCGTTGAACGAGGAGTTGCAGGCCTCCGCCGAGGAGTTGCAGGCCACCACCGAAGAGGCCCAGGCCACCAATGAGGAACTGGAGAGCGCGAACGAAGAACTCACCACGCTCAACCAGGAACTGCAGGCCCGCAGCGCGGAATTACTCAGCGCGAACACCGATCTGGAGAACATCCAGGCATCCATGACCAGCGGGCTGGTGATGGTGGACCGCGAGCTGCGGATCCTGCGGTACACCCCGTTGGCGGTGCGCGTGTTCTCCCTCATCCGGGAGGACATCGGCCGCCCGTTGCCTGCCGTACCCACCACCATCGCGGTGCCTGCCCTGGTCATGGCCCTGCAGGAGACGATTGCGACCAGGGCATCCCGTCTCATCGAACTCAGTGACGACACCCGGGATTTCCTGCTCCAATTGCAGCCCTACACCGGATCGGCGGGCGAAGTGCTCGGCGCCCTGGTGGTCGTCATCGATGTCAGCGACGTCGCGAAGGCACAGCGCGAACGGGAGCGGGCGCTGGCGAACCTCGAGGCGGTCGCGGAGTCGGTGCGCGAACTCGTCTGGCAGCGCGACGATTCCGGCGCGTTGACGTTCTTGACCAAGCGCGTCGAAGACATCTACGGACTGGACCGGGATCAAGTGCTGGCCGATCCTCGACTGCTTACCGCGGCGGTGCACCCCGACGACCGCGACAGGGTCGCGGCCGCGATGGCGAGTACCGACCGCCGATGGCAACTGGAGTACCGCATCGTGCGCCCGGACGGGTCCGTGCGCTGGATCGACGAATCCGCGATCCGCACCGACGGGGCAACGAACGCCGCACCGTCGGTCACCGGCAGCGCGCTCGACGTCACCGATCGGCAGCGGCTGCAGACGGCGGCGGCCAAGCGCGCCGCGGTGCTGGAGGCGTTGCTGCGTGCGCACACCGTCGGGGTGCTCGTGCTCGACGCCCACGACCGCATCGTGCAGGCCAGTGCACCCGTCGCCGCCATCGTCGGGCACCCGGCCGATGCGCTGGTCGGGCTCCCACTGAATGCCCTGCTCCAGCCCGACCCGACGGCGCTAACGTTGTCCGAGTCGACGATGCGCGACGGACTCGACGCCCGACGGATCCTCAGCGCCGATGGAACCTACCGTGCCGTCGCCGCCGAAGTGCTGGTCGTCGCCGCGGCCGACGGGCAGGACAGCGGCGGGGAGCCCGATCGGGTCGCCCTCGTGCACGACGTGACCAGACTCCGCGAGATCAGCGCCGACCTGGCTACCCGAGAGCAGTTCGATCAGCAGACCGGCCTGCTCACCCGCGCCTATTTCCGTTCGCACACCGACGAATTGGTCGCCGCCGGCACCGCAGGACTCGCGGTGCTCTGGATCGATCTGGACGGGTTCAAGGAGATCAACGACCGGTTCGGTCACCGCAGCGGTGACGCCGTGCTGGCCACCGTGGCGGCCCGGCTGCGACGCGCCGCGCGACGCCACGACGTGATCGGGCGACTCGGTGGTGACGAGTTCGCCATGCTCGTCACCCGCGCCGAGGACCTCAACGGCATCGAGAGTCTCGTGCACCGCATCTCCACTGCCGTCCGTGAACCCATCGACGTCGACGGCACCCTGGCCTACGTCTCGGCGTCGGTGGGCATCGCCATTCATCCGGTGGACGGCCGCACCGCCGAGGAACTTCTGCACAATGCCGACATCGCCATGTACGCGGCCAAGAACCGGGGCGGGGACCGACACACCTATTTCGCCCAGGACATGAACGACCGTGCCGATGAACGCGCCGAGTTGCGCCGCGAGTTGGCCGGCGCAGTGCGCGCCGGCGACTTCGCATTGCACTATCAACCGGTGGTCGAGGTCGGCACCGGGCGCCTCGCCCACGTCGAGGCGCTGTTGCGATGGCGACGGGGTGACGAACTCGCCACCGCCGACACGTTCATCACCCACGCCATGGACACCGGCCAACTCCGGGCGATCGGGCGGCTGGTGCTGAAGATGCTCGACGCGGACTTCACCGGTCTACACCAGCGGCTCGGCGCGCGGCAACCCCGGGTGGCGGTGAATCTCTCCAGCACCGAACTGGAGGAGCGGGACACCACCGATTGGTTGCTGACCTGGAATCCCGCGGGTGGATTCGACCGGGTGATAGCCGAGGTCACCGAGTCGGTGCTCGTCACTCCGGACGGCCGCGCCATCGACACGCTCTCGGTGCTGCGCCGACTCGGCGCCACCATCAGCGTCGATGACTTCGGCACCGGCTATTCCAACCTGGAGGCGCTCGATCGCTTGCATCCCGGGATCATCAAGATGGACCACTCGATGGTGCAGCGGGCCGTCGACAACGGCGGTCGAGCGGCCAAGATCCTCGAGGCCTCGGTGCAATTGGCACACGCGGTCGACGCGAAGGTCGTCATCGAAGGTATCGCCAGCGCGGACATGTGGTCCTATGTGTTGGGCCTGGACGCCGAGTTCGCCCAGGGATACTTCCTGGCGCCACCCATGCCGTTGTCAGACCTGGTCGACTGGATCAACGCAGCGGAAGCCGGCAACGGGTTGGGCCCGACAGAGAGCGCGTAACACGCCGTGATCACCGAATATTCCCGCTCAACCGGCTAGTTGACAGAATTCGGCGACGCACCTAGCGTTCGGATCGTCCGGCCCGAAGGAGGTCGACGAGCAAGACTGGAGAATGCGATGGCGGCCGATGCACCGGGTGACCATTCACAGCGGCCACACAGCGCCGCACCCCGAGCGGAATCCTGAAACCACCTCGGAGCCAACCTTTTTCGTCGAGCAGAGCGAACCGGTCGGGCGCGACCGTGAGATCACCGCACTGACGGCGGCGATCACCACCGCCACACCCGCTGCCGTGGTGATCATCCGCGGATCCCGCGGTTCGGGAAAGTCCTTGCTGCTCAACCACACCCGCAGGACTGCCGCGGCGAACGGGTACACCACCCTGAGCACCACGGGCGTGCCCGCCGAATCGGTGCAGCCGTTGTCCGGCCTCGATCACCTGCTGCGCGCCCTGCCGCCCGGGGTGTCGCCATCGGCACCCGGCCCAGGCCTGCTGGCCCTGCTCCGCGAACTCGGCGCAGATCACCGGTTGGCCGTGTTCATCGATGATTTCCACCACCTGGACGCCGCCTCGCGGGCAGCCATTCTGTTCGCGGCGCGTCGCCTTGTCGGCAACGCCGTCACCATGGTGCTGTCGGTACTCGACACCGTCCATCTCGACGGCCTCGGCGCTGACGACGTCACCACGCTGCGCCTCGGACCGCTGCCCGCGCGGCAGTCCGAAATGTTGCTCGACCGGCAACCGGTACCCGCACTCGGTTTGCTCCGTACGGCCATACTGACTCAGGCACAGGGGAATCCGGGCGCGCTCGTCGCCTTCAACGCGATATTCGAGACCTGGGGCGGCGGCTGGGCCCCCGACCCGATGCCACTGCCCGCCGGACTTCAGGCCGGCTACCGGGACACCCTCGACGCGTTGTCGCCCGACACCCGCACCACCCTGTTGACGCTTGCCGCAGCGGGCCCCGACATCGCCATGGTCATGGCGGCCACCCCACCCGCCCAGCTCGCCGCCGGCCGGTCCGCCGGTCTGCTGGACGCGGCCGAACGCACGGTGCGCTTCGCCGACCCGCTGGCCCGCTCCGCGTGCTACCACCACGCCACCGTGCCGCAACGCCAGGCCGCGCATCGGTGGATCGCCGACGTGCTCGATGCCCGGCCGCACCGGCAGGCCTGGCACGCCGCGCTGGGAGCCGAGCACCTCGACGACTCCGCAGCCGACCGACTGGTCGCCGTGAACACACTGACGCGCGAGATCGACGGGGATGCCGCCGCAGCCGCCGCATTGCAGCGCGCGGCCGAACTGAGCAGCCAGCCCGTCCAGCAGGCCGACCTGCTGCTGGACGCCGCCAAACTCACCCGTCATACCGCGGACGTGCGGTGGGAACAGGAACTGGGACAGCGGGCCAAAGAGGTGGCCACCGATCCGCACCAACGGATGCGGGCACAAATCGAGCTCGGTTGGGCGGCTCTGTGGAACGACAACCACCATAAGACCTTCGCCGCGCTGAACACGGCGGCCGTCACCGCCCGATCGGTCGATCCCGCCTGGTCCTGGGAAGCGCTGCGGGCGATGGGCATCCTCGGCTACCTCACCGACGATCCGGTGATACGCCGAACGTTGGCCGAGCACCGGACCCTGATCTCGGGCACCGGACCCGCCGACATCAAAGCGACGATGTCGCACGCCTGGATCGACGCCGTGACCGATCCGATGTCAGCCACCATGAGCCGCCACACCGTGGCGGCATTGGCCGACCGCATCCATGACCCGGTGTACCGCGGAATCCTCGGGGCCACCGCCTGGGTCACCGCCGATGACGAATTGGCGCTGCGGTTGCTCAACACATCGGGCAACGGCGACCTGAGCGCCGCTCCCGGCAGCGCCGTGATCCTCACCGCACTCGCCAGAGCCTGCCTGGAGACCGGCCGGTTCGCCCAGGCACTGGACGCCACCGCGCAGCTCCAGGCAGTGGCCATCGCCAACCGGAATCCGCTGATGAACGCAGTCGGCCGGCTCACGTCCGGCGCCGTCGCGGCTCTGCGCGGCGACTTCGTCGCAGCCCGCAAGCATCTGGCCGTGGCGGTGGACCGGGTTGTGCTCACCGAGAGCCGGGTTGCGGGTGCCTGGGCGGGGCATCTGGGCGGACGGATCAACCTGTTCAACGGCGAGCCCGCACTGGCGTACGCCGAGCTGAGCGACCTTTTCACGCACACCGGCGTCCCGATGCACCGCCGCGAGTCCTATTGGGCCTTGGGTGATTTCGCGGATTCGGCGGTGGCTGCCTCCACCATTGCAGACGCCGGCCGCCGCCTGAACGCGATTGTCGACCATATCCCCGCCGACGCACCCACCCGGCTTACGCACCTGGTCTCCTACGCCAAGGCGCTGCTCACCGACCGCGACGACGGCGAGGCCCTGCTCGGTGCCGCTCTGGCTGATCCCGCCGGGGAGCAATGGCCGGTGGAGCGGGTTCGCCTGTTGATCGCGCATGCGGCCGTGCTGCGGCGGCATCGCCGCAGAAGCGAGGCGCAGCAGCAACTCAGCCGCGCCCTGGCCATCGCGCACCGCCTCGACGCCGGCCCCCTGATCGACCTGTGCCACCGGGATCTGCGCGCCGCCGGCATCCGCCCGGTACCGGCCGCCACCGATCCTCCGCTGAGCCCGCAGGAACATCAGGTCGTGTACCTCGCCGGTCTCGGCTGGACCAACCCGCAGATTGCCGCCCGGCTGCAACTGTCGACGCGAACCATCTCCAATCACCTGTACCGGTCGTTCCCCAAGCTCGGGATCACCCGCAGACAACAGATCCGCGACATCCCGCCGCCCGGCGGCCTGGGGCCCGTCGAGACTGTGGTGAACGGCTGAATTCCGCACGATTGTGATCGGCATCTCGGAATTGAGTCATTCGTCTCTAGCGACGGACCCGCCTCGAAAAGCACCATTGCGGCGCGGAACCTACTCGCCAGTAGGTTTCGATCCCAACTCGTTGAGTCCCTGAAAGTAGCCCGCAATGCACACTGCCGTCCGCCCGTTCGCCACCAGCGGCGTCGTCGCGCTGGTCGGGGCCGGCTTCATCGCCGCCACACCGATCGTCGCCGCCCCGATCGCCACCAAGATCGAACATGCCGCCACCCAGTTGACCGCTTCCGCCAACCCCTTCTCGGCCTACGGCTCCGTCTTCGAGAACACCGTCGACAACCTGCAGTCCATCTTCACCACGGCGGCGACCAACGGGCCGACGCCCATCCTGTCCGCGGTCTTCCAGAACCAGGTCGCCGCGATCAAGGACATCCTGACGCTGCTGTCCCCCACGGTGAAGGCGCAGCTCGCCGCAGCTCCTTCGTCCTCTGCCGCCGCCGTGACCGCGGCCGCAACGCTGCCGTCCATCCTGCAGACCACGCTGGGACAGATCTTCAGCGGGATCACCGCCGGCGCGCCGCCTCTGCTGGCGAGCGCCATCCAGGATCTGCTGCACGGCAACATCGAGGACGCCGTCAACCAGGTGCTGCTGGCCGGGCTGACGGTGCTCCTGCCCGCGACGAACCTGATCGCACCGGCGCTCAACGGCATCGCACATCCACTGCAACTCCTGGTGAACGCCGTCGACAAGCTGGGTCCGCTGGCCACCATCCTGGCCAACCCGGTGCAGAACGTCGTGAACGTCATCAAGGCGCTGAACGCCAACTTCCTCGGGTTGCCCGGCGCACCCACCAATCTGGTGACCGCCCTGGGCGGAGTGCTCGGCCCGCTGATCCAGGCACCCTCCGCTGCGGGCGCCGCGGTCCAGGGCATCATCAACGCCGTGCGCGCGGGCAACCTCGGCGCGGTCGTCAAGGCGATCGTGTCGGTGCCTGCCGTCATCGTCGGCGGAATCCTCAACGGCGGCTACGGTCCCGACCTGTCCAGCGTGATCAAGACCGGTCTGGACCTGCCGCTGTTCGGCGGCGGTCTGCTCACCCAGTTCGCCATCACCTTCGCCAACAACGTGCTCAGCGTCAACCTCGCCGGCAGCATCCCCGCCCTGCAGACGCTGCAGAAACTGATCGCCGACGCCCTGAAGCCGCCGGTGATCACCAAGACGACGACGCCCGCGGCAGCCGGCACCGCCGCGGTCAGCCAGGCGCCCGCCGCCGCAGCGACGACGGTGACCCTCGCGACCGCCGACACCAAGACGCCCGCCGCTGATACGCCGAAGACCGCGGAGCAGACGACCACGGCAGCCGATACCCCGAAGGACACCGCGACGACGAAGCCGGCGACCGACGACACCACGTCGCCCGCGGACACCGCCCCGGCCGACACCGGGACGCCGACCAAGACCGACCCCGCCGCAGACTCGACGACCGGGTCGACTGCGCCTTCCGATACCGACGCCACGGGCTCATCGACCAAGGGCGACACCAAGGGTGACTCCAAGGGCGATACGAAGGGTGACACCAAGGGCGGTTCGGCGGCCTCCGGTTCGGACTCCTCGGCGGGCACCGGTACCGGCACGACGAAGCCCAGCCACGTCCGTGGTCCGAAGCACGCGGGCAAGGGCGACGGTTCGGGTTCGCAAGCCGGTGGGGACTCCTCGGGCGCAACGGGTTCGACCGGCTCAACGGGTTCGACGGGTTCAACGGGTTCAACGGCGAAGCCCAAGCACGCCAAGGGCAGCCACCACGCCGAGCACGCGGCCTGACCCCAACGGATGATGGTGCCCTACCCGCGGTCGCCGCGGGTAGGGCATCACACGTCTTCTGCCACCCTTCAGCTCTTGTCCGACCACCTGAAAACCAGCAGGCAACCGATCAGCGAGCCGACACTCCACGCCGCCAACACGGCGAAGATCCGCCAATGTTCCCAACTTCCGGCCGGTTCGAAGATCACCATGTCGGACGGTAAGAGCACCGAGCGGAACCCCTGCGCCATCCATTTGACCGGGAAGACCGAGCCGACGAAGAGCATCCATGTCGGTAACGCCATCAGCGGCACGTAGGTGCCCGACAAGAACTGCAGACCGACAGCAGGGCCGTTGGTGATCACCGCGGCCGAGACAGCGTTGCTGGCGAAGTTGCTGATGAATATGCCCACCAGCGAACAACTCACGATGCCCAGCACGAAAACCCAGGTCAGGGTGAACCATCCGAAAGCCGTTGCCGGCAAACGGAGCCCGAACACCAGAACACCTACCGCCAACAGAATCACCGCCTCGGCCAGACTGACAATGCCGACCAGGATGATCTTGCCGATAAAGTACGACAATGCCGTCGTCGGCGTTCCGCGCAGCCGCCGCAGCGCCCCGGTGTCGCGGTCGGCTGCGATGCTGATACCCAGATTGATGAAGGATGTGGACAGGATTCCGTAGGCCAGCATGCTCGCGGCGATCACGGACCCCGTGCTGATTTCGCTGTTGGGTAGCTTGTCGGAGAAGATCGAACCCAGCAGGATGCAGATCACTGCAGGCATCGAGAACGTCAGCGCCACTTGCTCTGGCCGGCGATAGAACATCTTCAGTTCCGGGACTACCCGGGAGAAACCGATCCGCACCGCCGACGGCAGCGCCCGGCGCTCCCGATGCTCGGTCCCGACGGCCGTCATGCCAGGCCCACCAGATGCAGGTAGGCATCCTCAAGTGTCGGCCGGGTCACCGTCAGGTCGGCCAGTTCCATCCCATCCCCGCTCCGCGCCCTGATGAATTGGGTGGGATGCTCCGTCGTCTCGACGCGTACTTCGCCCCGTTCACGCCAGCGGACGGTGGCGGCCAGTCCCAGATGCTGAGTGAGTTTTGTGGGCGAGTCCAGCGCCACCAAGCGCCCCTTGGCGATCACGGCGACCCGATCTGCCAGCGCCGCAGCCTCTTCCAGATAATGGGTGGTGAGCAGGATGGTCGTCCCGTCGGCCGACAGCAATCTGATGAGCGCCCAGAATTGACGCCTCGCTTCGGGATCGAATCCGGTGGTCGGTTCGTCGAGGAACAGCAGTTCGGGATTGCCGATGATACCGAGCGCGACGTCGAGTCGACGACGCTGCCCACCGGAGAGCGTTCGCACCCTCGATCCGGACACTGAACTGAGACCCACGAGCTCGAGCACCTTCGCGGGGACCCGGGCATTGCCATAGCAGTTCGTGAACATCGATACGGTCTCGCTCACCGTGAGCATCCCGGCATCGCTCACTTCCTGAAGCACGATGCCGATCCGTGCGCGCCACTTCCGGCCGGCTGTTCCCGGATCCTCACCGAGCACCCGTACGTCGCCTGAGTCTCGCTTGCGATTCCCCTCCAAGATTTCGATCGTGGTGGATTTCCCCGCACCGTTGGGACCGAGAATGGCGAAGATCTCGCCCGGACCGACGTCGAGATTAAGCCCTTCTACCGCCTGCCGAGGTCCGTAGGCCTTGGACAGATCGCGCACCTGCACCGGATTCACGGCACGGCCCCGCCCTCGCCGGACTCCGCATGCGCTTCGAGTTCAGCCAGCAGAGCCATGAGTTCTGCCGCCGACAACGTGTCGATCAGGTGGTCCACGTCGATCTCTGCGGGCACCGGTTCCACTGCGGCGGGTACCTCGGCATCGCCATGGATCGCGTGCAACTGGGCAAGCACCCGGCTCGACAACGAATTCACGCTGACACCTCGGAGTATCTCCAGCACCGGCAGGTCGATCGAGAACATCGCGTTGATCCTCATCCGGAACTCCATCGCCATCATGGAGTCCAGGCCGATGTCATCGAGCATGTCGTCGGTCCCGATATCGGCGACGGCACAGTCGAACACCGTCGCCACGACGCCTCTGAGATGGTCGGAGATCACTTCGAGCCTGCGATCCTCCGGCGTCCCCGCGAGGACATCGAGGATGGAGGCGTCCGATTCGGACAGCTGCGCCGTCGTCTCGGACGCCTCCAGGTCCGCGAACATCGCGGGCAACCGTCCGCCGAGTCCGAAAGTCTGAGCTCGGCTCCAATCTGCCGTGATGGCAATGACATTGGCCACCGCCTGGTTGATGAGGCGATCCAGTATCCGGACTCCGACCGCCGGGGTGATGAGCTCGATGCCCCGCTGCGCATAGACCTTCTCGAGTTTGAGTTCTTCGACCATGCCCACCGACCAAGGTCCCCAGCCGATCGTCAGTGCGGGAAGTCCCTGAGCGCGCCGGTAGTGCGCAAACGCATCCAGGAATGCGTTGGCGGCCGCGTAGTTTCCCTGTCCCGGTGCGGCAATGGTCGATCCCGCCGAACCGAACAACACAAAGAAGTCGAGTTCGTGCTCCTTGAAGGCGTCGTGCAGCGCCCACGTGCCGGTGACCTTGGGCGCCAGCACTTTGGCGAAATCATGTTCGCTCATGTTGACCAGTAGTTGATCATCGACCACGCCCGCGGCATGGATGATCCCCCGCACGGGCCGGCCGCCGGCCCGGTCATGGTCGCCCAGCCAAGCCTGCACCTCTCCCGCCACCGTCACATCCACACTGGCGGTGTCGACATGAGCGCCCAGTCGTTCGACCGCCCGGATCACCTCGACCGTCTCCGCATGCGGGTCATCGCCGGCCAGCGTGGCCCAGCAACTCCTGGGCGGGACGGCGCTGCGGTTCAGCAATGTGATGTGGCGCGCCCCGCGTTGCGCCAGGTAGGTGGCCACCACCCTGCCGAGTGACCCTGTTCCGCCCGTGACCAGATAGGTGGCATCCGGATTCAGTTTGGCGGGAAAAGGTTTGGTCAGGTTGCTGCACAAACGCAGGCGGGGAACATAGGTGGTATCCCCGCGGATCGCGATCTGGTCCTCGGACCGAGCGTTCAGGATGTGCCCGCAGATGCGTCCGGCGGTCTCGGCGGTGTTGTCCCGGATATCGACGTCGATGAGGCCGCCCCAGTACTCGCCGAATTCCTGATGCCCGATGACGCGACCCAACCCCCATACCGGAGATTGCTGCACCGCAACCTGTCCGGTTCCCGGTGCGGGTGCCGCGTTGGCCGTGACCAGATGCAGCCGGGGCTTGACGGTGTCGTGCTCGGCGAGCGCCTTCACGAGGCGCAGGATCGTCAACGGACCCATCGCTCGGCCGGCTCCTGCTGCCGAGGAATCGGAGCATTCTGGGGTGTCCACGGGCCAGAAGTCGATGATGCCGGTGAGGTCGCCCTCCAGTCCGAGATGCGCGGTCAGCAACTCGGCGGGTTGTTCGGGACATCGAGGGTCCATGGACCATCCCTGGTCCACCTCGGCGAGCGCGCCGAGGGCATGGTGATCCACCGTGCGCACGCGATGACCACGCCGGCGCAACTCGGCGGCCACTGCCTCACCGACTCCGGTGGAGTCGGTGAGCACCAGCCACGACATGTCCTCGGCCAGTTCCTCCCCCGGATCCGGCATGGGTTCCTCCGCGACGGCCCAGTGCAATTCGTAGAGCCCCCTGTCGATCCGCTCGGGAGACATCCGTGACGAGGCACTCAGCGACTGCACCGTGAAACCGTCGAAGACGGCAATCGGGTTTCCGAGACCGTCACTGATCGTGATGTCGCTCTCGATCAGATCTTTGGTCGCCGAGACGACGTCGACGTGAACCTCCATCTCCTGCTGAGGTGCGCCGTAGATCGCACAATGCCGAATCCTGGTGGGAAGGAACGGTTCTCCAGGCACTACCTGGCCGGCAAACGGTGCACCGAAGAGGGTCTGGAAGGCACCGTCGATCAGCGCGGGATGGAACCTGTACTGGCCGAGTTCGCCGGCAACACTCGCCGGTACGGCCAGTTCCGCACGCGCCCAGTCGTGGCCGGCGCTCACCCCGGTGATCGGGCGGAACATGTCACCGTAGTCGAACCCGAGATCGCTGGTGTGTGCGTAGAACTCCTCGCCGCTCATCGATGTGACCGGACCGGCGCCGTCACAGGTGTGAGCGCCCGCGGGCGCCGCCGGAAGCGTGTTGAGGTCGGCGGTCGCGGTGATGGTCCACTTCACCTCGCCATCGGCGGTGGCCGTGAAAGCCGCGAACTCGAGCGTGCCGCCTTCTTGATTGAGCGTGGTCCGCAGAATGGGATCGCAGGTGTCGTCGAGGATGACGGCCCGCTTGAGGACCAGGTTGTCCACGCTGTGATTGGATCCGTAGGCCTCCTTGGCTGCCGCAAGTGCCATCTCGACGTACACCGCTGCCGGCAGGACAACGCTGCCCTGCACCCGGTGGTCACCGAGAAATGCGTTGAGCACAAGGGAGAGTTCGGCTTCCCACGTCGGATGGACCGCGCTGACGGGTTGCCCGAGCAGGGGATGCACCGGGTTGTAGTACAGCGTCTCCAACGCTTCCTGGGTTTCGGTCCAAAAGCGCTTCTTCTGCCAGGGATAGGATGGAAGTTTCATCATCCGGGCCCCCGCACGAGGGTTCACCGCATCCCACGAGACGGTATGACCCAAGCCGTGCAACGCGCCGACGCAGTTCAGCAGGGCGCGGCGGTCGTCGTCATGACGTCGTTGCGCAGGCAGAACCGAGACTCGCTGGATCCCTGCGGTTTCCGCGATCGACGCCGCCAGCACCGGATGCGGGCCGAGCTCGACGAAGTGGGTGTAACCATCGTCGAGCATCCGGCGGATCGCGGGCTCGAACAGCACGGTGGCACGGGTGTTCTGCCACCAGTAGGCGGCACCGGCCGGGTAGCCGTCCAGCTTCTCGCCGGTGACTGTCGAATAGAGAGGCAGCACTGCCGATTTCGACGAGAGGCCAGCGAAGGCGGTGAGCAGGTCGTTCTTCACCATCTCCATGTAGTGGGTGTGGTAGGGCACCGCGCCTGTCAGATATCGGTTGAAGACCTGCGCCTCATCCAGTTGCCTGACGATGTCGTCGAGGACGCCGCCGTCACCGGCGATCGTCACTGCGGACGGGCTGTTGACCGCAGCCACCGAGATCCGCCGCCCGAACTCGTCGGCGGTCCTGTCGTCGATCACCCGCATCAGGGTTTCGGCGTCGACACCGACGGCGAGCATGCGGCCCAGGCCGCTGGTGCGCTGCTGAAGGCGGCTCCGGTGATAGATGATGTGGACCGCCTGCTCGAAGGTGAGCAGACCGGCGAGATGGTGAGCCGCGACCTCGCCGGCACTGTGACCGATCACCGCGTCTGCCGCGATACCGAGGTGGGCGAATTGCTCGGCGAGCGCGACCTGCACGGCAAAGTTTGCGGGCTGCGCAATCTCCGTGTCCGCCATCCGGGAGGTGCGCTCATCACGCCGGAGCTCCTCTAGCAACGACCAACTCGCGTATTGCGACAGCTCGCGGTCGCTTCTGGCGATGCTGTCGGCGAAGACGGGTAGACCATCCAGCAGACCCCGGCACATGCCCCACCACTGCGGGCCCATACCGGTGCAGACGAAGGCAAGCTTCGGCGTATCCGTGGGCGTCCGGCCAGTCGATATCTCGCCACCGTCTCCGAGGGCTCGCAGCTGTCGGTGTGCGTCCTCGATGCTCTGCACGACCAGGGTGTGGCGGTGACTCAGATGCGTACGCCGATGACTGAGCGTGTAGCCGAGGTCCTGCAGCGTGGTGCAGGAGTGCGCGGCGAGGTGGTCTGCCAACCGGCCGGCCGTGGCGACGAGGGCCTCCTCGCTGCGCGCGGAGATGGGCAGAACGGTGAGCGCGGGGCACTCCGGCGCCTGCTGGGGTGGCGCGGACACCGGAGGCTCGGCCAGCACGACATGGGCGTTGGTGCCACCGAATCCGAATGAATTCACTCCGGCGATGCGGCGCGCGTAGTCAGGAAACGGACGCCCGGACGCGGGTACGTCGATGTTCAGTTCGGGCAACGAGACGTACTTGCTGGGTGTCTGAAAATGCAGATTGGCGGGGATGTGACCGTGCTTGAGGATCAGCGCGGCCTTGATCAGCCCAGCGACACCCGCACCGGCTTCGAGGTGTCCGATGTTGGTCTTCACGGACCCGATCAGCAGCGGTCGGTCCGCCGGTCTGTCCACGGTCAGGGCACGCGACAGCGCCCTCATCTCGATGGGATCGCCGACGGGTGTCCCCGTTCCGTGCGCCTCCACGAATCCCACGTCGGCGGGCCGGACACCAGCGCGTCGCAGGGCCGTGCTGATCGCTGCCTCCTGCGCCTCCTCGCGCGGCACCGTGATGCCGTCGGTATGCCCGTCCTGGGACACCGCGGTACCGAGGATCTGGGCATAGACGTCGTCGCCGTCGCGTTGCGCCTGGGCCAGGGTTTTGAGGACGACCACCGCGCCGCCTTCTCCACGGGCGTAGCCGTCGGCCGATTCGTCGAACGCCTTGGACCGCCCCTGCGGGCTCAGGAAGCCGCTCCTGGACTCGGCGATCGCCGTGTTGGGCCCGATCATGATGTTCACGCCGCCGGCCAGCGCCACCTCGCATTCGCCGCTCCAGATGCTCTGTGCAGCCAGGTGTACCGCCACCAGCGAGCTCGAGCAGGCCGTGTCGACGGACATACTCGGACCGCGAAAGTCAAAGGCGAACGAGATCCGGTTCGCCAGCATCGTCATCATCATTCCGGTGGCCGAGTGCGCTTTGAACTGGTAGCGACTGGCTCGGCCCTGATTCTGCAGCAGTTGGTAGTCCAGGGTGAAGCCACCGACGAACACCCCCACGTCCGTGCCGGCCAGCCGGTCAGCCGATATGCCACCGTCTTCGAGCGCCTCCCAGGTGGCTTCCAACAGGAGCCGCTGCTGCGGATCGAGGGAGTGCGCCTCGCGGGGCGAGATACCGAAGAACTGCGGATCGAATTGATCGATCTCGCTGAGGAATCCGCCTCTACAGGTGACGATCTTGCCGATCTTGGCCGGGTTCGGGTCCCAGAAGCGCGCGGCGTTCCATCTTGTCTCGGGGACGACGCGGGTGGCGTCGACACCGTCGCACAACAGCTTCCAGAAGCTCTCCGCGGAGTCACAATCACCCGGAAACCGGCACCCGATGCCGACGATCGCCAAGGGTGCACGGGTGTTGCCGTCATCAGGAGTTGTCATGCCCGTCCCGTCGTGAGTTGCGATTCTCCTGAGTCATTCGTTTCAGGGGCCGTGGCGGACGGGTTCGACGTGCACATCGCTCCCGGGTGCCGACGAAGAGCGTTCAAGTCGCCTGGAGCGCAGCGGAATCGGTGATGATCCACGCATCGCTGACCGGATGGTCCCGCTGCTCGCGGCGGTAGGTGTCACGGAGCTCGCGCAGCAACGAATCCCGCTGCCAGGCTTGCACCTGGCGCACGACATCGTCGTCCTCGAAGTTCCGGGCTTTGTCCGCGACCACGGTGTCCACAAGCTGACCCGCCACCTGGCGGAGCAACAGGGCGTTGGCCTCGAACTGCTCGACGAAGTTCGAGGGGGTCCCCATCATCGCGGTGTGCAGCGACACCATGAAATTCAACGGTGCATACAGGTCCACGAAAGGCACCGACACCGGCCTGCGTTCGGTCTTGGCCCACTCCCGGAAGAAAAGCTGAACACGATTGCTGAGTGCGATCAGCCCTTCCAGGAGAGGCACGAAATCGGGCTCGTCGGCGACGCGAACGAACCGGTCATTTGCATAAAGCAAACCGACGAATCCCCAGTAGAACGCGACATCCCAAATGACTTTCGCCGCCATCACGGCCGGCGTGCCCATCAACGTGTACTGGTCCTGGTACACGGCCAGCCACATCTCGGTGAGTGACCGGAACAGCGAGTCACTGATGTGCGCTCGTGCCACGACGTCCTGGCCGTCGAGGTCGCGAGTCACCATATCGGTGATGAGCCCGTTGCCGATTGCGACCAGATCAAGCCCGGAGGAGTACAGCGGATCCAAGAAGATCCCGGCATCGCCGGTGAGTCCCCACCGTTGATCGCCGTCGAACATCCTGGTTGCACCGTGGCTGTATTTCTTCATCACCCGAAAATCCATGGTGAGGTCGTCATGCTCGGCCAGGACGGCGGCGCACTGCGGCTCGTGTGCACGGAGCCAGGTCCGGGCCCGGGCCAACGTGTTGAACTCGTCAAACCGGTGCACCGCCGGGTCGGCGACTATTCCGACACTGGTCGCACCGGATGCCAGCCGGATCAACCAGACCCAGTATCCTTGTCCCATCAGATGATTGGTGGACATCGCACGGTCACCTTCGACCAGGCGCTCCCGCCAGTCGGGGTCGTCACTCCATTTGCCGACGTCGATCTCCGTCGCAACGCGGAACCAGACGGCATTGCAGTTGTGCTGATTGGCTCGTTTGAGCTCCAGCTGCCGTGCCAGCGCCCGGTTCCGCCCGGAAGCATCGATGATCCATCGCGCCGTCACCCGGGTGGTCGTATCGGAATCCTGGAAAGTGATGGTATGCGGCGAATCGTCTCCGCCGATGTCCACCGAAGTAACGCGGCCGCAGGCGAAGTCGATGCCTTCGGCCTGGCAGCGTCGCTTGAGTTCGTTCTCCAGTCTGCCGCGATCGATCTGGTAGGTCACCTGCGGCACGAAAGAGGAACTGCCCACTTCCATCCGGCTGGCGATGTCGGTGTTGCCGTCATGGGAGAAGAACATCCGCAGACCCATCTTGCGGATCTGGGACGTGCTCAGATGGTCGCCCAAGCCGAGCCGGTCGCGAAGGTAGTGAGCCGAAACCTCCACGGTCGACTCACCGACGGTATGGGTGATCTCGGCTACCGGGCCGGCCTTCGGCTCGACGAGCAAGATCCGCGTCTGCGAGCGGGCCCGGCGAAGTTCCAGGGCCAGCGTCAAGGCGGCGACGCCCCCACCCGCGACCACCACGTCGTGATCGGCCGCCGGGATATCGCTGCGAGACAGCTGACTTCGGATCCTGCGCGCAAGGGCCTCTCGCGTTGTGGCGTCCAGTCCGGCAATCTGTCCTGTCACGTCCATACGCTTCCTTTTCGCGAGTCGGGTACCACCATCGCAGTGGGCGACCGGAACCGTCCGTAGACGAATTCGAAGATCGGTGAACACATCAGGGTGGTGATGATCGCCACCAGGACCAAGATGGTGAACAGGGTGGGCGTGATGACGCCGGCTTCGAGGCCGATGTTGAGCAGGATGAGCTCGATCAGGCCGCGGGCATTCATCAGCGAACCCAGCGCCAGCGATTCGCGGACCGGGACCTGGCACAGCCGGGCCGCCGCCGCACATGCCAGCCCTTTGCCTACGATCGCGATGCCCAACAGCGCGAGGGTGACGGCCCACAGCCCGGGGGTGTTCACCAGACCGATCTGGGTGTTGAGACCCGAGTAGACGAAGAACAGCGGCAACAGCAAGGTCGTGGTGAGCGGCTCGATGATGTCGGTGACCCGTCGCGCGAAGAAACCCGACGACATCGCGGCCCCCAGGATGAACGCCCCGAAGATCGCATAGATCCCGACGGTGTCGGTCAGCCACGCGCACCCCATCAGCAGGATCAGGACCGCGCTCAGCACGGCGGGTGACACGTCCTGCCGATCCTCCGACATGCGGCCGAGCATCCGCAATGCCCGCCGTCCCACTGTCAGCACCACCAGGGTGTAGACCAGGCCGCCGACGATGGCCAGGACGGCGGTCGCGGCACTACCTCGGTGCACCGCGAGCACCACCGCCAGGATGCACCAGGAGATCGCGTCGGCGACCGCACCGCAGGCCAGCGCCAGGGTTCCCAAAGATGTTCCCGACAGCTGCTTTTCGAAGATGATTCGGGCGAGCATGGGGAAGGCGGTGATCGCGATGGCCGCACCGAGGAACATCATCGCCATGGGCAGACTCACGTTGGGTTCGAAGAACCCACCGCTGCTCAGCAACGGCACGGCGGCCAGCGCACCGAAGGCGAGCGGTGCCACGATTCCCGCCGTCGATACCGCGGCAGCCGTGCCGGATCGCTGTTTGACGTGCCCGATGTCGAAGTTGAGTCCGATGACGAACATGTAGAGCACCAGGCCGAGCTGCGCCACGGTGTAGAGCACCACATTCGCGGTGCCCGGCGGAAACAAGTCCTGCTGCAGACCCGGCGCCACCCGGCCCAGCAGCGACGGGCCCAGTACGACTCCCGCGATCATCTCCCCCACGACCTGCGGTTGACCCAGCCGGTTGGCTGCCAGTCCGGCAAGTCGGCACGTTAACAGGATGACGGCCAGCGCGAGGAAGAAGTGGATGGCAGTCGATGCGGCCATCAGCCACGCCCACTCGGACAACATCGCGCATATGGACGTGAGATCACCGACGGCACCCCCAGCTGGCTGACCGGACGCACCTCCGGTAGCCGTGGGTACCCCTTTCGGCGGATCCCAAACGGGCCCCGCCGCTCTTTCGCCTAGAACCAGGCGTCGGCCATCTCCAGGGTGGTCCGGTCCAGACTGGCCAGCAAATCCAATTGCGCTGCGGTCTTGGGGAGTTCGTAGCGGAAGAAGAACCGGGCGGCCTGGCGCTTGCCGTCATAGAAGTCGCCGGCCTGATCACCGGTGGCCAGGAACTGCTCCAGCCAGATCCACGCGATCACGATGTGCCCGAACGCTTCCAGGTACACCGCACTGTTGGCCATCGCGGCTTCGAGGTCACCGGAGGAGAACAGCCCCGCGGTCACCTCGACCAGCCGCTGCCATGCGGTATCCAGCTGGGCACCGAACTCGTGCTCACCGGCCGCGGCAACCGTTGCCGCGATACGCTCGCCCAGCGCCGCCAGCCCGGCGCCGCCGTGCTGGGTCACCTTGCGGCCCAGGAGATCCAGGCTCTGAATGCCGTGCGTACCCTCGTGGATCGGGTTCAGCCGATTGTCCCGGTAATGCTGCTCGACATCGTATTCGCGGGTGTAGCCGTAGCCGCCGAGCACCTGGATGGCCAGATTGTTGGCCTCCACGCACCACTGCGACGGCCAGCTCTTGGCAACCGGGGTGAGGATGTCCAGCAGCTCGGTGTCCCCGAGGTCGACCAGCCGTGCACAGTACAGCGCCAGGCCCAGCGCGCCCTCCACATAGGCTTTCTGCGCCAGCAACATCCGTCGCACGTCGGCGTGCGCGATGATCGGCACCTGCAGTGTCGAGGGATCCTTGACCAGTCGGCCCTGCGGGCGTTCCCTGGCGTACTCCAAGGACTTCAGGTAGCCGGTGTAGCCGAGCGACACCGCTCCCATCCCGACTCCGAGGCGGGCCTCGTTCATCATGTGGAACATGTAGACCAACCCGCGGTGCGGTTCGCCGACCAGATAGCCGGTGGCCCCGTCGAAATTGAGCACGGTGTTGGTGATCCCGCGCTGACCCATCTTGTGGTTCAGCCCGGAGATCGCGACGCCGTTGCGGGTTCCGTCGGCCAGGAACTTCGGCACGATGAACAACGAGATGCCCTTGGTGCCCGCGGGTCCGCCGGGGATCTTGGCGAGCACCAGGTTGACGATGTTGTCACTGAGCTCGTGCTCGGCACCCGAGATCCACATCTTGGTCCCCGACACCCGGTAGCTGCCGTCGTCCTGGTGCTCGGCGCGGGTGGTGATATCGGCCAGCGACGACCCGGCCTGGGTTTCCGACAGCGCCATGGTGCCGGTGAACCGGCCGTCCAACATCGGCTTCACCCACGTCGAGATCTGTTCGGGACTGCCGAATTTGGTGATCAGGTTCGCGTTGGCGATGGTCAGCATCAGATAGCCGGAGGTGCTGACATTGGCCGCCGAGATCCATGCGAATCCGGCTTGGGCCACGGTCGTCGGCAACTGGGCGCCACCGAATTCGGCGTCGAAGGCCATGCCCATCAGATCCGCTTTCGCGAACGCCTGCAGAGCTTCGCGCACCTCCGGCAGGACGGTCACCGTGGTGCCGTCGAAGGTGGGTTCGTGGGCATCGCTGAGCTTGTTGTGCGGAGCGAAGTAGCGTTCGGCCAGCTGTTCGCACAAGTCGAGCACGCCGTCGAAGGTCTCCCGGGAATGCTCGGCGAAGCGCGGCCGGGCGGTCAGTTCCTCGACCTGAAGCCATTCGTAGAGCAGGAAATCGAGGTCGCGGCGGGACAGGATGGTCGACTTCATGCCGTCAGGTTAATCGCCCGGGTCCGGCGGCCCGGGCAGCGACAGTTGCGCGAGACGGACGGGGTCGATGATGGATACGACGCCGACCAGGCGGCCGCGGTCGACGGTGCAGGCCATCACGCCGATCGGCCGGCCGGTCGGCCCCCAGACCAGGATGCCCGGCTCGCCGTTGACCGACACGCGGCGGGCGATGACGGCTGAGCCCTGGCCGCGCCGGACGGCATCCAGGATGCCTGCGGGCCCGGTACCGGCCTCCACACCCCGAACGGTGTGCCGCTGCCAGCTGACATCGGGATCGAGCACGCGCAGCAGCGCGTCGAAATCGCCGTCACGCGCCGCGGTGAGGAACGCGTCGATCACCTCGCGCTGCTCCGCTTTCCTGCGCCGGCCACCAGCGGGCGCGGGCACGTCCTGCACCTTCCGGCGCGCACGGCTGGCCAGCATCTTGACCGCATCGGTCGACTTGTCGAGGATCTGCCCGATCTCGGCGAACGGCACTGCGAACATGTCGTGCAGTACGAACGCCAGCCGTTCCTCCGGACGGAGCGATCCCAGCACGACGAGGAGCGCGAGCCCCACCGAGTCGGCAAGCACCGCAGCATCTTCGGGGTTGTCGGTGTCTTCGTTGACGATCAGCTCGGGGAGGTCGGGCGCCATCGGGACCTCGGGTCGGCTGCTGCGTGACCGCAAGGTGTCGACACAGATGCGGCCGACGACGGTCGTCAGCCAGCCGGGCAGGTTCTCGATCGAGTCCGCGTCTTGGCGGGACAGTCGCAGCCAGGTTTCCTGGACGGCGTCCTCGGCATCCGACCGCGAGCCGAGGACACGATGGGCGACGCCGAGCAGCCGCGGGCGCTGCTGCTCGAAGGTCTGCGCCAGTGGTACGTCGGCCGTCATGAGTTACCTCTCGTCGCGCGGATCCGTCACAGGGAATGACGAGTCGGCACGGACCGACGTAACCATGAAACGGAGCCAGTCATGTACACCACGCTGTGGATCATCACCGCGGTTGCCGCAGTGGCCTATCTGGCCGGCGGGACGAGCCTGCTGCTGATGCCGAGAGCGAGGTACCGCGCCCTGAGCGCTACCCAGCACTGGGTCGACGATTTCGGTGACGGTCACCTCAAGGCGATCGGCGCCCTCAAATCGATCGGCGCGCTCGGTCTGGTGGTCCCGGCGGCGGTCGGCATCGTGCCCGTTCTCACGCCGGTGGCGGCCTGCGGGATGGCGCTCTTCATGGCCGGCGCGGCCACCACCCGGTTCCGGCGCAGCGAGTGGCCGTCCATGGGCGGCGACATCGTGTTTCTCGGGATGTTCGGCTGCCTGGCGTGGGGCTGGTTCCACCGGCTCGCAGGCGTCAGCGGATGGTGCTGACACCCCCGTCGACGGGGATCACCGCGCCGGTGATGTAGCTGCTGGCGCGGCTGGCCAGGAACACCCCGATGCCGGCCATATCGTCGGGCTGCCCGACCCGGCCCAGCGGCAACAGCGACCCGACGGCCTCCTGCCCGGCAGAGAGCAGCACCTTCGTCATCCGGGACGGAAACAGCCCTGGCGCAATGGCATTCACCAGAATCCTGGGGGCCAATTCCCCGGCGAGGTGACGGGTCAGCATGTGTACCGCGGCCTTGCTGGCGCTGTAGGAGAAGTTGTCCCGGCCCTTCTCGGGAACCAGGAAGCCGTCGATGCTGCCGGTGTTGATCACCCGGGCCGGGTCGTCGTCGGTGGCGCCGGCCGTCAGCAGCGGCACGAGCGCGCGGGTCAGCAGGAACACCCCCTTGACGTTGACGTCGAAGACCTTGTCGAAACCGGATTCCGGGAAGTCTTCGAACGGCGCACCCCACGCGGCACCCGCGTTGTTGAACAGAACGTGCACGGCGTCCTCGCGGTAGGCCACCGCGTCGGCCAGTGCCTGCACGCCCTCGGTGGTGCCCAGATCGGCGGGGATGCCCTCCACGGCGCCCAGCGGGGACAGCTCGGCCACCGCCGCGTCGAGTTCGGCCGCCTTGCGCGCCGCCAGGTACACCTTGGCGGCGCCGGCCTCCAGCAGCCCGCGGGCGATCATCACGCCGATACCGCGCCCACCGCCGGTGACCACGGCGACCTTGCCGTCGAGCCGGAACAGATCACTCATTGCCTGCTCCGCCCAGGGGTTCGTCGTTGCGTACGGTCTCGTCGCGGATCAGGCCGCGCAGCAGGGCGGTGCTGAACTCCACTGCGATCTCCTGTGCGGTGCGCCGGCCGTGCGGTCGCAGCCAGCGGTAGGCGCCCAGCACCATCCCGATATAGCCGAGCGCCAGCACATGGGAGTCGCAGTCGTAGAACTCGCCGCTGGCGATCCCGCGGTCGATCACGTCGCGCACATGCTCATAGACGGTGGCTTCGGCCTTGCGGATGTAGTCCACCTGTTCCGCGGTGAACCACTCGCTGATGTACGGGCCTTCCTGGAAGTAGACGGCGGCTGCCTCCAGGTCGTTGGCGATGCCGGTGAGCAGCCGCCTGGTGAAGTGGTAGATGGTCTCGCGGGCCGGTGCGGTCGGGTCGTCGTGCAGGGCGTCCACGGTGAAGTCGGCGGTGCGCTTGTAGATGTCCCAGAGGATCAGCGACTTGCTGGCGTAGTAGTGATAGACGGTGGCCTTGTTCAAGCCGACGGCGTCGGCGACGTCATCCATCCGGGTGCCGTGGTACCCGCGGGCGGCGAAGAGTTTGGCGGCGACGGCCAGCAGCTCCTCCCGCCGGGACAACCCGTTGGCGGTGGACGCCCCGTTTGACTCCGTGGACATGACAACTCGCTATCTGCAAACCCGGCGAACCGGAAACCAATCAACTGGTTGGCCAGTCTAGGCAATCGACCCGATCCGGTGTCGCCGCCTGGCCCAATCGCGTTAGACTTTGCAAAAGCAATAGCCATGCTGGGGAGGCATCGATGGACCCGAATCCGGATTACGACATCAGCGACGAGGGTGAATTCTTCTTCAGCTGGCTGGCCTGGGGCCTGCGCGGCGTGATTTGTGCACGTTTTGTCACGGTGAACGTGACGGAACGTGCACAAATCGCTAGGCCGCGGCGGCCTTGACCGCCTCGCCGACCTCATCCTTGAGCTTCAGGAACTCCGGGGACCGTCGCAGCTCCGTGGCGCCGACGCCGGTGCGGGGCAGCTCCGAGGACAGGTCCAGCGCCACCTTGCCCGGCCGCCGGGTCAGCACCACGATCCGCGACCCGAGGAACGCGGCCTCGTCGGCGCTGTGCGTGACGAACACGGTGGTCCGGCCCGTTTCCGCACTGACCTCGCGGACATCCTCTTGCAACCGCTCCCGGGTCAGCGCGTCCAGCGCCGCGAACGGTTCGTCGAGCAGGAACAGCGGGGTCTCGGCGGCCAGCGCCCGCGCGATCGCGACACGCTGCTGCTGTCCGCCGCTGATCTCCCAGATCTTGCGGTGCCCGGTCCCCTCCAGCCCGACGCGTTCGAGCAGCTGCTCACGCCGCTCGGCCCGGCGCTCTCGCGGCACCTTGGCGTACTTGAGCGCCAGATCGACGTTGCCGCCGACCGTGCGCCACGGGAACAGCCGCGGCTGCTGGAACACCACGCCCGAGGTCACCCCTGGCGTCGGCGACGTGCCTGCCACCCGGACATCGCCCTCGCTGGGCGATTCGAACCCGGCGATCAGCCGCAGCAGGGTGCTCTTCCCACACCCCGACGCGCCGACGAGGACCAGGAAGGCGCCGGGGTCGACGTCCAGGTTCACCGGTCCCAGCGCCGTCACCGCATCCGAACCCTTGCCGTAGCGGTGTTCGACGTTCGTGATCAGAAGCCGGCCCGACGGGTCACTGCTTGGTGAGGACATCGGGCAACCCCTTGGTGTAGACGGCGTCCTGGAAGGTGCTCAGCGGCGCGGCAGCCGGGATCTGCTTCTGGTCGGCCAGGAACTGCGACGCGCTCTCCAGGTTGGCCGCGATGTTGCCGGGCTTGCCGTCGCTGCCCAGCCACTGCTGCGAGGACACCTCCTGCGGTGTCAGGTAAACGCCCTGCTTCAGCTGTCCCACAACGTCTTCCGGGGTCAGGCCGATCTCGGCGGCGATCGCTTTCGCGGCGGCGGCGGGGTCGTCGGAGATGACGTTGAGCGCGCGGGCCTCCTGTCGGCGCCACACGTCCACCACATCCGGGTGCGCGTCGGCGAACTCGTCGGACACCACCCCCAGATCCAGGGTCGGCTTGCCGTCCGTGGCCAGCTGGCGGCTGGTGATCAGATCCTTGCCGGTCTTGCGCAGCTGATCCAGGGTGGGCAGCCAGGTGTAGGCGGCCGCGATGTCACCGCGGTCCCACGCGGCGAGGATGGCCTGCGGCTGCAGGTCGATCAGCTGAACATCGGCTGCGCTCAAACCATTCTGGGCCAGCGCGGCCAGCAGGCTGTAGTGCGCGGTCGACGCGAACGGGGTGGCGACCCGCTTGCCCTTCAGGTCGGCGATGGTGTTGATCCCGGCACCGTCGCGGGCGACCAGTGCCTCGTTGTCGCCGGCCACATCGAGTACGAAGGCCACCTTGTACGGGATGTTCAGCGGCGCGGACAAGCCGCGGGCGACCGGACTGGAACCGATTGCGCCGAAATCGATTTCCTTGGCGATGAACGCGGTGTTGACATCGGCACCCGAGTCGAACTTGGTCCACTTGATGTTGTAGTCGGGCAGTGCCTCTTCGAGCCACTTGTTGTTCTTGACGATCAGATCACCGCTCGGGAACGACTGGTAGGCAAGGCGAATGGTCGGCTTCTGCGCGTCCTGCCCGGAGTGGTCCACCGCGCACCCGGACAATGCCACGATCGAGGCCGCGGCAACCGCCAGTAACGATGTGAATTTCATATTTTTCCTCTCCAGGGAACGGCCCGCCGCTCGGCAGCCCGCAGTACGCCGTCGATCACCAGACCTGAGATCCCGATGGCGAAGATCCCGACCAGCACGACCGGGGTGTTGTTGTAATTGCTTGCGTCCTTGACCAACCCGCCGATGCCGGGGATGCCGTTGAACAGTTCGGCGGCCACCACCGAGGAGTAGGCCATCCCGACCGCCAGCCGGATGCCGGTGAAGGTCTCGGGCAGCGCCGAGGGCACCACGACATCCCTGATCACCTGGATGCGGGTGGCGCCCAGCGCACGCGCCGCTTCCTGCAGTCCGACCGGTGCGGCGACGACGGCCGCGGTGGTGGCCACCGCAGCGGGCGGCAGCGCGGCCAGCGCTAGCAGGGTGATCTTCGGGGCCTCGTCGATGCCGAGCCAGATCACCAGCAGGAAGAAGTACGCCAGCGGAGGCAGCGCCCGCAGGAAGGTCAGCCACGGCTCCAGCACGCTGCGCAACCAGCCGACCGAGCCCATCACCAGGCCCAGCAGCACGCCGAGCACCACACCGATGACGACACCGGCGAACACCCGGCGCAGCGTCATGTACAGGTGCTCCCACAACAGGTAGCCCGCATACCCGCGGGTGCCGTCGTGGGTGGTGGAGACGTCGAGGAAGGCGCGCCACACGGTCGCCGGATACGGCACGAAGGTCTGGTTCCAGATGCCGGCCGTGGCCACCACCTGCCAGACGATGAAGAACACCAGCACCGACAGCAGCGGCAATCCGGCACGGGTCAGGACCGCGCGCCACCGGCCCGATCCGCCGGGGGCCGAGGGCGCGGGCCCGACCGCCTCATCGGGGGTGATATCGACGAAAACCGACACGAATTACCTCTCACCGAAACGAGTTGACGACGGGCTCGCGACAGCATTCCGGTGATGTCGGGTTTCACGCCGCCCCCTTTATACGGTCGGGTGAACAGAACGTGAAGGGCTGCGCTCACAGCGAGTTTTAAGCCCGCCCGACCCGCCCCAAGAAATCCCCAAGTTTCCGCCAAGCCCCTGATCGGAGGCTCTTCACAGCTCGCAGACAGCGAGACCGACAGAGTCCCAGGAGTGCACCCGACATGTTCGCCCGCATCGCCACCACCGCCCTGACCGCCGCCGCTCTCGGCCTGGCCGCCTTCACCGGTGCCGCCACCGCTTCGGCGTCATCGGTCGATGACGAGTTCCTGACGAACATCGACGCCGAGGGCATCGCCTTCGACTCGGCACGCGCCGCCATCTCCGACGCACACCTGGTGTGCACATCCATCGCCGGCGGACAGCCCGCGACGGGCGTCGGCCACGACATCGTGTCCAACTCGGACCTGACCATCCACCAGGCCGCGGTCTTCGTCGTCGAATCCGTCAGCGCCTACTGCCCCGGTTACCTGACCGAACTCGGCTGACGAACCCTTCACAGACTCCCGCATCTGCGCCGCAGATGCGGGAGTCTGTGTTCTCGTGGTCAACAATGGGACGAGCACGGTAGGAGGCGACTTTGTCGATAGCTCCCGGTGAGCGGTTCGCCGGCTACACCGTCGTGCGCCTCCTCGGTGCCGGTGGCATGGGCGAGGTGTACCTCGCCGGCCATCCGCGGTTGCCACGCCAGGACGCCATCAAAGTGCTGCGCAAGGATGTCAGCGCCGACACCGAATACCAGGCCCGCTTCGACCGGGAGGCGGACTTCGCCGCCGATCTGATGCACCCCAGCATCGTTCGGGTGTACGACCGCGGCGAACACGACGGGCAGCTGTGGATCTCGATGGAGTACGTGGACGGCACCGACGCCGGCGAGCTGCTGCGCCAGCGCGGTGCGCTGCCCGCCGCCGAGGTGGTGCACATCATCACCGCCGTCGCCGGCGCGCTGGACTACGCCCATGAGCGTCAACTGCTGCATCGCGACATCAAGCCCGCCAACATCCTGCTCACCGACACCGGCGCCGAATGGCCGCGGGTGCTGCTCGCGGATTTCGGGATCGCCCGCCGGATGGGTGAAACCACCCGGCTGACCGCCACGAGCATGACCGTCGGCACCGTCGCCTATGCCGCGCCGGAACAGCTCATGGGCGAGGCCGTCGACGGCCGTGCCGACCAATACTCACTGGCGGCAACGGCTTTCGAGTTGCTCACCGGTTCGCCGCCGTATCTGCACGACAACCCGGCGGCCGTCATCAGCCAGCACATCACCGCCCCGCCACCCCAGATCGCCGGGCGCAGACCGGACCTCGCGGATCTGGACCCGGTTCTGTCGCGGGCGCTCGCGAAATCGCCCGACGACCGCTTCGGTAGTTGCGCAGAGTTCGCCGCCGCGCTGGGCACCAGCATCGACGGCCCCGTCGGCCTCACCATGCCCGCCCACGTGTACCGCAAGCCGAAGTCCACCCGTCGGCGCACCCAGGTGATCGCGCTGGTGGCCGTGGTGGCGGCGATCGGCGTCGCGGCGGCGGCCTATTTCCTGGGTGAACGCGAACCCGAACGCCCGCAGGCGAGTTCGCCCAGCGTCCCCGTGGTGCTCGTCGGTGCCGACTGCGCCACCCTCGGTGCGGCCGGGCAGAGCAGCACCGGGGAGAAGGCCTACTGCGCCCGGCTCCCGAGCACCGGGGACACCATGTGGTCCATCTACTCCGGCACCGTCCCCGTCCCGTCGGCGACGCCCGCCGCCACCGATCAGGTCTATCCGCCCGGCATCGAGCAGCAGGTGCAGGTGTGCGTCACCGAGACCCACCAGGATCGCGCCACCTGCCGGGAGAACGTTCGGCAGGGGAATCTGGTGGGACCGCCGTGACCGAGGTGCAGGGCCGGATCTGGGAGGCGGGTAAACCCGTCGACGGTTTCACCTTCACCGCCATCTCGGATTGCCTGGCGTCGGAGGACACCCTGGTGTGGGCCGACATCTACAACCCCGACCATGAGTCGCTGCGCCGGCTGGCCGACGAACTCGGGCTCAACGTCTGGGCCGTCGAGGACGCGATGGCGCCCATGGAGCGCACCAAGGCGTCGGTGTATCACACCCACACCTTCTTCACGGTCTACGCGGTGGACACCGTCGACCCCGACGATGACAGCACCGCCACCCTGGTCAAACACCGCATCTCGGCGTTCGTGCTGCCGCGCGGGCTGATCACCGTGCGGCTCCCCGCGATCGGCGCGACCGGCGCCGGTGAGTTCGACATCGCCGAGGTGTCGCAACGTTTCGACGAACTCGGCGGCCAGGAGCACGGGACCGGCGCCCTGGTGCACGGCCTGCTCGACGTCGTCGTCGACGGCCACTTCGAGGCCGTGCAGGCTCTCGACGACGCCATCGAATCGCTCGAGGACGAACTGTTCGACGAGGACGGTCCCCGGCGCGGGCTGCAACGCCGCACCTTCCGGATGCGCAAGGACCTGGTCCAGCTACGCCGGGTGGTGCTGCCGATGCGCGAAGTGGTGAGCACCATCCAGCACCGCCGCCTCGACAGCAAGACCTCCCCCGAACTCGATCCGCTGTACGCCGATCTGTACGACCATGTGTTGCGAGCCTCGGAGTGGACCGAGTCGCTGCGCGACATGGTCACGACGGTGTTCGAGACGAACCTGTCGCTGCAGGACGCCCGGCTGAACACCGTGATGAAGAAGTTGACGAGCTGGGCGGCCATCATCGCGGTGCCGACGGCCATCACCGGCTTTTACGGCCAGAACGTCGAATATCCGGGGATCAACACCACCGTCGGCTTCGTCGCCAGTTCCGCGTTGATCGTGATCTTGGTGATTCTGCTGTACGTATCGTTCAAGAGGCGCGACTGGCTGTGAACATTCGTTCACCGTTCGAGGGGGGCCCGCGCCGATCGGTCTGATGGATGGGACACTTCACCATGCCTACCAACAGGTCGGATCGCCGAGGAATGGATCGTTGTCGATGATCATCGCGATACCCCGCGAGTCTCAACTGGGTGAGACTCGCGTCGCCGCCACACCGCAAACCGTCGGGCAGATCGTCAAACTGGGCTATTCGGTAGTGGTCGAGTCCGGCGCCGGGGCCGCCTCCAGTTTCGCCGACGCCGCGTACGTCGAGGCGGGCGCCGAGATCGGCCGCCCCTGGGACGGCGATGTGGTGCTCAAGGTCAACGCGCCGACCGACGACGAGATCGCCCTGCTGCGCGACGGCTCGACTCTGGTCAGCCTGATCTCGCCCGCACTCAAGCCCGAACTGGTCGAGAAGCTGTCCGCTCGCCCGATCACCGTACTGGCCATGGACGCGGTACCGCGTATCTCGCGGGCGCAGTCCCTGGACGTGCTGTCCTCGATGGCCAACATCGCCGGTTACCGCGCCGTGGTCGAGGCCGCGCACGCCTTCGGCCGCTTTTTTACCGGCCAGGTGACCGCCGCGGGCAAGGTGCCGCCGGCCAAGGTGCTCGTCGTGGGCGCCGGGGTGGCCGGGCTGGCCGCGATCGGCGCGGCAGGCAGCCTGGGCGCCATCGTGAAGGCCACCGATCCCCGTCCCGAAGTCGCCGACCAGGTCAAGTCGTTGGGCGGCGAGTACGTCTCCGTCGACCCCGACGCGGGCGAGGTGTCGGCCACCGGCTACGCCAAGGAGATGGGCGACGACTACAAGGTCCGCGAGGCTGCGCTGTACGCCGAGCTGGCCGCCGACGTCGACATCATCATCACCACCGCGCTGATCCCGGGCCGGCCCGCACCCCGCATCATCACCGCCGACATGGTGGCCGCGATGAAGCCAGGCAGTGTGCTCGTGGACATGGCCGCGGCCAACGGCGGCAACGTCGAGGGCGCAGTCAAGGACCAGTCGATCGTCACCGACAACGGGGTGACCATCATCGGGTACACCGATCTGGCCGGCCGACTACCCGCCACGGCCTCCCAGCTCTACGGCACCAACCTGGTCAACCTGCTCAAGCTGCTCACCCCGGAGAAGGACGGCCGGCTCACCCTCGATTTCGACGACGTTGTGCAGCGATCGATCACCGTCGTGCGCGACGGGGAGACCACCTGGCCGCCGCCACCGGTGCAGGTCTCGGCTGCCCCGGCGGCGGCCGCCGCCGCCCCGGTGGTGGCACCGAAAGCCAAGGCGTCCATGTCCACGGGACGACGGCTGGGGCTGAGCTTCGGTGCGGCTGCCGTGCTGTTCGTGTTGATCGCCATCTCGCCGGTCGCCCTGCAGGTGCACCTGACGGTGTTCGCGCTGGCGATCGTGATCGGCTACTACGTGATCGGCCATGTGCACCACGCACTGCACACGCCGCTGATGTCGGTGACCAACGCGATCTCGGGCATCATCGTCGTCGGTGCCCTGCTGCAGATCGGCCATGGCGACCTGCCGGTCACCGTCCTCGCGGCCGTGGCGATCCTGCTCGCCAGCATCAACGTGTTCGGTGGCTTCGCAGTGACGCGTCGCATGCTCGGAATGTTCTCCCGCAGCTGAGCCTGCGCCCCTTTTCGAAACGTCTGAAATGGATTCCATGTTCACGGTAGAGACTGCTGCCACCTCGGCCTACGTCGTCGCGGCCCTGCTGTTCATCCTGGCGCTGGCCGGGCTGTCCAAGCACGAAACATCCAAGGTGGGCAACACATTCGGCATGGCCGGCATGGCCGTCGCGTTGATCGCGACGGTCGCACTGGCCCTGAACCGGCACATCGGGCCGCTCGGGCTGGGCCTGCTGGCCGGCGCCATGGCCATCGGCGCAGCGATCGGCCTGTGGCGCGCCAAGGTCGTCGAGATGACCGGGATGCCGGAGCTCATCGCTCTCCTGCATTCCTTTGTCGGTCTGGCCGCGGTATTGGTGGGCTGGAACGGCTACCTGCACGTCGAAGGTGACGCCGCCGGCGCCGAGGCCGCCGTGCTGGACGGGCAGGGCCTGCTCGGCATCCACTCCGCCGAGGTCTTCATCGGCGTGTTCATCGGTGCGGTCACTTTCACCGGCTCCATCGTGGCCAACCTCAAGCTGTCGGCCCGGATCAAGTCCACGCCGCTGATGCTGCCCGGCAAGAACTTCCTCAACATCGGCGCGCTCGTCGTCTTCCTCGCACTGACGGTGTGGTTCGTCATCGAGCCGCAACTGTGGCTGCTCATCGTCGTGACCGTGCTCGCCCTGCTGCTGGGCTGGCATCTGGTGGCCTCCATCGGCGGCGGCGACATGCCCGTGGTGGTGTCGATGCTCAACAGCTACTCCGGCTGGGCCGCCGCCGCGTCGGGCTTCCTGCTGTCCAACGATCTGCTGATCATCACCGGCGCCCTGGTGGGTTCCTCCGGTGCGTACCTGTCCTACATCATGTGCAAGGCGATGAACCGGTCGTTCATCTCGGTGATCGCCGGCGGCTTCGGTATCGAGGCGGGGCCCGCCGAGGACAAGGACTACGGCGAGCACCGCGAGGTCACCGCCGAGGGTGTGGCCGAGCTGCTCGGCGCCGCCGACTCGGTGATCATCACCCCGGGCTACGGCATGGCGGTGGCCCAGGCCCAGTACGGTGTCGCCGACCTGACGCGCAAGCTGCGCGAGCGCGGGGTCAACGTGCGCTTCGGTATCCACCCCGTCGCCGGCCGACTGCCCGGGCACATGAACGTGCTCCTGGCCGAGGCCAAGGTGCCCTACGACATCGTGCTGGAGATGGACGAGATCAACGACGACTTCCCGGACACCGCGGTCGTCTTGGTCATCGGCGCCAACGACACCGTCAACCCGGCGGCCTCGGAGGATCCGAGCAGCCCCATCGCGGGCATGCCGGTGCTGACGGTGTGGAACGCCGAGAACGTCATCGTGTTCAAGCGGTCCATGGCCTCCGGCTATGCCGGGGTGCAGAACCCGCTGTTCTTCCGGGACAACACCCAGATGCTGTTCGGCGACGCCCGCGACCGGGTGAACGACATCCTGGCCGCGCTGTAACGGCTAGGTGGCCCGCAGCCCGTTCGTGAGCAGCGTGGCCAGCTCCGCGTAGGCCTCGGCATCGCTGAGGCCGGTTGCCGTGCGGACGTCGCGCTGCTGGATGCGGACCATCATCGTCGCGATGAGGTCGGCCGCGAAGGACGCATGCACCTTGCGGTAGGCGCCGTCGCCGACGCCGTCCTCGATCAGTTCGCGGACGCGCTGCGCGGCGGCGCGGGTGTTGGCCTCGTAGACCTCGCGGGCGGGGGCGAACGCGTTCAGGTCGGTCATGAACACGTCCGAGGCGACGGCCAGTTCCTCGCCGACCGCGGTCAGGTATGCCGAGATGCGTTCGCGCCGGGTCTCTTTCAGGGCCGTTTCGACCGCGTTGGTGGCCCGCTTGAAGAAGTGCACCGTGACCCGCCGGACCAACTCGTCCTTGCCGGAAGCCAGCGTGTAGAGCGTGGACTTCGAGCAGTGCAGCCGCGCCGCGATCTCGTCCAGCGTGAGATGACTGAAGCCCTCCGCGAGGAACAGGGTCAGCAGGTCGTCGAACAGGGCGGTCTGCCGGCGCGTCGCGAAGCCGTCGGCAGCCAGGTCGGACATCCCATCATGATACTGCAGCGGGTGTCACAGTACTCCGACAATGATACTGTGAAGTCGTCATCAGTACTGTTTTAGGGAAAGAACCCCCGTGCCTGTAGACCGCTTGCTGCCGTCCGACGAAGCGTACGAGCTGATTTCGCTGACCCGCGACATCGCCGACAAGGTGCTCGACCCGATCGTCGACGCCCATGAGCGGGCCGAGACCTATCCCGAGGGCGTCTTCGCCCAACTGGGTGCCGCCGGGCTGTTGAGCCTGCCGCAACCCGAGGAGTGGGGCGGCGGCGGCCAACCCTATGAGGTGTACCTGCAGGTGCTCGAGGAGATCGCCGCGCGGTGGGCCGCCATCGGGGTGGCGGTCAGCGTGCACAGCCTCTCGTCGCACGCGCTGCTGGCCTTCGGCTCGCAGGAGCAGAAGCAGCGCTGGCTGCCCGGCATGCTGTCCGGCACGCAGATCGGCGCCTACAGCCTGTCCGAGACGCAGGCCGGATCCGACGCTGCGGCGCTGCAGTGCGCGGCCGTCCGGGACGGCGACGAGTATGTGCTCAACGGATCGAAGGCGTGGATCACCCACGGCGGCAAGGCCGACTTCTACACGGTGTTCGCGCGCACAGGCAAAGGCTCCAAAGGGATTTCCTGTTTCTTGGTCCCCGGCGACACCGACGGTCTGACCTTCGGCAAGCCCGAGGAGAAGATGGGTCTGCACGCCGTACCGACCACCTCGGCGTTCTACGACGACGCGCGCATCGACGCGGACCGGTTGATCGGCGCCGAAGGACAGGGCCTGCCGATCGCCTTCTCCGCGTTGGATTCCGGCCGCCTCGGCATCGCCGCGGTCGCCGTCGGTATCGCCCAGGCCGCGCTGGATGAGGCGCTGCGCTACGCGAATGAGCGAACAACGTTCGGGCGCAAGATCATCGACCATCAGGGCCTCGGATTCCTGCTGGCCGCCATGGCCGCCGAGGTGGTCAGCGCGCGGGCCACGTATCTGGATGCGGCACGGCGGCGCGACCGCGGGCTGCCCTACTCGACGCAGGCCAGCGTAGCCAAGCTGATCGCGACCGATGCCGCCATGAAGGTGACCACCGACGCCGTGCAGGTCTTCGGCGGGGTGGGTTACACCCGCGACTTCCGTCCGGAGCGGTACATGCGCGAGGCCAAGATCACCCAGATCTTCGAGGGCACCAACCAGATTCAGCGCCTCGTGATCGCCCGCGGCCTCACGGCGTAGCCGCGAGCAGACACAGAATTCTGCTTCTGCAGCCGATTCGAGCTGAGGCTATGACTGCTCGGCGACGAATTCACCGATCGCCGAGAGGAATTCGTCGGGCTTCTCGACCATCGGGCTGTGCCCGGAACCAGCGATGACATGCGGCGGCAGGCCCGCCGCGGTGTAGCGCGCCACGTTCGGGGCCGTCGGGGTCAGCACATCGCGTTCGCCCCACAGCACCAGCACCGGCTTCCCCAGACCGGCCAGGGTCTCGGCGACCGGTGCCCGGTCACCGTCCTTGGAGTCACACACACCGGCGTAGGTCAATCGCTCAAGCGACCGATATGCGAACTGCGGCACCGGATAGTCCGCGGCGAAACCGGTCTGCAAGGAGCTCTCGGTGATCGCGTCGACGGTGCGGAACCGGTCCAGCGCAGGGCCGAGGGCCGGCCAGCACACCATCTTGCCCAGCAGCGGCATGCTCACCAGGTCGTCGGCGGCGGGTGTATCGGACACGACCACCTTCTCCACCAGGTCTGGGTACCGGCGCGCAAACTCGGCGGCGACGGCGCCACCCATCGAATGCCCAACCAACACGGCATGCCGGACGCCCAACGCCATCAAGGCCTTTCGCACCGCCTCGGCCTGCTCGGCGGCGTGGTAGGGCGCGGCCTCAAGCGGCGCCTCCGACCCCCCGTGGCCGACCAGATCGACCGCGATCACGCGCTCGCCGCGGGCCAGCATCGGCGCGATCGCCTGCCACCATTCGATGGAAGCCGAATACCCGTGCAGCAGAACGACGGCACGATCGCCGGGCGGACCGTACTCGCGGACGTTGAGGTCGGGGCCGTCCAGGTGCAGCACATGCCCACCCGCGAACGGTTCCGCGGCCCGTGCCGTTCCGGTCACGACATACGCGTTCACCAGCACGGCGACGACCAGCGCGAGGACGACGCCGACGGCGATACGGAGCTTCACAGTGGGCACGCTACCCGGCACATCTCGCACCGGCGATGGATTTTCAGCCCTGCTCGGCGATGGGCGGCGAGGTCACCGTGACCGTCGTCCCACGCCCGGATGCCGAGTCCACCTCCATCTGGCCGCCCATCGCATCGACCCGAACGAGCAGTGAGCCCAGGCCGATATGGCCGGCCGCGACCCGGTCGGCCACCGACGTTGGGTCGAATCCGACACCGTCGTCGGCCACCGTCAGCACCACCCGGTCACCGGTGCGGGCGAGCCTGATGGTCACCACCGTCGCGCGCGCATGCTTGCCGATGTTGGTGAGCAACTCCCGGGCGGCCCGGTACATCAACGCCTCCGATTCCGGCGTGCCGACTTCTTCGAGGTCCGACACCACCTGGTACTGGCCGCGAGACTCGAACTGCCGCACCAATTCCCGCACACCGGCGGTGAGGCCCAGCTGCGCCAGCACCTGGGGGTGCAGCTCGGTGACGGTGGAGCGCAACTGGATCGCGGTCTGCTGCAGGGCGGCGTGCACCGCGTCCAGGGCCGGGTCGGGCATCCGCTCCCGAATCTCGTCGAGTTCCATCCGCGCCGCCAGCAGATTCTGCAACGGGCCGTCGTGCAGATTCTCGGCCACCTGACGGTTGTGCCGTTCATCGGCCTGCATGGCCTCGGACACCAACTGGCGGCGCACCTCCAGCAGCGCCTTGACACTGGCCGAACGACGCGACAGCACAACGCATAACGCCGAGGTGGCCACCGCCAGCCAGATCAGAAAGCCGAAGTGCGTGTACACCATGTTGGGCAGGCCGATGCGGTCATCACGCTTGGAGTAGACGATCCATACCGACAGATACGCTGCGGCCGTGAGGGTTCCGATGACACCGGTCAGCCACGGCCGGTCCTGGAACGCCACCGAGATGGGCAGCAGGAAGAACACCGGCAGCAGCGCGGCGGTCGCACCCCCGGACACCACACACAGCACGACGATGACGAGGACGTCGACGCCCGTGGACGCCCAGTCCGCCCAGCGGGGCAGCGGACCCCGCAACGCCACCAGCACCCACACCACGGCGGCGATCGCGTATGCGCCGAGCACCACCGCGTACAGGCCGGGCAGCCAATGGTCGACCTCCCAGATCCACACCAGCACCGCGATCAAGGCGATCAGCGGCAGCCGCAGCACCGCGGACACCCGGACCGGTTCGGCCGCGAAGAAGTCGACGATGCGGGCCACGTCAGTCGAGCAGCTTGCGCCGCATCGCCTCCGCCACCGCGGCCGCCCGATCGCCCACGCCCAGTTTCTCGTAGAGCCGCTGCACGTGCGTCTTGACCGTCGACGGCGCCAGGTAGAGCTCCTTGGCCATCGCCGGGATGCTCAGTCCCCGCGCGATCATCACGAGCACCTCACGTTCGCGCCCGGACAGCGTCGGCGCGTCCGGCTCGTTGCGGCGCCGGATCTCGCCGGCCAGCGACGCGGCCAGGGCGGGGGCGATGACGTCGCGTCCGCGCGCGCAGTCCAGCACCGCATTGACCAGCTCACTGCGGGTCGACTCCTTGGACAGGAAACCGGCCGCACCGTCCTGCAGTGCCTTATAGACGATCGCGGACTCGTCGTGCGCCGACAGCAGCAGCACCCGGGTGGGCAGCGCGTCGCGGGTCACCGCCGCGGCGACCTCCGAACCGTCCATCCCCGGCATCCGGTAATCCAGCAGCGCCACCGCAGGTTTGTGGGTGCGGATGGCTTCCAGCGCGGCCGTGCCGTCATCAGCCTCGGCGACCACCTCGATGGAACCGCTGCCGACCAGCGCACGCACCACGCCGTCGCGAAACATCGGGTGGTCATCGCCGACCACCACGCGCACCTTCTGTGCCGAGTCCTGCATGCGAGCCAGCTTGTCACAGCGGATGCGCCCCGACACGCCGAACCAAAAGGCGTGTTTGCCTTGCCCTGCCCGGGAGAGTCATGGGCATGGAATCCGACGAGCTGAAGTGGTTCGTCGTACTCGCCGAGACCGAACACGTCACCGACGCCGCCGCCGAACTGGGAATCAGCCAGCCCACGCTGTCGCGGGCGCTGTCCCGGCTGGAGGCGCAGGTGGGTGCGCCGTTGTTCGACCGGGTGAACCGTAGGCTCCAACTCAACGCGTACGGCCGCATCCTGCTCGAGCACGCGCGTCGGAGCATCGCCGAAATGCGTTCGGCCACCGAACGTATCGCCGCGCTGCGGGACCCGGAGACCGGCCTGGTGCGGCTGGCGTTCCTGCACTCGCAGGCCGGCGGATTCGTCCCGGAACTGCTGCGCCGGTTCCGGGCCCACGCCCCCCGGGTGCGCTTCGAGCTGTTCCAGGGTGCGGCCCACGAGATCGTCGAGCGGCTGGCGGACGGGCAGGCCGACCTCGCCATCACCTCGCCTCGGCCGCCGGGTTTCCCGTGGCGCGGGCTCTATGTGGAGCGGCTGTGCCTGGCGGTCCCCCGTGCGCACCCGTTCGCGCGGCGCACCCGGATCCGGCTCGCCGATGCGGGCAGTGAGCCGTTCGTCGGACTGGCGCCGAATTTCGGGCTGCGTCAGCTCACCGACGAACTGTGCGCAGAGGCCGGTATCGACCCTCCCATGGTGTTCGAGGCGATGGAGATCCCGACGATGGAAGGCCTCGTGGCCGCAGGATTCGGGGTGGCCGTCGTCCCGGTGCCCAGGCCGCAGCGCGCGGAACCCGGTGCGGCCTACATCCCGCTCACCGAAGCGGCCGCCAAGCGACAGATCGGGCTGACGTGGAGCGCCACCCGGGAGACCGCGCCCGCCGCCGAACGGTTCGCCGAATTCGTCATACAGAATCATCATGAACTTGACTAATTTCATGCATTGGACACATGAAGGGGGTCGTCCTACCGTCGTCTGAGTGACTTCCCTGACCGCCTCGGCGACCTGGCCGGGCCATACCCGTGGATCGGCGGAGTACCGCAGACTGCTGGCGGCACTGTTCTGCGCGGGTGTCGCCACCTTCGCCCAGCTGTACTCGCCGCAGGCCGTGCTGCCACAGATCGCCGCCACGCTGCACACCGGCGCCGCGCACGCCGCACTCACCATCTCGGCGGCCACCGTCGGCCTGGCGCTCGGCGTCATCCCGTGGTCCGTGCTCGCCGACCGGATCGGGCGGGTCCAGGCGATGACGATTTCCGTCGCGGCGGCAACGGTTCTCGGGCTGCTGGTGCCGTTCGCCCCCACCGCGGGCCTGCTGCTCGGCGGCCGCCTTGTCGAAGGACTGATGCTGGGCGGCGTCCCCGCCGTCGCCATCGCGTATCTGACCGAGGAGATCGCGTCGGGGCACGCCGCCCGCGCCGCGGGCACCTACGTCGCCGGGACCACGATCGGCGGCCTGACTGGCCGCCTGGTCACCGGACCGATCGCACAGTACGCCGGCTGGCGTGCCGGAGTGCTCACCGTAGCGGTGTTATGCGCCTTGGCGGCAACGGCATTCGTCAAACTCGCCCCTCGCGCACAGGGCTTCACCCCGTCACGCAGCCGCGAACTGGGTGCCAAGCTGCTGACCAACCTGCGCTCACCCCGGCAGCTGGTGCTGTTCAGTCAGGGCTTCCTGCTGATGGGCGGGTTCGTCGCGATGTACAACTTCCTGGGCTTCCGCTTGATGGCGGCGCCGTTCCAGCTGCCGCAGACCCTGGTCAGTCTGGTGTTCCTGGCCTACCTGGCCGGCACATGGGCTTCGGCACGCGCCGGGGCCGAAGCCGGCCGGTTCGGGCGCCGCACCGTGTTGCTCGCATCGACCGCGACCATGGTTGCCGGCACTGCAATCACCCTGAGCGACAACATCTTCGCCGTGCTGGCCGGGTTGGTGCTCGCCACGGCCGGTTTCTTCGGGGCGCACTCCATCGCCTCTGGTTGGGTCGGGACGGCCGCCGCGGACAGCAAGGCGCAGGCCTCGTCGCTGTACAACCTCTGCTATTACGCCGGTTCCAGCGTCATCGGCTGGTGCGGTGGGGTGGCCTTCGACGCGGCCGGGTGGTCCGCCGTGGCCGGGACTGTCATCGGCTTGGCCGTCGTGTCCGGTCTGCTCGCCGCGGTGACGCTCAGAACAGCGGAAAGTCCTGACCGTACTCGGACTCCGGACGCGGACCGAAGTAACGCCGCTCCGATTCGTCGATGACCACGTCGTTGATGCTGGCCTCCCGGCGGGCCATGAGTCCGTCGCCGGTGAACTGCCAGAGTTCATTGCCGTAGCTGCGGTGCCACTGCCCGCCGGTACCACTCCCCGAGTCGCTACGCTCCTGCCCGCCTGAATCATTCCCCGAGTCGCTACGCTCCTGCCCGCCGGCGCCGTCACGCCACTCGTACTGGAACCGCACCGCGATCCGGTCCTCGGTGAAGGACCAGAGGCCCTTGCGCAGGACGTAGTCGAGTTCACGCTCCCACTTGGCGGTGAGGAACTCGACGATCTGCGCCCGGCCCACGATGTGCAGATCCCGGTTGCGCCACTCCGAATCCGGGGTGTAGGCCAGGCTGACTCGCTGCGGGTCACGGGTGTTCCAGGCATCCTCGGCGGCCTGGACCTTCTGGATGGCTGTTTCCAGAGTGAAGGGCGGGAACGGCGGACGTCCTTCGGAAGGCACTGTGCTCATGCCTCCTTTCTACTTGTCTAACCTAGTGGCCTATCGTGGCGGTCATGGACTTCGCGATGTCCGCCAAGGCGGCCGACTACCACAAGCGTCTCTCCGACTTCATGGTCGAGAATGTGTTCCCCGCCGAGGCGTCCTACCACGCGTATCGCGAGGACAAGGGGCCCAAGGACCACACGGTGCCGCCGGTGGTCGAGGAACTCAAGGCCAAGGCCAAGGCGGCCGGGTTGTGGAACCTGTTCCTGCCTTCGGAGTCGGGGCTGACCAACCTGGAGTACGCCCCGCTGGCCGAGCTGAGCGGGTGGAGCATGGAGATCGCCCCCGAGGTGCTCAACTGTGCGGCACCGGACACCGGGAACATGGAGACCTTGCACCTGTTCGCGAACGAGGCGCAGAGCAAGCGGTGGCTGGAGCCGTTGTTGGCCGGGGAAATCCGGTCGGCGTTCGCGATGACCGAGCCCGCGGTGGCCTCCAGCGATGCCCGCAACATCGAGACCACCATGCTGCGCGACGGCGGCGACTACGTGATCAACGGTCGCAAGTGGTGGATCACCGGGGCGGCGGACCCGCGCTGCAAGCTGCTGATCGTGATGGGCCGCACCAACCCCGATGCCGCGTCGCATCAGCAGCAGTCGATGATCCTGGTGCCTGCTGATACCCCGGGAGTGGACATCCAGCGTTCGCTGCCGGTGTTCGGGTGGCAGGACCAGCACGGGCATTGCGAGATCGTGTTCGACAATGTGCGGGTGCCGGTGGAGAACCTGCTGCATGAGGAGGGGTCGGGCTTCGCGATCGCCCAGGCCCGGCTGGGTCCGGGCCGCATCCATCACTGCATGCGTGCCCTCGGTGCCGCCGAGCGGGCGTTGGCGTTGATGGTGGATCGGGTGCAGAAGCGCGTCGCGTTCGGCAAGCCGCTGGCCGAGCAGGGTGTGGTGCGTGAGCAGATCGCGAAGTCCCGCAACGAGATCGACCAGGCCCGGCTGCTGTGTGAGAAGGCCGCCTGGACCATCGACCAGTCCGGCAACAAGGCCGCCCATGTGTTGGTGTCCCAGATCAAGTCCGTCGCCCCGCAGATCGCCTGCGATGTGATCGACCGCGCCATCCAGGTGCACGGCGGGGCCGGGGTGTCTGATGACTTCCCGCTGGCCCGCCTCTACGCCTGGCACCGCGCGATGCGGCTGTTCGACGGACCCGACGAGGTGCATATACGCACCATCGCCCGCGCCGAACTCGGGCGGGAGAAATCGGCCTTCGCGACGGCTGTGACACAGTAGGAACCGTGGAACTGTCGGGTGCCTGGAACTTTCGAGACGTCGCCGAGCAGACCGGGATTCGTCCCGGCCTGCTCTACCGCGCGAGCGAGCTGAGCAGGCTCACCGACGAAGGCGGGCAACGGCTCGTCGACCTCGGCATCCTCGACATCGCCGACCTGCGTTCGCATCGTGAGGTCGAGCGCCGCGGGCCCGGGCAGGTGCCCGGTGGGGTCGAGGTGCATCTGCTGCCGTTCCACTTCGCCGACGACAGCGAACAGGACGCCCCGCACGAGTCGACGTTCCAGCGGGTGATGTCCGAGTCCCCGGCCGACGAAGACGTCGCCGAGTCGGCCAAGCGCTACATGGCCGAGGTGTACGAGGAATTCCCCGCCCTGCCGGGTGCGCAGACCGCGGTGCGACAGGTCATCAGCATGCTCGCCGACAGCCGTCCGGTGCTGGCGCACTGCTTCGCGGGCAAGGACCGCACCGGGTTCACCGTGGCCACCGTGCTGGAGGCCGTCGGCATCGACCGCGACGCCATCCTCACCGACTTCCTGCGCAGCAACGACGCCATCGCTCCGCTGCGCGAGCGGATCCTCGAACAGGTCCGGGACCGGGCCGGCGAATCCGCCGAGGTGATCACGTTCGCCGAGGCGCGCCTCACCGACGAAGTGCTCGGGGTGCGCGAGGAGTACCTGGACGCGGCCTGGCGCGTGCGCGACGAGAAGTACGGATCGCTCGGCGGGTTCCTGGACGTCGCCGAGGTCACCCCGGAGCAGCTCGAGCGGTTACGCGCGGTCCTGCGCGGCTGATTTCGGCGCGCCGACGCTACGGTTCTTGACGTGAAATCGGTCGTTTCGCACCAGAAACCGTAGTCTCGGCGCGCGTCTGGTCACCAGACCAGTACGGCGACGGCCCAGGTGATGGTCGCCAGCAGTGCCCCGGTGAACTCGACCCCGACCGACAGCGCGACACCTTTGAGCGCATGCACCGTCGAGGCCCAGGCGCGGCGCTGATCCCGGCGCTTGGCCAACTCCGCCAGGTACACCCCGAGGATGAAGCCGAGCACCAGACCCAGCACCGGCACCACGAAGAACCCGATGACACCGAGCACCGCACCGGCCACCAGGCTCAAGGTGCCGACCTCGGCCTGGCGCATGCGGCGCACCGGCCAGGTGTATTTGATCACTTCCGTGGCGACGAACAACGCCACGGCGATCCCCAGCGTCACCCAGCCGACGGTGGTCTGTTCCACCAGGGCCCACACCGTGATGGCCGCGAGCACCAGCAGGCCGCCGGGCAGGATCGGTATCACGATGCCGGCCAACCCGATGGCGATGACCAGCGCGACCAGGATGACGCCGAAGGTGCTCACGCCATCAATCTACGGAACCAGGACGAGCTTGCCCCGAATCTTGCCGTCGGCCAATGCCTGCAGACCCACCGCGCCGTCGGCCAGCGGGTAGACCACCGGCGCGGGTGGACGCATTCCGGCGGCCACCAACTCCGCCAACCCGGCGCCGACCTCGGCCTGCGCGGCCGGGGACTGCCGGACGAATTCGCCCCATCCGACGCCGACCACGCTGGCGTTGCGCAGCAGCAACCGGTTTACCTTGACCGTCGGAATACCTTGTCCGGCAGCGAAACCGATGACCAGCAGCCGCCCCTCGGGGGCGAGTGTCCGGATCGCGTCGTCGAATGCGTCACCGCCGACGGGATCCACCACCACGTCGACACCGCGGCCGCCGGTCGCGTCCAGCACGGCCTGCTTCCAGCCTCCGGTCAACGGCAGCACGACGTCGGCCCCGACACTCGACACGAAGTCCAGCGCTTCGGGCCGGTGCACCAGGGCCACCACGCGGGCACCGAGCGCCTTGGCGATCTGGATGCTCGCCACCCCGATGCCACCGGCGGAGCCCAGCACCAGCACCGTCTCGCCGGCCCGCAACGCGGCCCGGCGCTGCAGCGCGAAGTACATCGTGTAGTAGTTGCCCAGCAGGGCAGCGGCCGACGCATCGTCCACGCCTTCGGGAGTCGGCACCACGCTCGACGGCGGCACCGCCACCTGCTCGGCATAGCCGCCCAGCATCGCGAACGCCGAAACACGCTGCCCGACAACGAACTCCGAATCGGCGGGGGCCGAACGCACGGTACCGGCCACCTCCATCCCCGGAGTGAACGGCGGTTCCAGCCGCAACTGGTATTCGCCGCGCAGCAACAACAGATCGGGGAAGCAGACCCCGGCCGCGCCGACGTCGATGATCACCGAGTCCGCGGACACAGGATCGTCGACGTCGATGTAGGCCAGCCCTTCGGTACCCGTCAGGGCTTGTGCGACAAGCGCTTTCATCCGAGCTTGAAGCTCGCCGCCTGGGCCGCGGACAGGTCGGTGATCTCGCCCCACTTGCCGGCGATCTCGTCCACCGACGGCACCTCGGTGAAGGTGACACCCTCGTTCTGGAACAGCGCGGTGCGCTGCACCTTGCCGCCACCGACGATGAACACCGAATCGGTGTCCGGCAGTTCCTCGGTCATCAGGTAGGCGACGACGGGCGCCACGTATTCCGGGGTCAGCTTCTCGAAGACCTCGGGCGGCAGGATGTCCTGCGTCATCCGGGTGGCCGCGATCGGCGCGACGGCGTTGGTCTTGATGTTGTACTTGGCGCCTTCCTGGGCCAGCGTGTTGATCAGGCCGACCAGGCCGAGCTTGGCGGCACCGTAGTTGGCCTGGCCGAAGTTGCCGAACAGGCCGCTGGTGGAGGTGGCGACGACGACCCGGCCGAAGCTCTGCTCGCGGAAATGCGGCCAGGCCGCACGGATGACGTTGTAGCCGCCGTACAGGTGCACCTTCAGCACCGCGTCCCACTGCTCGAAGGTCATCTTGTGGAAGGTGCCGTCGCGCAGGATGCCCGCGTTGCTCACCACGCCGTCGACCTTGCCGAACTCGTCAATGGCGGTCTTGATGATGTTCTCCGCACCCGCGGACTCGGCGACGCTGTCGTAGTTGGCGACGGCACGGCCTCCGGCGGCCTTGATCTCGTTGACCACCTCGTCGGCCATGTTGTGGCCGGCTCCGGACCCGTCACGGGCGCCGCCGAGGTCGTTGACGACGACGCTGGCGCCTTCACGGGCAAGCGTCAGCGCGTATTCACGACCCAGTCCGCCACCGGCTCCGGTGACGACGACAACGCGATCCTGCACTCCGGGCATGGGATTCCTCTCAAGAGTTTTCTGTCCGGCTGTCGGACGACAACCTTCTGTATACGGAAGTCGGTTCTCCGGCGGTAGACCGGGTCCGCCGAGGGTTTGTTTCTGCCAACCGCCGAACAATTGCCGCCATCGGGATTACCTCGCTGACCTGTGCGTTCTACCTACCAGAGGGCGCGAAAGCCCCCTGAGACACAGCGAGAAAGAGGAGCGATCATGAAGAAGTTGGGTATCGCAGGAATCGTCACCAGCGGCCTGGTGGCCGCCGTCGTCGGGCTGGCTGCTCCGGCTGCCGCCGATATCAGCCATCACGACTGGATCTACGACATCCAGCCGCACGCGACGGCCCCGCAGGTCGACACGACGGTTCATCAGAGCCACTGACGCAGCGACGAAATCGGGGGCGCTCGCACGAGTGCCCCCTTTTTCGTGCGTCAGAAGATCTTGCGGGCCAGTTTCCATGCCTTCTCGGTGTAGGGCGGGTAGATCATCTTGGCCAGGTCCGGCCGGGTCGGCTTGGTCAGTACCGACTTGCGGTGGCTGAACTCCTCGAACCCGAAGCGCCCGTGATAGGCACCGATGCCGGACGGCCCGACCCCACCGAACGGCAGCCGGGTGGTCGCGAAGTGGAAGATCAGGTGGTTGACCACCATGCCGCCGGCCGGCACGTCCCGGATGACCCGTTCCCGGGTGTCCTTGGATTTGGTGAACAGGTAGGCTGCCAAGGGCTTGGGCCGAGCGTTGACGAAATCGATTGCCGCGTCCAGGTTTTGGACGGTGACGATGGGCAGGATGGGGCCGAAGATCTCGTCGGTCATCAGGGGCTCGTCGAGACCGGGATCGACGACGACGGTCGCGTCGATCTCGACCGCTTCGGCATCGGTTCCGCCGCCGATCACCACCTCACCGGTGGTGACGGCGAGCGCGCCGGCCAGCCGATCGAAGTGCCGACGATTCACGATCCGCTTACCGCCCGCGGCCTCGGCCTCGAACGCCGTCACCGCCTGCTTGATCCCGGCGACCAGTTCATCGCGGATGCTCACGTCGGCCAGCACGTAATCGGGGGCGATGCAGATCTGGCCGGAATTGATGAGCTTGGTCCACGCGATGCGCTTGGCGGCCACCGCGATATCGGCGTCGGCGGCGACGATCACCGGGCTCTTGCCACCGAGCTCGAGCGTCACCGGTGTCAGGTGCGCGGCCGCACTCTGATAAACCTTGCGGCCGACCTCGGTGCCGCCGGTGAAGCACAGCTTGTCGAAACCCTGCTCGATCAGTTCCTGGCTGACCGCGCCGTCGCCCTCAACCACCACGACGGCGCGCGGATCCAGATAGCGCGGCACCAACTCGGCCATCAGCGCCGAGGACGCCGGGGCGACTTCCGACGGTTTGAGGACGACGGTGTTGCCCGCGGCGATGGCGCCGACTGCGGGGCCGAGGGTCAACGCGAACGGAAAGTTCCACGCACCGATGACCAGCACGGTGCCGAACGGCTCGTACTCGATCCAGCCGCGGCCCGGCAGCTGCGAGAACTCCAGGCGCCGGTATTTACGGCGGGACCACTTGGCGACGTTCTTGGCCGCGTCGCCGGCCTCGGCGGCCACGCTGGCGACATCGGCGAGCCAGGCCTCGAACGGCTGGCGGCCGAGGTCCTTATCGAGCGCGGCGGCGATGGCCAACTCGTTGTCGGTCACGAGTTTCTGGAGGGCCAGCAGTTGTTCTTTGCGCCACCGCACATCGCGGGTGCGGCCGCTGGCGAAAGCCTTCCGGACGTCGGCGACGATCGCCGGGATGTCGGGAGCCGCGACCGCGGCGGCCTCCGGGGTCGCATCAGTAGTGGTCACGAGCGGGACGTCCTTCCGAATGAGGGATGCCCCGAATACTAACCACTTGGTTGGGCGCTCAGAAGGGGCAACCGCTACCGGCGTTCCCCGGTGACGAAATAGGAGAACGCCTCGTCGTCCGGCGTATCGGGTCCGCTCGGCAGCGCCCAGCGCCCCAGCCTGCGCATCTCATCGGCGGACTTGACGGCCGAACTGTCCCACCCGTGTTCGCCCAGCCACACCCGGACGTCGGCCCGGTTCGGGTCGTTGTACATCAACTCACCCACGTCGAGGGTGTCGCCCATGTCGAACTTCTCCCGGATCGCGTCGAATCGGGCCTTCATCTCGACGCGACGTTCCTGCGCCTGGGCCGGCGCCGTCTCCGCGGCGATCCGGCTGCCCGGTGCGCTGAGTTCGGTGATCTGGGTGAACAGCTGATCCTGCGCCTCCGCGGGCAGGTACATCAGCAGACCTTCGGCCAGCCATGCGGTCGGCGCGGTGGCGTCGAAGCCCGCCTCGACCAGCGCCTTGGGCCAGTCGTGGCGCAGGTCGACGGGGACGTGATGCCGCTGCGCGGACGGTCCGACGCCGTGCTCGGCCAGGACGGCGGCCTTGTACTCCAGCACCTTCGGCTGGTCGATCTCGAACACCGTCGTGCGGGCGGGCCAGTCCAGCCGGTAGGCCCGCGAGTCCAGTCCCGAGGCCAGGATGACCACCTGGCGCACTCCGGCGTCGACCGCGGAAGCGAAGAAGTCGTCGAAGAACTTCGTCCGCACCGCCTGGTAGCTGCCCATGTGGCTGAAGATCGCGGCGGCCTCGGCATCGATGTCGGCGGCCCTGGCGACGAATTCCTTGTCCAGCATGAAGTTCCAGACCCCACCACCACCGGTGCCGTCGACGAGCATCCTGGCGTACGGGTCCCGGATCAGCGGGTCGTCCCGGTCGGTTTCGGCGGCGCGGGCCGCGGCGACCATGACGGCGGTGGTTCCGACGCTGGTGGCGATATCCCAGCTGTCGTCGTGGGTACGCAGTGAGCTCATGATGCTGTCCGTTCGGTCGAGCGCGGCGAATAGATCCCCCGCCATGCTACCGAACAAGTTAGATTAGCTATGCGCTGGCGTTGCCGACAGTTACTTCCCGAGTGACCACAGCTTGTTAGCCAACAACAGTTCGAACTTCTCGATGACGCGTTCCAGATCCTCATACGAGCCGACATAGCCGGCGTAGAAGCCCATGCCCCACATGACGGCAACCAAGAGCTCCACGAGGGTCTCCACGTCGGTGTCGGTGGTTAGCTCGTTGTTGTCGATCGCCTCTTGGACCGCCCACGACACAAAGGCCCGGGAACTGGTCAGCGAATCGTGGGGCTCCTGGGCCAGTTCGGGATGACGCTGCGACTCCAGAACGGACGTCACCAGGAAGGCCGCCACCGAGCGATCCCTGTTGTCCGTCTGCATGACCACCGAGAAGAAAGTCGACAGCCTGGCCAACAATGTGGGCTGGGCCTTGGCCTTCTCGAAGCCGGCCCCGACCACCATCGCGTTGGTCTGCTCGACGACCTCGCGGTACAGGACGCGCTTGCTCTCGAAGTAGTGATTGATGGCCGGCCTGGTGAGGTCCGAACGGATGGCAATGGCCTGAAAGGTCGCCGCGTCATAGCCGAGTTCGCTGAACACGCCGCGCGCAGCATGCAGGATACGCTCACGCGTATCTGCGGCTTTGGCTGCAGGCGGGCGGCCCGGTCCTCTGCTGGCTATGTGCGGCACAGTCAAATTGTGCCACAGTCCACCCATCTCACTACGACTATCTTGGCTAAACGGTTATCTGACAATCCCATCCAGCAAACGCCCAGTACGGTAGCTCCGTCCGTCGGACGGGCGCCGCTCGGGGAAATCTCTGGACAGACCGAACTAAGGTGTCCAACCATGGGGGGTGTCGTGTCGAGGGAGGCCTACTTCGGGGCCGGTATCGACATACTGTCCGATCTCGGCTACGGCGGGTTGAAGCTGGCGGAGGTGTGCCAGCGACTCGGCGTCACGACGGGGTCCTTCTACCACTACTTCACCAGTTGGTCGGCGTTCACCCAGGCGCTCGTCGGACACTGGATGCAGGTGAAGACGACCCAGATCATCGAGGCCTCCCGGGCCGAGACCGATCCCCGGCGGCGGATCGACACGCTGGTCGAGGAAGCGCTTGCCCTGCCGCACGGGGCCGAGGCGGCGATCCGGGTGTGGAGTTCGATCGACCCGACGGTGGGCGAGGTGCAGCGCACGGTCGACCAGCAGCGCTTCGACGTCATGAAGGAATCCGCGCTGGAGGTCTTGCAGAACGAGCGCCAGGCGCACGTGTTCGCGATCGCCGCACTCTATCTGCTGACCGGCTACGAACAGGCCTCGCTGCCCCGCGATTTCGGGGACCTGCGATGGCTGGCGGCCCAACTGCTCGACGGGCTGGATTCCGGGATGTTCGACACCGTCCCCGACCGCTCCTGACCGTCTGAGCATGCTCACGCCCGCCGGTCTGTGGCAACGGGTGCACGCGCGTGACCCCGAGTACGACGCAATGCGTCGGGCCGGGCGCGCCGGACTGATGCTGCCGGTGGTGGCCGCCGCCGGATTCGGCTTCGGCGGGGTGCAGACCCCGCTGTTCGCCATCCTCGGTGCCGTCGCCCTGCTGATCCTCGTCGACTTCCCGGGGAACCGGCCTGCGAGGGCGCTGGCCTATGCGGGTCTCGGCGTCAACGGGGCCATCCTGATCGCACTGGGCACGTTGGTCGCGCCCATTCCGTGGCTGTCCGTGACGGTGATGTTCGTCATCGCCGCGGCAGTGATGTTCGCCGGCGTGCTCAGCGAGATCGTGGCCGCCGGTCAACGTGCCACCCTGTTGACCTTCGTCCCGGCCTTGTGCCTGCCACCCGGCCCCATTCCGGACCGGTTGCTCGGGTGGGTGATCGCGCTCGCGTTGTGTGTGCCCGCGGCGCTGTTCGTGTTCCCGCCGCGCCATCACAACGAACTGCGGATGTACGCGGGGCGGGTCTGCGCGTCACTGGCCGAACGGCTGGCCGGCGACGCGTCCGGCGAGGAGGCCGACGAGGCCGTACTCGCGTCAATGGACAAGCTGCGCAGCACTTTTCTCGGTGCCGACTTCCGGCCGGTGGGCCTCACCGCCGGTAGTCGGGCACTGGTGCGGGTGATCGACGACCTGCAGTGGCTCTCCGATCTGGTGCAGGGATCCTCCGGCGCGACACTGGCCGAACTGCGGGACCCGATCGTGGCGGTGCTGCGCGAATCGGCCGCCGTGCTGGAGACGGGCGGGCCGGGACGGGAGGCTCATCGGACGGCGCTGGCGCACGCGCTGGCCGTCCAACGGCTCATCGCGCAGAGCCGCTACCGCGAGGACATCGTGGAGATCCTCGGCGAATCCGATGACGACGCAGCCCGGGACACCGGGCGAAAACTGTTGACCCGCCGGACGATATCGGCCTGCGTGTCGGCGACCGGGCGGGTGATCGGGCTGGCCGCGGACGCCGACGCGCGACCGGTGTGGGCCCGGGTGCTGGGCCGGCGGCTACCCGATTCGGGGGCCGCCGCGCGGGTGCTGTCCGAATCGGAGGCCATCGCGAGCATCCCGTCCGGGTTCGTCGCGACCCGAGCGGTGGTGGTGCGCAACAGCCTTCGTACCGGACTGGGGCTGGCACTGGCTGTCGGCGTGACGCATCTGTTCCCACTGCAGAACGGACTGTGGGTGGTCCTTGGTGCGATGTCGGTACTGCGCAGCAGCGCGCTGACCACCGGGACCCGGGTGGTGCGGGCGGTCGCCGGGACGGTGCTCGGGTTCGGCCTCGGCGCGGCGTTCATCGCACTCTTGGGCGTGGACCCGGTGGTGATGTGGGTGACGCTGCCACTGGTGGCATTCGGCTCGGCGTTCGTACCCGAGGTCGCCTCGTTCATCGCCGGGCAGGCCGCGTTCACCATGATGGTGGTGATCATCTTCAACCTGATCCACCCGATCGGCTGGCGAGTGGGGCTGATCCGCGTCGAGGACGTCATCATCGGCGCCCTTGTCGGGGTGGTGGTCTCGCTGTTGCTGTGGCCGCGGGGTGCGGCAGCAGCAGTGACCCGGTCGCTGGATGCGGCCCGCGAAGTAGGCACCTCTTACATGAAAGCCGCGGTGCTGCGAGTCACGCGGGGGACCTCGGAGGAGGCCGACAACCGCGTCGGCGCGCTCGGCCATGACGCATTGACGGCGGGTCGCACGCTGGATGACACGGTGCGCCACTACCTTTCGGAGAGCGGCGGCCCAACCGACCAGCGGGCGCCGGTGATCAGATCGGCCAACCGTGCCACCCGGCTGCGCGGTGCCGCCGAACTGATCGCCGATGTCACGCCGCCACCGCTGGGGGCCTATCCCCAGGTGCGCACCATTCTCGAATCCCATTGCCACGCAATCTGCGAACGGTTCCGCGGGGTCGAGTCGGTCCACTTCGGGGACCCGATCAGCGACGACTTCGTGCGGGCCCTGCGGGCCGAGGCCGGCGGCGGCGAACTGGCGGTCGCGGCGGCGCTGCCTCTGGTCACCGTCGCCGCCAGCCTCGGCGAGCTGGAGCTGCTGTATCCCGAGCCGGTCGCTACGCTTCCGCCCGGTACGGCTTGAGCGCGTTCGGCGGCACGCTGCCGAACCGGCCGGCATTGAAGTCCTCCAACGCCTCGATGACCTCGGACTTGGAGTTCATCACGAACGGCCCGTAGTGGAACACCGGCTCACGAATGGGCTTGCCGCCCAACAGCAAAACCTCCATGGCCGGTCGGTGCGAGTCCTGGCTTCCGTCAGCGGCCACGGTGATCCGGTCGCCCGCCCCGAGCACTGCGAGTTGCCCCTGCTGGATCGGGCGGCCCGCCGGGCCCACCGAGCCGTGCCCGGACAGCACGTACACCAGGGCATTGAACTGCCGGTCCCACGGCAGGTCCAACCGCGCGCCGGGTGCAATCGTGGCGTGCGCCAACGTGATCGGCGTGTAGGTTCCACCCGGCCCGGCATGCCCGTCCACCTCGCCGGCGATGACGCGAACCAACGCGCCGCCGTCACTCGAGGAGAGCAACTGCACCTCGCGGCCCTCGATGGCCTGGTATTTGGGCGCGGCGAACTTGTCGGTGCGGGGCAGGTTCACCCACAACTGGATGCCGTGGAAGACGCCGCCGCTCTCGACGAGTTCGGCGGGCGGGGTCTCGATGTGCAGAATGCCCGAACCCGCCGTCATCCATTGGGTGGCACCGTCGGTGATCAACCCACCGCCGCCGTGCGAATCCTGGTGCGCGAAGCGGCCGTCGATCATGTAGGTGACGGTCTCGAACCCCCGGTGTGGGTGCCAGTCGGTACCCCTCGGTTCACCGGGCTGGTATTCGACCTCGCCCATCTGGTCCATGTGGATGAAGGGGTCGAGGTCGGCCGCGCTGACCCCGGCGAAGGCCCGGACGACGGGAAAGCCCTCGCCCTCGACGCCGCGGGGGCCGGTGGTGACGGAGCGCACCGGACGCTCGGTGTCGGAAGGTTGCGGTTCGGCGATACGGGGCAAGGTGAAGGTATCTGCGCTGATGGCTGGCATACCATATTTAACCGGACTGCAGTCCGATTAATTCCGGCCGGCGCCGTGCCGGTCGTTCAGCCCAGCACGGCGCGCGCTGCGGTACGTGCGTCCGCGGCGCTGGTGGTGCCGAGCACGGCCGCGGCCGCGTCACGGCACTGCTGCAAGGTCACCTGAGCGAGCTTGGCGCCCACTCCCTGCACCGCCGCGGCGGCCGCCGACAGCGACGTCACCCCGAAACCGGTGAGCACACAGGCGAGCAGCGGATCGGCGGCCGCTTCCCCGCACACACCGACCGGCTTGCCCACCGTGGTACCGGCCTTGACCGCCATCGCGACGAGCAACAGCACCGCGGGCTGCCACGGATCGGTGAGTGTCGCCAGGTCGGCCGACATCCGGTCGGCGGCCATCGTGTACTGCGCCAGATCGTTGGTGCCGATCGACAGGAAGTCGACGTGCTCCAGAATCCGGTCGGCCAACAGTGCGGCGGCGGGTATCTCGATCATCACACCCGGCGTCAAACCGTATGAACGCACTTTGTCCGCAAAGCTTTTCGCCTCTTCGGCGGTGGCTATCATCGGCGCCATCACCCATGGCGGGTTGCCGGTCCGCTCGGCCGCGGCGGCGATGCCCGCCAGTTGATGCTCGAGCAGGCCCGGGTTGCCGGTCGCGATCCGGATGCCGCGCACACCGAGCGCCGGGTTGGCCTCGTCCGGGTGACCCGCGAATTTGAGCGGCTTGTCCGAACCCGCGTCCAGCGTGCGAACGACGACCTTCGCGCCGGCAAAGGCGTCGAGCACCTCGGCGTAGATGGTGGCCTGTTCCTCGACGGTCGGTTCGGCATCGGTGTTGAGGAAACACAACTCGGTGCGGAACAGGCCGACGCCCTCGGCCGGCGTCTGACGGGCCACGCGCGCGGCGGCTCCGTCCTGGACGTTGGCCAGCACGGCGACCGGGTGGCCGTCGGCGGTCGCGCCGGGGCCGGTCCACCCGGCGGCGGCCGCGGCGGCGCGCCGCCCCTCCGCCACCTGATCGAGGGCGGACGCCTCATCCGGCGAGAGGGTCACGGTGCCGCGGGTCCCGTCGACGAGGACCTTGGTTCCGGCGGGTACGTCGTCGAGCCCGTTGACCGCGACGATGCACGGGATGCCGAGCTGACGGGCGATGATCGCGGTGTGACTGGTGGGTCCGCCCAGGGTGGTGGCCAGTGCCACCACCAGAGCGGGATCCAGGCCCGCGGTGTCGGCGGGCGCGAGGTCTTCGGCGCACAGCACCGACGGCACGTCGGGTTGCGGCACTCCCGGCTCGGGCAGGCCCACGAGCTCGGCGATCACCCGATCTCCGATATCGCGTAGGTCGGTCACCCGCTCGGCCATCATCCCGCCGATCTGGGTGAACATTCCGACGAACTGGTCAACGGCCGCCGCGACCGCACGCACGGCCGGGGTTCCCTCGGCGATGCGCTTCTCCGCGGCACCCAGCCAGGCCCGGTCCTGCGCGAGACCCGCGGTGGTGGCGAGCACCTCGGCCGCGGCGCCGGTGGCGCGGCCGGCCCGCTCACGCAACCGGCCCGCGACCGCCGCGGCCGCCGCGGTGAAGCGAGCGGCCTCTGCCGGGCGATCGTCGTCACCCAAAGAGGCGGCGCCGAGATCGATCGTGGGCTTGGACCCGGGGCGGATCACCGGGGCGTAGGCGACCCCGGCCACTACGGGTACACCGGTCAGAACTCGGACGCCGGTGTCCGTCACAGAGGAAGAACTCATGTGAGCCAGATTACAAGAAATCGTTGACAAGTCAACACAAACAAGCGTAAAACAACACATACCAACATTCGCCCGCTGAAATCACGCTGAATCCCCACCCGATCCCAGACCCCGAGCATCGAGACCGGAGCCATGTACGCCGAAGAACGTCAGCAAGCGATCGCCACCCTGGTGATCCGGCAGGGCCGCGCGTCCGTTGCCGAACTGGCGCAGGCCTACGACGTCACCACCGAAACCGTCCGGCGCGACCTCGCCGCCCTGGACAAGGCCGGCCTGGTGCGGCGGGTGCACGGCGGCGCCGTCCCGGCCCGATCCCTGGCGCTGGTCGAACAGGACGTCAACGAGCGCGACACCACCCGCGCCGACCACAAGGACGCGATCGCCGCGGCCGCCCACGAGTTCTTCCCGCTCTCCGGATCGAGCGTGCTGCTGGACGCCGGCACCACCACCAGCCGGATCGCCGCGGCCATTCCCACCGACCGTGCCCTCGTCGTGGTGACGAACTCGGTACCCATCGCCGGCCGACTGGCCGGCGTTCCGTCGGTCACCCTGCAACTCCTGGGCGGACGGGTGCGCGGGCTCACCCAGGCCGCGGTGGGCGACGCCGCACTCGCCGTGCTCGACTGCCTGCGCGTGGACATCGCGTTCATCGGCACCAACGGCATCAGCGCCCGCCACGGTCTGTCCACCCCCGATCCGGACGAGGCCGCGATCAAACGAGCGATGGTCCGTAGCGCCAATTACGTTGTGGTGGCCTCTGATTCCTCCAAGATAGGGCGTGAGGAGCTGGTCAGTTTCGCACCGCTGTCCAGCGTCGACGCCCTGATCACCGACCCCGAGATCTCCGATGCCGATCACGCCGAACTGGCCGGACTGGGTATCGAGATCGTCCTCGCAGGAGGCCCCGCATGATCGTCACCGTCACCCCCAATCCGAGCATCGACCGCACGGTCACCCTCAACACTCCCCTCACCCGGGGCGCCGTGCACCGGCTCGGTTCGGTCACCGACGAGCCCGGCGGCAAGGGTGTCAACGTGTCCCGTGCACTCGCCCTGGCCGGGTTGGACACGCTGGCCGTACTGCCGGCCGGAGATGGCGATCTTATGCTGGCCGCGCTGCGGGCCATCGGCCTGTCGTTCCGCAACGTGCCGATTCCCGGGCAGGTGCGCACCAACCTGGCTGTCACCGAAAATGACGGCACCACAACCAAACTCAACGAGCCCGGCGCAGCGCTCGACGCGTCGGCCCTGCAGGAACTGACCCATACCGTCCTGCAGGCCGCCCAGCGCGCCGACTGGGTGGTGCTGTCCGGGTCACTTCCGCCCGGCATCCCCGCCCGGTGGTACGCCGACGTGGTCGCCGAGCTGGCGCGGTACGACTGCCGCGTCGCCGTCGACACCTCGGATGCACCGCTGGCAGCCCTCGCCGACGGATTCGGCACCGCAGCTCCCGACGTGATCAAGCCGAATGCCGAAGAACTCGCCGGTCTGACCGGCCATTCGGCTGAGGAATTGGAAACAGCTGCCGCCCAAGGTGATACCCGACCGGTGGTCGCGGCGGCCCGGCAACTCGTCGAGCGCGGTGCGGCCGCCATCCTGGTCACCCTGGGCGCGGCGGGAGCCGTGCTCGTCGACGGTGCCGGCAGCTGGCTGGCGACGCCGCCACCGACCGTCCCGCGCAGTACCGTCGGCGCCGGGGACTCCTCGCTGGCCGGCTACGTGCGCGCCGCACTCGAGGGTGCCGCACCCGCCCAGCGGCTGCAGATGGCCGTCGCCTACGGCAGTGCCGCGGCCGCCCTGCCCGGTTCCGCCCTTCCCGCACCATTGCAGATCAACACCGAAGCCGTTGCCGTGAGGTCACTCTCACCCTCGGTCACCGGATCCTGAAACCCCACCACAAGAAGGTCAGCTCATGCCAACCACCGACGCCGCACAACCGGTGATCACCACCGATCTGGTGCTACTCGACACCGACGCGGGCACCGACAGCCGGTCCGTGATCACCCGCATCGCCACGCTGCTCGCCGGCGCGGGCCGCACCGGCGACACCGACGGACTGGTCGCCGCCGCGATGGCCCGCGAGGCCCAGTCGGCCACCGGCCTGCCCGGCGGTATCGCGATCCCGCACTGCCGTTCGGCCTTCGTCGACACGCCGACCATCGGCTTCGCCCGCCTGGCGCCCGGAGTGGATTTCGGCGCTCCCGACGGCCCCGCCGATCTGGTATTCCTCATCGCCGCACCGGAATCCGGTGGCGCCGAACACCTCAAGCTGCTCTCCAGCCTGGCCCGCGCATTGGTCCGCAAGGAGTTCGTGGCCTCGCTGCGCGCGGCTGCCACCGCGGACGAACTCGTCGCGCTCGTCGACGGCGTGGTGAACCCGGCATCCGCGACCGCACCGGCGTCGGCTCCTGTCCCGGCCGCACCCGCGGCAGCCGTGAAGGCCACCTCGATCGTCGCGATCACCGCCTGTCCCACCGGCATTGCGCACACCTACATGGCGGCCGACGCCCTGAAACTCGCCGCCGAGCGGGCCGGTGTCACGTTCACCGTCGAGACCCAGGGGTCCTCGGGCAGCACCCCGCTACCTGCCGACACCATCGCCGGCGCCGACGCCGTCATCTTCGCCACCGATGTCGGGGTCAAGGACAAGCAGCGGTTCGCGGGCAAGCCCGTCATCGCCTCGGGTGTGAAGCGTGCGATCAACGAACCCGACACCATGATCGCCGAAGCCGTCTCGGCGGCAAAGGATCCGAACGCCGCGCGGGTGTCCGGCTCCGCCGAGGAGGCCGCCGCAGGCGCCTCGACCGCCGGCGGCCTGGGCTGGGGCACCCGGCTGCGTCAGATCCTGCTCACCGGCGTGAGCTATATGATCCCGTTCGTCGCCGCGGGTGGTCTGCTGATCGCGTTGGGATTCCTGTTCGCGGGGTACGACATCGCGAACGCTCCCGAAGGCGCGCAAGGGTTGTCCTACGGCATGAACTCACTGGGTGCCCACATCGCGACGGAGAACTCCCTGGTGAATCTGCCGTCCGGCGGCTTCACCCAGTACCTCGGCGCGGTGTTGTTCACGCTCGGGGGCCTGGCCTTCATGTTCCTTGTCCCGGCGCTGGCCGGCTACATCAGCTTCGCCATCGCCGACCGGCCCGGCATCGCACCGGGTTTCACCGCCGGTGCGGTCGCGGTCTTCGTCGGCGGCGGGTTCATCGGCGGTATCGTCGGCGGCTTGATCGCCGGATTCGCGGCCCTGTGGATCGGCAAGATGAATGTGCCACAGGTATTCCGGGGCCTCATGCCGGTGGTCGTCATCCCGTTGTTCGCGTCGCTGATCGTCGGCCTGTTGATGTTCATGCTGCTGGGCCGTCCGCTGGCCGCGATCACCTCCGGGCTGACCAACTGGCTCAACGGGCTGACCGGTGCCTCGGTGATCCTGCTCGGTGTCATCCTCGGCCTGATGATGTGCTTCGACCTGGGTGGCCCGGTCAACAAGGCCGCCTACGCCTTCGCCACCGCGGGGCTCAACGTCACCGACGTCGCATCGCTACGCATCATGGCCGCGGTGATGGCCGCGGGCATGGTGCCGCCGCTGGCCATGGCGCTCGCCACCCGCGTGCGACCCGGTCTCTTCAGTGAGCCCGAACGGGAGAACGGCAATGCCGCGTGGTTCCTCGGTGCCGCGTTCATCTCCGAGGGCGCCATCCCGTTCGCCGCGGCCGACCCGTTGCGCGTCATCCCCTCGATGATGGCCGGCGGTGCCGTGACCGGCGCGCTCATCATGGCCTTCGACGTCACGCTGAAGGCGCCGCACGGCGGCATCTTCGTGTTCTTCGCGATCGGCCACCTCGTGTGGTTCCTGGTCGCCCTGGTCGCCGGCACCCTCGTCGCCGCACTCGCCGTGGTCCTGGCCAAACAGTTCGCCGGTACCAAGACCCCCGTCACCGCCTGAATCACCCACCGAATAAATAGGAGAAGAGCTATGCCCAGCAAGACCGTCACCGTCGGATCCGCCATCGGCCTGCACGCCCGGCCAGCCGCCATCATCGCCGAAGCCGTCGTCAACGCCGGTGTTCCCGTCACCCTGGCCGTCGATGGCGGCGAACCCGTGGATGCCGGTTCGGCCCTGATGATCATGACCCTGGGTGCGGGCAACGGCGCCCAGGTGACCGTGGCCTCCGACGACGCGGCGGCGCTGGCCACCGTCGCCGACCTGGTCGCCCAGGATCTGGACGCCTGACCGCGCCCAGAAAGCGCTCCTGACCCCTTCTTCGCCCCCGTAATATTGCTCTGACACAGCCCGCTGGACCCGTCTGGCAGGCTGACGTTGCGAGAACACGCCGCATCAGTGCGGCCTTCGCTTTGCTGCGGTTGTGCCGGCACATCCGCATCGGGGGATCTGCAAGGGGGAGTGACACGACCGTGCGACGAATCGCCGCGCTACTGGCCGCACTGACACTGCTGGTGGGCACCGCCCCGCCGGCAGGCGCCATCGAGCCACCGACGATCGATCCGGCAGCCGTTCCACCAGACGAGACAGGGCCCGATCAACCGACCGAGCAACGGCGGGTGTGCTCGGCCCCGATCGCGTTCCCGAACGCGAACTTCACCGACAAGCCGTGGGCCAACGACTACCTGCGGATCGCGGACGCGCAGAAGTTCGCAACCGGGGCGGGCATAACTGTCGCCGTCATCGACACCGGGGTGAACGGCTCGCCCCGGGTGCCGGCCGAACCGGGCGGCGATTTCGTCGACAAGGCCGGCAACGGCATGTCCGACTGCGATTCGCACGGCACGTTGACGGCCTCGATCATCGCCGGACGGCCCGCACCCACCGACGGCTTCGTCGGCATCGCACCCGACGCCCGCATCCTGTCCCTGCGCCAGACCTCGGACAACTTCCAGCCGGTCGGGTCCCGCACCGACCCCAACGACCCGAACAGCACCCAGACCGCGGGCTCACTGCGCAGCCTCGCCCGGTCCATCGTGCATGCCGCCAATCTCGGTGCGCAGGTGATCAACATCAGCGAGGCGGCCTGCTACAAGGTGACCCGCCCGATCAACGAGTCGGGTGTGGGTGCGGCCATCAACTACGCCGTCAACATCAAGGGTGCGGTCATCGTGGTCGCCGCAGGCAACACCGGTCAGGACTGCACCCAGAACCCGCCGCCGGAGGCCGACCAACCCAATGATCCGCGCGGCTGGAAACAGGTCCAGACCATCGTGTCGCCTGCCTGGTATTCGCCGCTGGTCCTGTCCGTCGGCGGGATCGGGCAGACTGGACAACCCAGCAGCTTCTCGGTGGCCGGTCCGTGGCTGGACGCCGCGGCCCCTGCCGAGAACATCACCGCGCTCGGGTACGACGGAAACCCGGTCAACGCGCTGGCCGGCACCGACGGGCCCATCCCCATCGCGGGAACCTCGTTCGCGGCCGCCTACGTCTCCGGGTTGGCGGCGCTGTTGCGCCAGCGCTTCCCCGACCTCACCCCCGCACAGGTCATGAACCGGATCACGGCGACTGCCCGGCATCCCGGCGGCGGTGTGGACAACTACGTCGGAGCCGGTGTCATCGACCCGGTGGCCGCCCTCACCTGGGATGTGCCCGCCGGCCCCAAGGGGGTGCCCTACCGGGTCAAGCAGATCCCGCCACCGGTGTACATCGCGCCGCCGGACCGCAGGCCCATCACCATCGTCGTGCTGACCGGCACGGCGGTGGCCCTGATCCTCGGCATCGGCGCACTCGCCCGGCGAGCGTTGCGACGCCGATGAGAGAGTTCCTGGGCCAGTTCGGTTTCCGGTTCAGCACCGCGCACCTGTTGTGGGCGGCGGTGCTCATCCCCGCGTGCATCGTCGTATCGATCCCCCTGCAGCTGCTGTGGCTGGGGATCACTCTCGGCGTGCTGATCGCCATCGCGACCACCCTCACCATCCGGGGCCGACGGCTCACCGGGTGGGTCGCTGCGTTGTTCTCCTGGCGCCGGCGCCACACCGTCCCCCCACCTGCGCCGTCAGAACCCGATGTCGGTGCGACCGTGCTGCCCGGCGATCACGTCGCGGTGCGGTGGGAGGGTGACGAGCTGATCGCCACCATCGAACTCGTTCCCCGCGCCTTCACGCCGACGGTGCTGGTCTCCGGCGAGGCGTTCACCGACGACGTGGTGGACACCCGGCTCGTCGAACAACTCCTGGCCGCGCACTGCCCCGAACTGGAGGCCGACGTCGTCTCCGCCGGCTACCGGGTGGGTAAGACCGCACCGGCCAGCCTGGTCGCCCTGTACGAACAGGTGGTCGGACCGTACCCGGCGCCCGCGAACAGGCGCACCTGGATTGTGTTGCGCGCCAATCCCGAACGCACCCGCAGGCCCGCGCAGCGCCGCGAATCCGGTGTTGCCGGCCTGGCCCGCTATCTGGTCGCGTCGACCACGCGGATCGCGGATCAGCTGGCCGGAAACGGCATCGATGCGCGCTGCGGACGCAGTTTCGACGATTTCGACCGCGCCACCGAGATCAGCTTCGAGCGCGAATCCTGGTCATCGATCAAGGGCCGCAGCACCTTCACCGCCGCCTACGTCGCGCCCGGTGGCCCGAACGTGTGGTGGTCGGCCCGCGCCGACCACACCATCACCCGGGTGCGCATCCGCCCGGGAAGCGCACCCACCACCACGGTGTTACTGACCACACTGGCCAATCCCACCACCCCGCGCGGCTTTTCGTGCCTGTTCGGTGGCCAGCGCGCGGCGTTGCTCGGTGAGAGTCCGGTCTCCGATCGGCACTACGAACTGCCGATCGGTTCGGCCGGTGTACTGGTCGGCGAGACCGCCGACCGCTACCCGGTATACATGCCCTTCGATGACGTCGACGTCAGCATCAACCTCGGCGACGCCCGGCTGTTCACGCAGTTCGTCATCCGGTCCGCCGCGGCGGGCGGTGTGGTGACACTGGGACCGCAGTTCCGCGAGTTCGCCGGGTTCGTCAACGCCAGGATCGGCACCGAGGCCAAGGTGACGTGGCCGAACGCCACGACCTACCTCGGCCCGCACTCCGGTGTCGGCCGAGTGATGTTGCGCAGCAACTTCATCGGTACCCCGCGGCATGGCCAGTTGCCGATCCGGCTCATCAATCCGCGTGAGGAGAGCCGTTACCAGATGGCGCTGGAAGGCGCGTCGTGACCACCGAAGCCAAGGTGAACACCGCCGAACTCAAAGGTCTTGCCGGCGCCATGCGGGGAGTGTTCTGGTACCAGCCGGAAGCCCAGGCCATGCCCCCGGATCAGCTTCCGCTGGCGGTGTCGGCCGCTGCCAATCTCAATTCCAATGCCGAAGCGCTGCAACAGCATCAGAAGATCGCCGAGGCAGAGGGTCACCGCCTGGGCGAGATGCTCGATTCCGCGGCCACCGCCTACGACGAGGTGGACGAGAAGTACAAGACCACCCTCGACGATCCGCAGCGGCACTCGGCGGTCGAGGCGATCACGCTGCGGCCGCCGTCCACCCCGCTGCCGCCGCTTCCGGACGGCCCGTCCGCTCCCGAGTCACTCGACGGTGGCGGCTACAGCAATATCGAACAGACACAAGCACTTCTACTCAGCGGCAACGAGGCATCGCTGCGCTCGGCCGCCGTCGAATGGGGGCTGGCAGCGGACAGCGCCGACGGTGCCCGTCCGATGCGCGATGCGACCGACTGGGAGGGCGAGGCCGCCGACGCCGCCCACAAACGGCTCAACGACTACGGCGACTGGTGCACCGATCTGGGTGCGGCCTGGCGCCGGCTGGCCGAGGCGGCCACCCAGGTCGCCGACGCCCACGTGACGGCGCTGACCGAGCACACACCCCTGTTCCTTCGGTATGAGGCCGCCAAGGAGGCGATTGCCCGGTTGCTCGCCGAGGGCGGCCCCAAGGCCGAGGTGCAGGCGCAGGCTGTGCAGGCCGAGATGGTGAAACTGCAGCAGCAGTCCGACGAGGTGCGGCAGAACTACGCCGGCCACGCGACGTTCGATCAGGTGAAGGTCCGGGAACCGGGATTCGCCGGGCGCGGCGGGAGCGGTGGCAGCTCATCGGGTGGATCCGGCGGCGGAAGCGGTGGCGGTGGCGGCAATCCGGCCGCCGGCGGCGGGCAGTCGGCCGGCGCGGCGTCGCCACCCTCGGCGCCCGCCTCGTCCCAGGGTATGGAGCCGATGTCGGCCGGGCAGTCGCCGTCGGAGTCCTCGTCCGGCTCCGGTGGCAGTCCATCGGGTTCGGGCGGCAGCCCGTCCGGCAAGGGTGGCTCCCCCTCCGGTGGTGGCTCGCCGGCGGGCGGTGGCCTTCCCGGCGGCGGACTGCCCGATGGCGGCGTGCCCGACCTCGGCCTCGACGACCCGGGTGTCAGCCCCGCCTCCACGGGTGCCGGCGGCGGCGGCTCCGGTGCAGGCGCCGGAGGTGGTGGCGGTGCACCGGCCCTGCCGCTGCAGCCCAGTGTCGGCGCCGAGACCGTCGGGCCCGCGGCGGGGGCGCGAGGTGGGGGCGCCGGTGCGATCCCGGCCGCCGCCATGGGCGGTGGCGGAATGGGCGGCGGCATGGGTGGCGGCATGGGCGGGATGGGCCACGGCGCGGGCGGCGCCCAGCAGGGCAAGGAGAAGCGTCGCGACCCCAATCTGAGCCCCGACGAAGACCTCTACACCGAGGATCGGCCCTGGACCGAAGGCGTCATCGGGGCACGCCGGCGGCGCGACACCCCTGACAAGGACCAGAAGTGAGCTTCGAACCCACTGATGACATGCACCCGCAGGTGGCCGCGGTGCTGCGCCAGGCCGGCCGCCTGCAGGATCTGATGGACAGCCAGTTGCAGAAGATGGCCGGCGAATCCTTCACCGCCACAGACGAATCCCAGACCGTCGAGGTCACCCTCAACGGGCACCACCATCTGGTCGACGTCCACCTGTCCGACGGTGTGCTGCGACTGGGGTCCGACACGGTCTCCGATCGACTCAACGAGGCCCTGCACAACGCGACCGAGGTGGCCAGTGAATCCATTGCCGTGGACCAGGATCGACTGAACGAGGCCATCTCGGAGATCACGGGCGACCTCTCAGGGTCTTGAAACTGCTCCGGCAGAACTGCCACAGCAATATGTCGGGCATTCGCTCAGCGGCGGTGCCATGATACTGACGTGGGCGGCACTGGGAACGGTCGCGGTGCGGTGCCGGCAGCGGGACCGTGGTGTGGATCGTGCGGCAGCACGGAGCTGCCCGCGGGTTCTCGGTTCTGCAACAAGTGCGGCGCGGCTGTCACGTCGGCGTCGGCAACGGCCGAATACAAACAGGTGACGGTGCTGTTCGCCGATGTCGTCCATTCGATGGACATCGCCGCGGCCGTCGGCGCCGAACGGATGCGTCAGATCATGGCCGAATTGCTGGACCGCTGCACGGCCATGGTGCATCGCTACGACGGATCCCTGAGTCAGTTCACCGGAGACGGCATCATGGCGGTCTTCGGCGCGCCGATCGCGTTGGAGGATCACGCTGTTCGCGCCTGCCTGGCCGCGTTGGGCATTCAAGGGGAAGCGAAGCGGGTGGCAGCCGGGGCCCGCGATCGCGACGGGATCGACTTGCTGCTGCGGGTCGGGCTGAACTCGGGTCAGGTGATCGCCGGTGAGCTCGGTACCGGATCTTTCGGATACGCCGCGATCGGTGTGCAGGTGGGCATGGCTCAGCGGATGGAGTCGGTGGCCCCGCCGGGCGGGGTGATGCTCAGCGCGTCGACCGCGCGGTTGGTGGCCGGCTCGGCGGCCTTGGGTGAGTCCGAGCTGGTTCATATCAAGGGTGCCGAGGAGCCGGTGCGGGTCCACCGGCTGTTGGGCGTGGGCGAACCGCATCGGGCCGGGCGGGCCGAGTCGGATCTGGTCGGTCGGCGCCGGGAACTGTCCGCCGTCGACGGCCTGTTGGAACGTGCGGCCGATGGACACGGCGCGGTCGTCGGTGTGGTGGGACCACCCGGTATCGGCAAGAGCCGGTTGGTGCGTGAGGTGGCGGCGCTGGCGCGGCAACGGGGCGCACAGGTGTTCAGCACCTTCTGTGAATCGCACGCGGGCCAGGTGCAGTTCCACGCGGTCGCCCATTTGTTGCGTGCGGCCACCGAGGTCGGCGCCCTGGATCCGGCGGCCGCCCGGGATCGGGTGCGCGACCAGATGCGGGGCGCCGACCCAGAGGACCTGCTGCTCCTCGATGACTTACTGGGCATCGGCGATCCAGATGCGATTCCGCCGCAGATCGATCCGGATGCCCGCCGGCGGCGGTTGAGCGCCCTGGTGAGTACGGCGATGCTGGCCCGCGAGACGCTGGCCGTCTATGTCATCGAGGATGCCCATTGGATAGATGAGGTCAGCGAGTCGATGCTGGCCGATTTCGTCACCGTGATTCCGCAGACGCCCTCGCTGGTGCTGGTCACCTACCGCCCCGAGTATCGCGGCGCACTGGCCCAGGTGACCGACATCCGCACGGTAGGCCTTGTCCCGCTGAGTGATTCAGACACCGCGGCGCTGGTCGCACAACTGCTCGGCCCCGATCCGTCGGTTGCCGCGCTGGGTCACCGAATCGCCGGACGGGCTGCAGGAAATCCGTATTTCGCCGAGGAGTTGGTGCGCGACCTGGCCGAGCGCGGTGTGCTGCGCGGGGAGCCGGGCGCCTACCTGGCCGGGGCGGAGTTGGGTGAGGTGAGCGTGCCTGCAACGCTGCAGGCGACCATTGCCGCACGTATCGACCGGCTCGGTCCGTTGGCCAAGCGCACATTGAGCGCGGCAGCGGTCGTCGGCTCGCGATTCCGCCTCGACCTGTTCCCGTTGTTGGGTGTTGAGCCCGTCGTCGACGAGTTGCTGGCGGCCCAGCTCATCGACCTGTCCGTGGCACCGGAGTATGTGTTCCACCATCCGCTCATCCATTCCGTGGCGTACCAGGCGCAGCTGCGATCGGATCGCTCCGATCTGCACCGGCGGGTGGCCGCCGCGATCGAAGCCCGCGATCCCGAGTCGGTCGACGAGAACTCGGCGTCCATTGCCGAACATCTGGAGGCCGCCGGGGATTCGCATGCCGCCTACGGCTGGCACATGCGCGCCGCCATGTGGGCGACCAATCGCGATATCACCGCCGCCCTGCTGAGTTGGGAGCGGGCCCAGGCGATAGCCGACGCGTTGCCCGCCGCTGACCCGGGCCGGCCGGCCATGCGCATCGCCCCGCTCACCATGCTGTGCGGAACCGGCTGGCGGGTCAACGCCACCGGCGCCGTGGACCGTCTCCAGCTGTTGCGGGAGCTGTGCGCCGCCGCCGGCGACAAGGCGTCACTGAGCATCGCGACGGCAGGCATGGTGGTCAGTTATGCGCATCAAGACCGGGTGCGCGACGCTTCGCAACTGGCGTCGGAGGCGTGGACCCTCGCCGAGGCGGTCGACGACCCGACCTTGACCGTGGGACTGTCCTTCCCGCTCATCTTCGGCAAGATCGAGGGTGCCGAATGGGGTGACGTGTTGCGGTGGTCGCAGACCGTCATCGACCTCGCGGCCGGTGATTCGACGAAAGGAAATTTCCTCGTCGGGTCGCCGTTGGCGCTCGCTCATGCGTCGCGGGGGATGGCCCGCTATTCACTCGGTCATCTCGGATGGCGGGACGACCTGCGGCACGGCCTGCCTCTGGCCTACCGGTCTGACCCCGCCTCCTACGCCGGAGTGGCCGGCTACGTCTACTTGCTGGGCATCCCGTTCGGCGTGCTGACGCCCGATGATCATGCGCTACAAGAGATCGAACATGCGCTGCGGACTGCCGAACGATCCAGTGATGACGTCGTGGTCGGATTCATCAGGGCGACCTTGGGAATCGCGCTGATGCATCACCGGGGAGCAGCCGAGCGGGCGCGCGGGCGCCAGCTCGGGGTCGAGGTCGGCGAAGTGTTGCTGGAACAGCGACGCAACCTCTGCGATCTGCCGATCATCGACGTCTGTTTGGCCCGCGAAAGCGCACGAGCCGGAGACCGCGACGGCGCGATCACGCTGATGCACACCACCTGCGATCATCTGTTCCGGAGCGGACGACTGCTGCTGTGGGCCATCCCTGCGACAGGCGTTCTGGTGGAAACCCTGCTCGCCGGTGGCACAGCCGGCGACGTGACCGACGCCGAAGCGGCGATCGAACGCCTGGCGCAAGCGACCGCGGACGACAATCTGGCCATGCGCGAGATCTGGCTGGCGCGGTTACGGGCGCTGCTGGCCCAGGCGCACGGAGACGACGCCGGCTATCGCCGAAACCGGGATCGCCACCGGGACATGGCGAATGCACTTGGCTTCGAAGGGCATATGGCGTGGTCGGCCGACATGGCGTGACTAGACCACCAGCACGCCGGCCGATTCCACACTGACGCGCACCCGGTCCCCCACCTCGAAGCTGTGGCCGCCGCCGACCTGCGCCAGCAGCAGTGGCCCGTCACCGGCTTTCACCGAAACCCGTGACATCGCACCGAGAAACGACACCGACTGCACCGTCGCCGGGCCTGCGGGATCCGCGCTGAGCCGAACCGCTTCCGGTCGGACCAGCGCCGTCCCCGCGCCCGCGACCGACCCGGGCAGGGCTCGTATCGCCTTCTCCCACAACCGCACCCGGCCGTCGACGACCTGCACGGGGATCCTGTTGCTCAGCCCGACGAACTCGGCGACGAACGGCGTGGCGGGCGCCGTATAGAGGTCCGCGGGGGCGGCCAACTGTTCCAACCGGCCCGCGTTCATCACGCCCACCCGGTCGGCGACGGCCAGCGCTTCCTCCTGGTCATGGGTGACGAACAGGGTCGTGATGCCGACCTCTTGCTGAACCCGGCGAATCTCGTCGCGTAACTGGCTGCGCACCTTGGCATCCAGTGCGGACAGCGGCTCGTCGAGCAACAGCACCCTGGGTCGGATCGCGAGGGCCCGGGCCAGTGCCACCCGCTGCTGCTGACCACCGGACAGCTCGCCGCCGTAGCGGCCCGCCTGGGCCGACAAACCCACCAGATCGAGCATGTCCATCGCGCGAGTCTCTCTGTCCCTCTTGGCCACTGCGCGCATCTTCAGACCGAAGGCCACGTTGTCGCGCACCGTCAGATGCGGGAACAGGCTATAGGCCTGGAACACCATCCCGATATCGCGCTTGTTGGCGGGCACCCTGCTGATATCGCGGCCGTCCACCCAAACGCTGCCCGCGCTCGCCTCGTCGAGACCGGCCAGGATCCGCAGCGCGGTCGTCTTGCCGCAGCCCGACGGCCCCAGCAGCGCGACCAGCTCTCCGGGTTCCATCCGCAAGGTCAGACCGTCGAGTGCCTGCACGGGCCCGTAGCGGCGGTCCAGCTCACGCAACTCCACCGCAACACCGGCGGTCATCCTCGGCGCCCCCTTCTGGAGATCAGCGAAAGGCTCAGCAGCAGAGCAAAACCGAGGATCAGCGTTGCCAGGGAGGCCGCCACCGATGTCGGCCCGTCCGCTTTCCCGATCGCGACGATCTGCACCGGAAGCGTGTCGAACCCCGAGAGGGAGGCCACGGTGTACTCGCCGAGTACCACCGCGATGGAGATGAACGCCGCCGACAGGATTCCGGACCGGATGTTGGGCACGATGACGCGCAGCACCGTGGTGATCCAGCCGGCGCCCAGCGAGCGGGCCGCTTCCGCGAGCGTGTTCAGATCGATCGCCGACAAGGCCGCATCGAGTGCCCGGTAGGCGAACGGCAGCACCAGCACCACATAGACGAAGGTCAGGGTGAGCGCCGATTCGCCGAGCAGGTAGGTCACCCAGAGGTACACGTTGCGTAGGCCGACGACCACCACCAGCGCGGGAATCGTCAACGGCAGCAGGCACAGGAACTCGACGAGGCCGCGGGCCCATGGGGCGCGCAGCCGCACCCAGATCATCGTCGGCACCAGCAGCGCGAGCATGGCGGCGACCGTCAGCGCGGCAAGCAGCAGGGAGGTGAGGATCGCGCGAAAAAGTTCCTGGTCGGTGACGAGGCTGCGCCAGGCTTCCCAGGTGCGCCCACCGCCACTGAGGTCACGGGTGGCGAAATCGGCCATCGCATACAGCGGGATGAGAAAGAACGCCGCGAATAGCACCCACAGTGCCCCGCGCACCACCCTCGTCATGTCAGCCACTTCGCGGTGCGCCGCACCAGCGCGTTGTACGCCACCATCACCACGGCGACGACGACGATCATCTCCAGCGCCAGCGCGTACGCGAAGCCGGACTGGCCGAGCACCACCTCGCTGGTCAACGCCGCCCGGATCAGCAGCGGCACAATGGGACTGCCCTGGCTGACCAGCGCGGCCGCGGTCGCGTAGGCGGCAAAGGCGTTGGCGAACAACAACAGGACAGAGCCCAGGAAGGCCGGGGTGAGCAGCGGGACACCCACCTCGCGCCAGTACTGCCACGGGCTCGCGCCCAAACTGACGGCGGCTTCGCGCCATTGCACGCGCAACCCCTCCAGGGCCGGCAGGAACACGATGACCATCAGCGGGATCTGGAAGTAGCTGTACACCAGGATCAGGCCCGGTAATCCGTACAGCCAGCCCGAACCCGCCAGGTCCCAGCCGAACGCCTGCTGCGCCCACACCGTCAGCACGCCGTTCAGCCCGATCGTGGCCAGGAATGCGAAAGCCAATGCCACCCCGCCGAACTGGGCCAGCACACTGCACAGCGACAACACCGCCCTGCGCACCGGCGAGGTGGGCGGGCTCGCGACGATCAGCCACGCCAGCACCGCCCCGAACACCGCGCCGATCAGCGCGGTGCTGCCCGAGAGCACCAGGCTGCGGCCCAGCGCCGCCAGCGGCGCCTCGGTGAACAGTGCCGAGATCCGGGCCATCGAGAAACGCCCGTCCACGATGACCGCGTTCACCAGGACCGTCCCCGTCGGGACGACGAGGAACACCGACACCACCGCCAGGAACGGCAGCAGCGGCAACGCCTCCCGGATCCGGCGCACTGTCAGGCGAAGGATCAGCCGACCGCCTTGGCCCAGTTGGCTTTCAGATACTCGGTGGCCTTCTTGTTCTGGTCGATCGACACGAAGGTCGCCCCGCCGTCGACCGGCGGCAGCGTGCCGTACACGGCGCGGTCGATGCTGCCCTTGGTGACCATCGAGTCCGCACGCACCGGACGGGCACCGCCGACCAGGTACAGGTTCTGCCCTTGGTCGCTGTACAGGAACTCCTGCCACAGTCGGGCGGCCGCCGGGTGCGGCGCATCTTTGTTGATGGCCTGGAAGTAGTACCCGGCGACGGCGGCGTTGTGCGGAATGATCACCTTCCAGCCGTGCACCTTCTTGGACTGCGCGACATTCAGGTAGTCCCAGTCGATCACGACGGGCGTCTGGCCGGAGGCGATCGTGGCCGGCGTCGGGTCCACCGGCAGAAAGTTGCCCGCCTCCTTCAGCTTGCCGAAGAACTCGACGCCGGGGGCGATGTCGTCGGGCGACCCGCCCTGGGACACCGAGGCCATCATCACGCCGGAGAACGCGGAACCGGCCTGGGTCGGATCGCCGTTGAGCGCCACCTTGCCCTTCAGTTCCGGTTTGAGCAGATCGTCGACGCCGGCGACGATGCCCACCCGGGTGGAGTCGAAGCCGATCGACATGTAGCCGCCGTAGTCGTTGACCCAGAGCCCATTCGGGTCCTTGAAGGCATCGGAGATCTCGGCGAAGTGCTCCACCTTGTACGGCGCGAACACCTCCGTGTTGGCCAACGCCACCGACTGGCCCAGGTCGAACACGTCGGGCGCGGTGCTGCGGCCCTTCTGCTGCTGGGCGGCGTTGATCTCCTCCTGGCTGTTGGCGCCGGACTGGGCGGAGTTCACCTTGATGCCGTACTTGGCCGTGAACGCTTCGATGATCGCGCCGTAGTTGGCCCAGTCCGGCGGCAGGGCGATGACGTTGAGTTCGCCCTCCTTCTTGGCCGCCTCGACCAGGCCGTCCATCCCGCCGAAGTCGGCGGCCGAGGTCGCGGCGCTCGCCTTGTTGCCGCTCTGCTCGTCCTTCTTCTCCGGCGGCGCGCAGGACGCGACGAGCGCGACGGTCAGAAACGCGGTCGCCGTCATCGCGAGAAGCCCTGATTTCCTCATGCGCGAACCCTCCGTGGGACAAGCTTCCGGACAGTGACGTGACGGTGACGACTTCTGCGTCCCACGATGAACCTGCGATGAACGCAGACCGACCCTACCGGCGCTTTCGCGTCCGTGACGCCCCTTCGGCCAAGGCCGGAGTTCGGATCCCGCGCAGTCGGCCCGGCGTGCCGAGATCGCCAGAATCGGAGTTTGCGCAGGTCGGCGCATACCATCTGGGGTGTGGCGGAACGCGAGGCCCCGGAGGGAGCGGCACCCCGGGTGGACGAGGCCGCCGATCTGGCCGGTGCCGACGGCGCGAACGAGGCCGAACACCCCGGCTGGGTGGGCCATAACTCCAGCGTGTGGGACGACCCGCGCCTGTACGAACCGGTGGCCGCGCCCACCGACCCCCCGACCGGACCGTTCGATGCGTTCAACACGGGGACGTGGACGTTCAAGCCGCCGCCGGCGCCCTGGTACCGCACCCAGCGAGCGACGCTGGCGATCTTGGCCGTCGGTGGCGCGGCCGTCGCCATCGTGGTGTCCGTCGTGCTGCTGGTCTTCTCCGACTCCGGCGACGACGCTCCGGTGGACCAGAGCACCACCACGCCGAGCACCACCCCGACGACCACCCCGTCCTCGGAGCTGCCGCCGCCTCCCCCGCCACCACCACCTCCGCCACCGCCTCCGCCACCGCCCGCGCCGGAACCCGAACGGTCCGGGCCGGCACCGCGTCAGCGCAGCGAACCGCCCTCCAAACCGCGGATCAACGTGACCCGGTCGCCGATGAGCGTGGCGCCGCAACCGCGAACCGGACGATGACCGATCCCGCCGAGCTGTTCGCTGCGGCACCTGTCGCGACGCTGGCGACGACGGCCGACGGGTTCCCGCATCTGGTACCGGTGGTCTTCGCCGTCCACGATGACGTCCTGTACACCGCCGTGGACGCGAAGCGTAAATCGACCCATCGGCTGCGGCGGCTGGCCAATATCGCGGCCAACCCCCGGGTGAGCCTGCTGGTCGACCACTACGCCGAGGACTGGAGCCAACTGTGGTGGGTCCGCGCGGACGGCACCGCCGAGATCCACCCGCACGGCGATCAGATGGCGATCGGTTATGCGTTGTTGCGCGCCAAATATCACCAGTACGAGCGGATCGCGCTGGACGGTCCGGTGGTGACGGTCAGTGTGGACCGATGGGCGTCCTGGCACGCTTGAACGCGCGATCCTGCCATCTGTCGATCAATTTCTGCCGCCGGAATTAAACGTTCGGCTCCCCGGTTGAAGCAGTCAGATCGGGGCCGGACCAACGGTACCGGTTCAGGGGGACGTTACGCACCGCGGCCACTCCTCGCGGCGCGGAACGTCAAGACGCAGAAGAGGAAACAGCACATGAAGAAGTTCAATATCGCTGCCGCCATCGCGGGCGGATTGGCCACCACTGTCATCGATTTGGCGGCGCCTGCACTTGCCGCTCCGTCCGGTCCGGGCTCTGCCCAGGACACCATCAGCAAGCTTCAGGCCCAGGGTTACAAGGTCATCGTCAACCGGGTGGGCGCCACTCCACTCGAGCAGGCGACGGTGGTCTCGGTACGCCCGGGGCAGACCTACGCCGGCGTGGACTCCACGGGTGACAATTACACGCCCACCGTCGCCGAGAAGACGGTCTACGTAGACGTCAAGTAGCTCGACTCGGAACATGAAGTGGGGCACCCCGATCGGGGGTGCCCCNC